>JAPKBO010000277.1 GCA_028823395.1 Planctomycetota bacterium | reverse complement strand
TCAACTTTGTAGAGCGGCGATTACGCCAGAGCACACCGCGTCGGAAATGCGCGCGCGCCAGTCGGGGTTGCTGAGATTTGCAGCGTCCGATGTGTTCGTGAGAAACCCACACTCCAGAAGCAGTGAGGGCCGGCTGTGGCCCATGAGCACACGGAAACCCGCCTCGCGTAGACCGCGATGGGCGAAGCCCGCTTGGTGGAGAGCGCCCAAGAGCTCTTCCCCACAGTGATTGCTGGCCGCCAAGGCCCCGCGCGCGTGATAGACCGTCGCCCCCCGAGCGCTGGGGTTGCTGGCCGCGTCGGCGTGGATAGAGATGAACAGGTCGCAGCGGTGACGATCCGCCATCTCAGCCCGATCGTCCAGGGAGATGAACTTATCGCTGGAGCGTGTCATGACCACTGTGGCTCCGGCTTCTCTCAGTTGCTGCGCCACAAGGCGCGCGATGGTCAGGTTGTAATCCTTCTCCCGGCTTCCATCCACGGCGCTCGCGCCGGGATCCTTACCGCCGTGACCGGGGTCAACGACGATGCACTTGCCCCTCAAGGGTTGGTCGATCTGCTCGTGGGTGACAGATACGGGGGCCCCTCTCGGCGAGAATGCCGTCTGGGTCCTGTCGTGCAGGCGTGGGCCCGCGCATGCGGCGAGGCTGGCCACCAGGGCCAGGCTCAGAATTCTGGAAGTAGAAGTATTCATGAATAATTGATCTCTAAGCGGCGGCGAGCTAATTCAAGATCAAGATCGGACGCCAGGCCTTGAAGCCTTAGGAGAAAGGCTGAATTCACGAGCGAACCGGCGGATGGGGCTCAATTCAGGAGGACCTCTCGGAGGGTCCCCCACTGGGTTCCGCCCCGTCGCTAGTCCTCAATCCCCGACCAGGGTGATCTCCGGGCCATCGTCCTCGATGCGGCGATGCTCCAGCACCTCCCAGCTCGCGATCTTCCAAGCCTCCCCGTCATATCCCACGCTATAGAGCGCGCGGTACCCGTTGATGCGCTCGTGCTGGTGCGCGTGGTGGATCACCGAACCCCGGACGCGCCAGGTCCAGTCGATCTCGAACAGGAGGTCCTCCTCGCTCTGGACGTCGCTGGGCATGTGCAACTCGTGGCGCAGGGGCTGGACCTCCTCGATCGTGCAAAAGGCTCCTCCGTCCTCGCGCAGCACAAGGCTCTCGTAGACCTCCGCGTAAAGGCCATCCAGTTGATCCTCGTCCACGGAGGAGGCCAGAACCCGATAGACCTCGTCCGGACTCTGGGCCCCCATGGCCCGGTAGATGTTCCCGTGCAGCTCCCTAAACATGGCCACGGCCTGGTCCGGCGAGGGCAACAGCACGCGTCCCCCCCACGGGGGCTCGGTTCCGACGCCCCAAAGGCCAGCCGCTCCTAGGAGAGCTGCACACCAGGTCCCCACCACGGGCCCACGTTTGGCCCCACGCCAGAGAAGCGGCGTGACCAGAGCGGCCAGAGCCAAGAGTCCCAAGGACCAGAGCGGGTAGGAAACCCGCCGGGGTGGTGCGGCCGGCACCGGGCGCTGGGAAGTTGCGGGCCGCTCAAGGGTCTGCTCGCGACCATGCCAGGTGAACGTTGGCTCCTCACGTAGGAGGGCCGTGAACTCGAAGAATCCATCGACCTGACGGAACAGGGTTGGCACACCGTTATCGCCACCCTTCTCGAAGATGCTCCACGTAACTTGCACGGTCTTAGGCATGCCCGAGCAGGGATAGCGCATGTCGAACTGAAGAGAAGGCTCAGCGTTGCCGGGCCCCGAGCTATCGAAGGCCTGAACCGTATCCAGGATTGGAGCCACAATCAGTCCATCGATTCGCAGGCAAGCGTCGCGAGCGAACAGAGTGCGGGCGCGCTCCATCAAGAGGGCCTCGTCGTCAGGTGAGAGGGGCGCGGCAAAGGGCTCCTCGAAGTCCAAGTAAGGACCAAGGGGGCGCTGCTCTCCACTGAACATGAGGCGCACCTCGTTCGTGTCGACCTCGTATTGCAAATAGAACGGCGGGCCGGGGTGGGTCGGGCCCATGAACACCGAACCCAGCAGACTCGCGACGATCAGGCCGATCACGGGCACCCGTCCCCTTCTTCCCCACTGCCCTCTTGTACGGAGTCCAGCTCCCGTTCCTCGGGAAGATCGGCGATCAGTTTGCGTGTCTGCTCCACCCACCGGCCAGCCGGCTCCAGTACCAGGTAGGCCTCCAAGGTCTCGCGCGCCTTTTCAAAATCACCGAGACCCAAACCCTGTGCTTGGGCCAGCTTGATGTGCACGGGTTCTGGCAGTTCAAGGGCCTCGCTACGGGCTCGATCCACCACGCGGATCCAACAGGACACGGCTCCATCAACATCCCCCGCGCCGTGGTGTAGGTTCCCAAGGAAGTTATTCGCCAGCAGGGAATCGGGGTCACAGACGAGTGCACGGTCGAGTAGCTCACGGGCCGCACTCTCCTCTCCCGCATTCAGCGACTCGACTCCTCGGCCTGCCAACTCATCGGCTTCAGCACTTAGAACGCCGAGGCCGTGGCCCAACTCCGCTCGCGGGAAGCCCAACTGCAATGCGCGCAGATAGTGCTTCACGCCCAACTCCTTCTGCCCGTGCGTTACCGCCCAAAATGCCGCGTTCTTGCAGTAACCCGCGAGTTCGGCTTCGAGAGGCAGACCTTCGAGCAGTAGGGCTTCCATGCTCGCAATCCCCTTCCCCCATTCGCCTAACCCCATAAGTACCTCAACTTCCAGGCGACGCGTGTCCAGATCCTCGGGGTCGTGGGCTAGGGACTGACTCACGGACTTCTGTGCGGCGACCAGATCCCCCGCACCGATCTGCTCTTTGGCAACAAGCATGTGGGCCTGGCCCAGAGGTCGGTCCAGGTAGGGAAGGTCGGCGTCCAACTCACGCGCACGCAACAAGAGGGCCAATCCGTGCCGGGCCTGACCGGGACTGCAGATGAGGTGTACTCCCCGGGCGCGGGCCAACTCGGGAGCGGTCGCCCCTCCGGCCTCCACACCACGCTTGATCTCCGTATCCGCCTCTTCCAGGTTGCCCCTTGCGGCATGGATCTCCGCAGCGGTTGCATACACGCGCGGATCTTCCGGCGCTTCGCGCCGGGCACGCGCCAGATGGGCCAGCGCCGCCAAGTGATCCCCGGTGAGGGCAGCCAACCGCGCTTCAAGTAGTGGACCTTCGCTGCCAGCCACGGCCACGGCTTGGGGCACGAGGGCGCGCGCCAGATCCGCGCGACCCAGGTCCAGGGCCTCGCGCGCCTGGACCACACGCGGGTCATCGCTACGCGCAGGCGCCAGCGCAGCGACCGGTTCGACAGCGCCCGGCTC
>JAPKBO010000068.1 GCA_028823395.1 Planctomycetota bacterium | reverse complement strand
ATCCATGCACAAGTCCTCCCTGCTACTCTTGCTCCTGCTGGCCCTCGTGGGGGTGGGGTTCCTGGCGCTCCGCTTGGCATCGCTTGATGAGGCTCAAGTCCCGCGCTCGAACTGGCAGGTGCCCAAGGTTGATCGGCCGCGCGAAAGCAATGCCAGCCTGCCGCAAGATGTCGACGCGGTTCTTGGGCCGGTGCCCGCTCGGCCAGAGGGCGGAGTGTCGGGTGCCCAGCGTGTGGCTGAAAATGCTCAGACCCGGGTGCATGTCACGCATCCCGACGGCGCCCCGTTTCCCGGCGTGCGCTTGGTCTTCTTGGACCGCACAAAGGCCCGTGGCTGGAAGAAGGTATGGGATGATGGGCGGGCCCGTCGCACGTTTATTCGCAGCAAGGGGGCGGGCTTTGAGAGCGGCGAGACCGGGGAGGTCTTCATCCCTCGTACCTTGAGCGGCGTACTCTGCACGCGCAATCCCGGCTTGCATGGTGAGTGGGAATGGGAAGGCTCCGCTCCCCTCGAGCACACCTTTGCCGTCTCCAGCATTTCGGACTTGCACTTGCGAGTCGTGGACTCCTCTGGTCGGCCGCGCTCGGCCGTGGCCGTCGTCCTGGAACGCGAGCTGAAGGGGGATCACCTCCCGGTGTTGAGTGGCATGAGTACGGCGCCCAGCGGGGCTGTCCTATTCCCTGCCCTGCGGCGGTCCCTTGGAGATCCCTCTCCGGGTTCGCGTTTTTCGGCGACCTTCGGGTTTCCGTGTGATGATCCCCCACGCGTGGCGTTCGACGCCTTCGCACTACCCGAAGAGCCCTTGATCCTGACCTTGCCGCCCATGGGTAGCCTGCGGGTGCGCGTGTACAACGAGTTGGGCGTCCTGATGGACGAGGTCGTGGACGTTAGCTTGGGCCTACTTAATTCCGCTGGGGCCTTCGAGGGGTCCTCGAGCCAACGCCTCATTGGAGGTCAAGCCGTGTTCGGTCAGGTGGGAGTTGGGACACGGTTGGCGGTGCGCTTGGGCAGCTCGCCCAAGCGGCCGGCGCATGTCGAGGCGGTTCGTGGTCCCGTGTCCGATGGGGCCGAAGAGGTCGTGACCATTAAGTGGGAAGAGCTCCATCCTGTTGTCGTGGGGAGAGCGGTCCGCGATGGAGGCCAGATTCTCTCCGGTCAACGCGGCCGCTACACTCTCGACCAGGGCCGAGGGCTCATCGGAGGCCCGCCGCTCACCACGGATGGGGAGGGCCGCTTCCGTATTGTGCTCTCCGGGTCTTCGGGGCGCGGCATAGATGGCGCAGTAGCGGCGACACCCGACCGCCAGGAGACCTTTCAGTTCGAGGCTGCCCTTTTCTCCGTTGCCGGTCAGGCCCCTTACGAGGCGGCGCGCACCTTCCGGGTGCCGGACTCCGCCGGAGAATACGACCTGGGCGATCTCGTCTTCCACAAGCGACCGCTTCTCGCCAGCGGTCGCGTGACCGACATCGCAGGGGATGCTCTCCTGGGGGTCCATGTGCGCGCTGAGGAGCAGTCCCTCAAGGACAAGCGGTGGTCGCCGGTGCGCGACCAATCTGCGGTAACCGATCATCAAGGCAAGTACACGATCCACGGAACCCCCAGCGGGTCACCTCTGCGTCTTGTCGCCATGCGGCGCGGTTTTCGCACGATGACTCTGGCGGGTTTCCCACACGGGTCGTCAGCCGTGGACATCGTGCTGACCCTTGCCGGCTCGCCCGGTTCCGGGGATGGCAAGCCCGCTCGCCCTAAACGGGGCAAGCTGGGCCTGGTCCCCGACTCGGACGGGGGCAACTGAGATTCAGGGGGGAGAGGGCCCGCCGAGGGCCTCTCTAGTTGGTGAAGGTCACGCTGATGGCGTCGGAGAAGGTGGAGGGGACACCTGTGTGTCGCGCCCAGTACTGCCAGTTCCAGGTGGAACCCGCCGTGAGCGATCCGCCGAGGGTGCCCGGTAGCTGCCCTGAGCCTCCTCCCGTGTTGCCGTTGATCACGTCCGTGCTCAAGAAGCCACCCGCATCGATCACACCCAGGTCCGCTGTATAGCGACCGATCGCGGCTCCACCCAGGCATAGGTCGCCCGAGGCACCGGGAGGGTTGGATATAACGCCCGATCCCGATCCCACTAGGAGGTAGCCGAACTGGCCAGGGGTGCCGCCCGAGTAGGTGAAGATGATCGCGCCTGCTCCCAGTGAGCAGGTGTCCACGTCGATCTGGGGCCCGAGGGTCGAGGGGTCGCAGTAACGCGTGATGTTGCTCGAACAGTCCGGGACGAAATCAAATTGGGCGATGTTGTTACCCCAGACGTTTCCAGGCCTGGCGAACTCCTGCATGGTCCAGATGGTGTCGTCTGTGGGGTCTACGCTGGTCAGGCTGTAGTCACCCCAGCGTTGGGCGCTGGAGCCTTGGTTGTAAGCTGCCTGCCCAGGCTTGTACTCCACGGGTTCGGCCATCTCGCCAAGTGGATCGGATGCAAGCCGGCCCGTGTAGAATGCGCCCGCGTACTGGTTGGCATCGCAGGAGGTTCCGCCCAGTACGGCGTGCCCCATGGAGTTCACAGCAATGGACGGATTGAAGTAGCAGAGGCTCTGGTTGACCGTGTCACGCACCGTACCGAGCTGAGTCTGGGTCATCGTGGCCACGTCGAATTCGTAGAAGCGGGACGCTGCGCGACCGTTGACGTTGACCGAGTGAGCGGTCCAGACGGAACCGCCTTGGAAGACGGCGTTCATCAAGCGGCCATCCAGCGTGTCGAGGTTCGGACTTCCAAGCACCGGTGCGCTCGGAGGCGAGCTCCAACTCTTGGAGATGGGGATGTAGCTCGATGCCAGGGTCGGTGCCGTGGCGGGCGGGCTAAGCGTCCGGATGCGAAACTGGGTGGAGTTACGCCAGGACACCGAATAGGCCACGCCAACGTCGTCCAGATGGACGCAGGGTTGGATCGCACCTTCCCAGGTGAGGTTCCTGAAAGCGCTGATGACACCCATGGTCTGGGTCGTCGCCACGAGGGGTGCTTTCTCGATAGCAAAGAGCGTCATGCGGCTGCCACTGCCCACCATGTAGGAGGCGGTCATGATCCAGCGTGCGTCCACACCCAGGGTGGGGTAGTCGGGCCACTTGCCCGCATCGCCGCCCTGCGCCGGGTTGAAGGAGGTCTTGTACCAGCTACCCGTGGGGTCGGAAGTTGTGGAGACGGCCAGGAAGATGTCGTTGCTGAAGTCCGTGGCGAGCACGATGAAGCGCTGGCTGTCAGGATCGAAGACCACGCGCGGGTCCCCTGCGGATCCCCCCACGCCGAAGAAACTCTGTAGAGAGGAGTTGAATACGCGTGTGCCCGTGGCCTTCTCGTAGATCGAGATGTTCATGTTCACCACGGCCACGAAGTGGTTGATACCCACCGAGCCACAGGTGTCCGGGGGGACGTAGCCCGCTCCGGGATCACCGAGCTTGGGACCTTGGAAGTTCTTCAGAAGCACGGGCAGGGTGCCGTTGCCCGAATAGGTGCCGCCGCCAGCCTGGCCTGCACCCCATCCCGAGCCGGACCCAGAACCCGAGCCGCGACCATTCCCAGTTCCAGGCGTACCATTCAATGAGAGCGGCGGGGTCATGTAGACAGGATCGATTTCGTCATCGAACACACCCGTGCCCGTCTCCCACGTCAGACCTGCATAGCCAGATCCGGTGATGACGTCTTCATAGGTCAGGTCTTCAAAGTCCAGCACCTCCCGGCGCCCCGTGCGCGATGACGTGAACGCAAGATCGTCGAGGGCGTACCAACCCGCGCCGCCGAAGGCCGCTCCGGCCACGATCTCGATGCGGTCCACCGCTTCAAGGTCGATCGCGAACCAGGTGTGGTCCATGCCCACTTCGGGGTGAACCCGTGAGCGTCCAACCTCGACTCCGTTGAGATAGCCGATGGCCTGCAGTGACTTGGCGAAGGAGCCGCCCATGGGGCCGTGTCCGGCGACGAAGGCGCCCTCCACTTTGACGGGCTCCTGAAAGCCGATACCCATACTCGTGTCTCCCCACTTATTGAACAGGTAGTGTTTGCCCGAGTGGGGGCTGTAATTGCGGCGGATGCCTGGGACGCGCCAGGTGCCTTGGCGGCCATTGCGCGCGCGCGGGTTCACGAAACCCTTGTCTTCTCGTAGCGCCTCCCGGCGCATGACCTCTTCCATGCTTTCAACGCGGCCGGGTCGCGTGTGGGGCACGCGCTCCGAGACCATGAAGTCCGGCTCTTGGTAGGAGTCCGTGGTCGTAACGCTCTGGGGCGGCGGAACTACCTGAGCACTTTCCTGGGGCGTGGCCGACGCGAGCGAGCACAGGCAAAGGGGCAGGGCGGCGAGGAAGCTGACGGAGCAGGGCATCGAATGCTGGAGCATGGTTCTTGGGCGCATAGGCCTCATGGGGCACGAAATTTGGGCCGACGGTGGACCCCTACCTTAGGGGTGCACCATCCACTACCAGTCTATCTCGACCCACTCGGAGTGGAGTAAGTTCCTCACAAGCCGCCCGGAGGCCGCGGAAGGGGGCCTAGGCGCGCAATGCGGCCTGGGCTGCCGCCAGGCGGGCGATCGGGATGCGGTAGGGAGAGCATGAGACGTAGGCCAAGCCCAGGGCCTCGCAGAACTCGATGGAGCGCGGGTCGCCCCCGTGTTCTCCGCAGATGCCCAATTTGATCCCTGGCCGGGTGGCGCGGCCCTGCTCCACGGCCATCTCCATCAGCCGTCCCACTCCGCGGGTGTCCAGGCTGGCGAACGGGTCACCGGCATAGATGCCCTCTTGGATGTACTCGGGGATGAACTTGCCAGCGTCATCCCGGGAGATGCCGAAGGTTGTTTGCGTCAGGTCGTTGGTGCCGAAAGAGAAGAACTCTGCTGTGCGCGCGATGGCGTCCGCCACCAAAGCTGCACGGGGCAGTTCGATCATCGTTCCGACCAGGAAGGGCACACGGATTCCCTTCTTTGCAAAGACCTCTTCCACGGTGGCGCGTACGAGAGGTTCTTGCACCTCAAGCTCCTGGGAGCTGGCGATGAGGGGGATCATCAATTCCACTCGAGGCTTCTTGCCTGTGCGCTTGGCTACGTTGCAAGCCGCTTCAAAGACGGCGCGTACTTGCATCTGGGTGATCTCCGGGAAGGTGATGCCCAGGCGGCAGCCTCGATGGCCGAGCATCGGGTTGAGCTCGGTCAGACTCTCGACTTTGGCGGCGATATCGCTCGGCTTGAGACCCAGCTTCTTGGCCAGCTCCCTTTGGGCGGGTTTCTCGTGGGGGAGAAATTCGTGTAGCGGAGGGTCCAGGGTGCGGATGGTCACGGGGCGTCGACCCATGGCCATGAAGATGCCTTCGAAGTCCCTGCGTTGCAGGGGCAACAGCTTGGCGAGGGCGCGTTTACGGGCACCCGTATCGTCCGCCAGAATCATCTCGCGCATGGCGCCGATCTTCTTTTCCCCGAAGAACATGTGTTCGGTGCGGCACAGTCCGATGCCCTGGGCGCCAAAGGCCGTGGCGACCCGGCACTGGTCGGGTTGATCGGCATTGGCGCGGATGGCCATCGAGCGGTGCTTGTCCGCCCAGCGCATGATTGCGCTGTAGGCCTTGAAGGTGGGTGACTGGGCCGCCCGTTCGGCGCGCTTGCCCTTGCCGAGCAATGCCTGGGTGACCTGGGAGGGTTGGGTGGCGAGTTGCCCCACGAACACCTCGCCCGTGGTGCCGTCGATGGAGATCCACTCTCCGGCAGATACGCGGCGCTCTCCGACACGAAGTGTCCTCCGGCGCTCTTCGATGCGCAGGTGCGCGGCACCCACCACACAGACCTTGCCCATCTGGCGCCCGACCAGCGCAGCGTGACTCGTCATGCCACCGCGCACGGTCAGGATTCCCATGGAGGCCTGCATGCCGCGGATGTCTTCGGGAGATGTCTCGAGCCGTACCAGGATCGATTTCTCACCCGCTTCCTTGTAGGCGATGGCTTCCGCAGGGGTGAATGCGATGCGTCCTGAGGCAGCCCCGGGTCCTGCATTGAGACCGCGGGTCAACACACGCCCATCTTTGCGCGCACGCTCCTGTTCAACGCGGTCGAACACCGGCTGCAGCAACTGGTCGAGGGCCTCCGGATCGACCCTCAGCAGGGCTTCCTTTTGGGTGATCTTGCGTTCCTTGACGAGGTCCGTCGCGATGCGCACGGCAGCAAAACCCGTGCGCTTGCCGGCACGGCACTGGAGCATGAACAGGCGACCCTGTTCGATGGTGAACTCCAGGTCCTGCATGTCGCGGTAGTGTCTTTCGAGGAGACGTTGAATGCGCTCCAACTGGGCGTAGGCCTTGGGCATGACCTCGAGCAGGTTGGAGATGGGCTTGGGTGTTCGCAGGCCCGCGACCACGTCTTCACCCTGAGCGTTCATCAGGAACTCGCCATAGAATCGCTTCTCGCCGGTGGAGGGGTCCCTAGTGAAAGCCACTCCGGTGCCCGAGGTGTCTCCCATGTTTCCATAGACCATGGTCATGATGGTCACTGCCGTTCCCCACTTGGAGGGGATCATGTGCATGGAGCGGTAGGCGATGGCGCGCTCGTTGTTCCATGAGTGGAAGACCGCACCGATGGCTCCCCACAGCTGCTCTTGGGGATCTTGGGGGAAGGGTTTGCCCGTGGCTTTCTTGACTAGACTCTTATAAGTGCGCACAAGACCCATCCAGTCCTGAGCCTCGAGTTCCGTGTCCTCAGTGACCCCTCGCTTGCGCTTGAGATCGTCCAGCGCGCGCGTGAAGGGGCTCTGGGTTTCGCCCTTGGCGGCCCGAACTTCCAATACGACGTCGGAGTACATCTGGATGAAGCGCCGGTAGGCGTCCCAGGCAAACCGTGGGTTTTCCGTCAGGTTGGCTAATCCGTCGACGGTCTCGTCGTTGAGGCCCAGGTTCAGGACTGTGTCCATCATTCCGGGCATCGAGACACGGGCTCCCGAACGCACGGAGACCAGGAGCGGATTGGTGGGATCACCGAAGCGCTTGCCCATGGACTTCTCCAACTGGTCGAGGGCTCCGTTCAATTCCTTGCGCAGGCTGGGGGGGAAGCGGTGCGATCGGTCGTGAAAGTGTGAACAGACTTCCGTTGTGATGGTGAACCCTGGAGGTACGGGCAAGCCCAGCCTGCACATCTCAGCGAGGTTTGCCCCCTTGCCTCCCAGGAGGTTCTTCTGGTCCCGGTCGCCCTCCGCTTCACCTTCCCTGAAGGTGTAGACGAATTTTGGGCGGCCCTTGGAGGCGGGCTTCGTGCGCTTCGGGCGCTTCGGGCGCGGGGAACCGGGGCGGGGGGGCATGGGTGGCAGGGAAGGGGAGGGGGGAGCGAGCGGTTGTCCCCAATCCCGTTCTTATCGGCCACCTAGTCGATCTGAACTGAGCCCACTTTCAGGCGATCTATTCTCCAGCGGGAATACACTTCCAGTGAAGTGATATCGCCCCATTCACCCCGCGCCAGGGGCCTTGAAAGGGGGATTCGGGCTGTGAGCACCTTGCCGTCATCGGAAATGGCCAGGACGCCGGACCCCAGCAGATCGAAAGATTCGGGGGGGCCGCCTTGGGCTGCCAGGGTGCGATTGCCCGCCAAGACCTGATAACGGTCTTCTAGGACCAGATCCACCTCGATGAGGATCTCTTCCTGGAACCAGCCTACGAGTCCTGGCAGATCTACGTGGGCCTTGAGCTGCACGTGGCGGGGATCCAGGGGCAGGATCTCGTCGATACGGGCCCGGTAGAGAGCCCAGGTCAGGTTGGGCTCCTGCTCCAGGAGCTGATCCCTAAACTCCCTGTAGGCGTGTTGGGAGAGGCCATGCTTGCGTCGCAGGCGCATGGAGAAACATTCATACTCGACCCCCAACAGTCCACCTTGGTGAGCCGTAATGAAGGCCTCAAATGCACTCTGGGGGTCCCCCAGCGAGATGTTGGCCACCTGCTTTGGGCTGGGCTGGGGCGCTACGCAAGCGCACACCAAGCCGACCACCAGCGCGGGCCACCAGCGAAATTTACTCCACTCCTTCTTCTTTTCACCACTGAACGGGTCTCTCACCTGCTTTTCCTCCCGATTGCTTGTGACTGTTGGCTGCTGGCCTCGTGCCCGGTCCGACGCTGAATCGATACGCTACACTTCTGCTGCACAAAAACCGAACCTCGCCATGCATTCCACATCCGTCCATTCCAGCCTTCGATTCCGTCTCTTTCCTCGCCTGACCCGTGGTTTTCTCCTGGTCGGACTCATCTGCTCCTGCCAGGACGGCGGTGAAGCGCCTGCGGGGGTGGAGCCGGACGGTAGCGAGAACGTTGCGGGGGCTACCCAGGAGGCCACCCAGGTCTCCCCGGTGAGTGCACCCCGGAATGTCCGGGGGGGGCTCATCCCAGGGGGGAAGGTGGGTCAGAGGTCGACCAAACCCGCCGGTGAGAAGGGGTCAGCCAAGGGACAAAAACGCAAGCGGCCGCAGGACGGCGGCAAGGCTCCCGGGACCCGCAAGGTTCCCGGTGCTAAGGGGTCAGATGCCACTGGTGCTCGTACCACGCGGGTTCCTACCTCCAACCCGGGCGCCCAACCTCGCTCTGGAGCGACGTCAGGGGATAGCCCCGAAGGTGTCCGTGTCGGTACACCTGCCAATCCCGGCCAGAGTCCCGTGGGTGGCAATACTCCCATCGCGGGCGCAGAGAAGGATCCCGACGCTCGCCTTTCCATTGAGTTCGGCGCGGAGAAGCACGACTTCGGACCCGCCCGCCAGGGGGATATTCTCAACCACGTATTCAAGCTCAAGAGCACCGGCGAAAACCCCGTGCGTATTCGCCAGGCGAGCCCTACCTGTGGTTGCACGGTGAGCAAGGTGGCCGTGGGTGATGGAATGGGTAACTTCGGCCCCTACAAGATGGGTGATGAGATTCCCGCAGGTCGCGAGGTGCAGATCGAGGCCGCGCTGGACACGTCCCACAAGACCAACAAGACCCAGGTGCGCATCAACGTCTACACCAACGACCCCATTGGTCTGACTCAGCTTGCGCTGACCTCCAATATCGAGCCATTCATCAAGGCGACGCCGCCTTTTGTGAACATGGGTGACATCAAGGAGGGCGAGGAGAAAGTGCAGGTGATCGACATTCGCACCTCACGCGGGGAAGCGGTGATGCTCAGCGATGACACATCCAACCCCATTAAACTACCTCCCGGGATGACTGTGGATCTCGTTCCCGTCGCTCCCAACGAGGGTGGCGGTTCAGCTCATTGGCAGGCCAGGGTTACTGTGGGCGCGGGTGCCAACGAGGGGCCGATCGGATATCAGATCCGGTTGAACTCCGACTTCGAGATGCCCGAGGACAAGGCCCATACCCCTGCGGGCCCGGGGCCTGTGATTGTGGGTGGAGCCAAGTTCTACAAGGTCTCAGCGAGCGTCAATGGCCGGGTCCTGGGCGCGCTCTCCTTCACACCTCAGTTCTTGTCCATGGGGCTTGTACGTCCCGGCCAAGTGGTCAAGCGCAACGTCAAGGTCATCTCTCACGACCCCGACTTCGATCTCTCGAAGGCGAAGGTCGAGCTGCGACCCGAAACGGGGCAGGAGCTGGCTTGGAAGGATAACTTCAGCACTTCTCTGCGGCCCGCCGTTGGCTTGAGCAACGCGATTGATGTCCAGCTCGTGCTAGAGGGTCTGCCTGACGGATCGGACGGTTCTTTCCGTGGCGTGATGGTGATTCTCACCGGTCACCCCACCAAGCCCGAGCTCGCCGTACGATTCTCTGGGGTCTGTCGAGCTGGCGTCGGAACCGTGCTGCCAGACCGCCGCTAGGGGCGGTTGCGGTTGAAGCTCGCCAGGAATTGCAGCTAGGCGATGAGCCGCCCGCGAGGCTCCTTTCCGTCCCCTTCCTCGCCGCGAGTGGGGCAACGATGTCTGGCTTCCCCATCAGCGTAAGCTTGGATAGGTACCTTCATGGCGGGCACAACTTGCTTCCCATCGAGTTCGCCTTCTATTTCACCTACACCGGTATAGGTGTTACCACCGCCATCGCGGTTGCCGGTTTGGCCTTGTGGGGGAAGCGCTGAAGCCATCTCTGACTCCTGGTGCCCGAGGTAGGGGGGGACGTGCGCTTGGAAACCAAGATTCCCCGAATCTCGCCGATTTGCCACCCAGGCCCAATCTCCCTGGCGAGGATCTTGTAGTCGAGGGGGCTGCAGTCGGTACACTACCGACGTGAGTACCGAACTCGGCGATCTGCTCGTGTCCCAGGGCAACCTCTCCGAGGCTGACCTTAGGGCGGCCATGTCCCTCCAGAGGGGGGGCGACCTCTCTCTGCCCCAGGCGCTGCTCAAGCAGGGTTTGGTGGAGGAGAGCGTCCTGTACCGTGCGCTTGCCAGCCAGAGCGGAATGCCCTTCGTCGACTTGGACAAGGGCAATATCCGTCAGGAGATCATTGATCGCGTCCCAGCGGAGATGGCAGTCGAGCAGGGCATCCTGCCTCTGATGGAGAAGAGTGGAGCTCTGGTCGTCGCCATAGACGATCCCTTCAAGCGCATCGTGGCGGACCAGCTGTCCTTCGTGATCGGTGGTGAAATCCGTTGCGCCCTCGCTGCACCCAGTGCGCTCGGCCGCGCCTTGGCCCGCTACTACGACGCCGGCGGAGAGGAACACGTGGCCGCCAGCATGGGCAGCGATGGGGAGGACGAGACGGATGCTCCCATTATCCGCCTCGTGACGCGCATGTTCGCGGACGCCCTTGAGGAGAGAGCCAGCGACATCCACGTGGAGCCCGGCCACGGGCGCTTGCGGATTCGCTACCGCGTGGACGGCCTGCTGCGCGATGTGGCCGAGCACCCCGATCACCTCTCCGCCCCCCTGATTTCACGCTTGAAGATCATGGCGAGGATGGATATCGCGGAGAAACGCAAACCCCAGGACGGGCGTATCAGCCTGACCATCAAGGGGCGAGCGATTGACGTACGGGCTTCGATCCTGCCCGCCAGCCACGGTGAGTCCATGGTGATGCGTCTACTCGATCGCAGCGCCAACCTGATCAGCTTGCGCGATCTTGGATTTGGTGCGGATGATTACGCCTGGTTCCAGCGCGTGATTCGCAAGCCCAATGGTATCTGCTTGGTGACGGGACCCACAGGATCGGGCAAGACCACCACCCTCTACGCCGCTCTTCAGGAGCTGAATCGCGCGGATGTGAAGATCATCACGGCCGAGGATCCGGTGGAGTACCACATCAGCGGCATCAATCAGGTGCAGGTCAACGATCGCATCGGCTTGAGCTTCGCTCGAATTCTCAAGGCCATGTTGAGGTGTGCCCCGAACGTGATCCTGGTGGGGGAGATCCGGGACCTGGAGACCGCAGAGATCGCTATCCAGGCCGCCCTGACGGGGCACTTGGTGTTCTCTACCATCCACACGAACGACTCGCCCTCGGCTCTCACGCGCCTGATGGATTTGGGCGTCAAGCCATTCCTGGTGTCCGCCTCGGTGCAGTCGGTCATTGCCCAGCGCCTTGTGCGTCGTCTGTGTAGCGAGTGTTCGGCTGAATACACGCCGACGGACGAGGAGCGTGCCGCTCTGGGCATGACGACGGCTGAGAGTGCCGGCCGCAAGTTCCGTGAGCCACGCGGATGTCGAGTCTGCGAGGGCAGTGGCTACCGCGGCCGAGTCGCCCTGTACGAGCGACTTGAAATGGACCACACCCTGCGCGAAATGACTTTTCAGGGGCGTTCCCTGGAGGATCTGCGCGACACGGCCTTGGCCACCGGGGCCATCCAGGGCCTGATCGTCGACGGTGCCCGGAAAGTTGTTGACGGCACGACCAGTTCCAGCGAAGTACTGCGCGTGACGCGCACAAAATCCTAGGGAGTCCCAGGAAGCCCATGCCTACCATTGAAGAATTGATGTCGACCACCATTGAGGTCGGAGCCTCTGACCTGCACCTCAACCCGGGCCGCCCGCCGGTGGGCCGAGTGAACGGCGAGCTGGTTTCCCTCAGCACGGACGTCTTAGACGACGCAGCCACGGAGGCGTATTGTCGGGCGCTGTGCGATGAGCGGCACTGGGTCGAGTTGACGTCGCCGGTCGGCACCACCGACCTGGGTCTCGCGCACCCCTCCGGCGACCGCTTCCGGGTGTCGTGCATGCGCCAGCGGGGCCGCTTCAGCGCGGTTCTGCGCTTGATTCCCAATAGGCTCCTCAGCTTTGAGGAGATCGGCCTGCCCGAACTATGCCGTGGACTCCTGCGTCGACCGCGTGGCCTCGTGCTCGTCACCGGTCCCACGGGCTCGGGTAAGTCGACAACCTTGGCCAGCATGATTGATTGGATCAATCAGAACATGGACAAGCACATCGTGACCATCGAGGATCCGATCGAGTTCTATCACTCTCACGGAGTGGGCCTCGTGACACAGCGCGAGGTGGGCGAGGATGTGGATTCGTTCCCCGAGGCCATGCGACGGGTCCTGCGTCAGGATCCTGACGTGATCTTGCTGGGGGAGATGCGCGACCTGGAGACCATCTCCGCGGCCATTACGGCGGCTGAGACGGGGCACCTCGTCTTCGGGACTCTGCACACGACCGGATCCGCGCGAACCGTCAATCGCATGATCGATGCCTTCCCCGCAAACCAGCAAGAGCAAATTCGGGCACAGCTCTCCGTCTCTCTCGTCGCGGTGATCTCACAGGTGCTCATGCCGCGCGCGGAAAAGCGTGGCCGTGTCGCCGCATTTGAGGTCATGATCAACACGCCCGCCGTGGGCAACCTGATCCGCAAGAACGAAACCAACAAGATCCAGTCCACGATCCAGACCTCTCGTCGCATGGGTATGGTCACCCTGGACGATTTCATTCTCGATCTGCTATCCAAGGGTAAAATCGATCGTCAGGTCGCCCTCGACTACGCGCAGGATCCGCGCGACCTGGAGTCTCGCCTTTGAGTGAAAAGGCTGCACAAGGTGGTGAAGGCCGGCAGCTCTTGGGGCAGATCCTCAAGGCGCGTGGTGTTCTGAAGGAAGGCCAAATCCAGACGGCCTTGGGCGAGCAGCGCAAGGGCGGAGGCCTCATCGGACAGTGCATGGTGGATATGGGGGCTTGCTCTCAAGGAGACGTGGCCATGGCACTGGGGGAGCAGGCTGGCATGGAGACCGTGGATCTCAGTGCCTTCACTCCGGATGCTGAGGTATTGGCGCTGGTGGACGGCAGCGCATGCCACACCTACGGGGTGCTGCCCCTTCGGCTGGATGCGGGCCAACTGGTGGTTGCCATCGCTGACCCGCTGAACACCGCTGTTCTCGAGGACCTGTCCTTCACTACGGGAACATCTGTGCGTGGGGCCGTGGCTGACGGAGAGGCCATCAAACGCTTGGTTACAGCGCACTACGGTGAGGAGCGCTCACTCGCGGACGCTATTGCCGAGGCCGCCGCAGCTGTGGATGGCGGGGATGCGGAGTCCGCTGCCCAGAGCATGCCCGTTGTGCGCCTGCTCAATTCGATCCTGCACCGCGCCATCCAGGACCGCGCCAGTGACGTGCACTTCGAAACTTATGACAAAGCGTTCCGCATTCGCTATCGGGTGGACGGCAGCTTGTACGAGGTCGAGGCGCCCCCCCCGCACCTTTCCCTGCCTCTGATCTCGCGGATCAAGGTCATGGCGGACCTCGACATCACCGAAACGCGCTTGCCCCAGGACGGGCGCGTGGAGCTGAGCATCGACGGTCGTCAGGTGGACCTGCGCGTGGCCACGATCCCCGGCCCCTCGGGGGAGAGCTGTGTCATGCGTGTGCTCGATCGATCGGCGGTCAGTCTCAATCTGGCTGCACTCGGGTTGCAAGAGGAGGACGACACCCACCTGCGTGCCCTGACGAGTCTGCCCCATGGCATTGTTCTGGTTACAGGCCCGACCGGCTCGGGCAAGACGACCACCTTGTACGCCATGCTTTCTGAGGCCAATCAGCCAGATGTCAAGATCATCACGGTGGAGGACCCGGTGGAGTACGACATCCAGGGCATCGTCCAGATCCCGATCAACGAGGATATCGGCGTGACCTACTCCGCCGTTCTGCGTTCCATCCTGCGTCAGGACCCGGACAAGATCTTGGTGGGTGAGATCCGCGACGGAGAGACGGCCGGCACCGCAGTCGAAGCAAGCCTGACAGGCCATGCCGTGTTCGCCACCATCCACACCAATGATGCCCCCTCGACGGTTACGCGCCTGGTCGATATGGGCATCGAGCCGTTCCTGATCACGGCCACCTTGGAGGCCGTCGTAGCCCAGCGTCTCGTGCGCACAATCTGTGTGGACTGTCGCAAGTCCTACACTCCGGACGAGGATCTGTTGCGCGAGCTAGGGTCCGATGGTGAGCGCCTCGCTGGCAGCACCTTCTACTTCGGCGAGGGGTGTGCCGCCTGCCACCACACGGGCTATAAGGGCCGGACGGGGATCTTTGAGATCATGGTCATCAACGATCGGTTGCGGCGCACGATCGGTGAAGGGGGCAGCATCGAGGACGTACGTACAGCTGCTCGGGAGGGCGGTATGCGCAGCCTGCGCGAGCGTGGGATCGACGCGGTGACCCAGGGCCTGACGACGGTGGAAGAGGTCCTACGCGAGACCGGCATTTGAGCCGTGGGGTCTATTCTCGCCGGCGCCGGGCAACTTCTCTCCTTAGCGGGGGTAGGAAGGTTCTCGCATCCTGAGACGGAGCCTCCCGGTCATTGCCGTCATACCTACCCGGGTTTGAGGTAGGCTGGGCCAGGCCCACGCCGCCGCGCTCCCTTCTTCCCCCTGCCTCTCCCTGCTAGTCTGCCCGACACCAAATGGCCAAACGCATTCAACGCTCCGCAAAGAGCACCCAACAGGCGAGTAGTGCCAAGGCGCGTCCGACAGGGGGTGCCGGCGGCGCGAGCACGGCTTCGGCCAGGGGCGGCCGTGTCAAAGCGGACCTCATCACCGATTTTACGGTCCAGCTTGCCACTCTAAGCGAGGCGGGCATCACGATCGTCAAAGCCCTGACGATCCTGGAGGGTCAGATGCGGCCCGGGCGTTTCAAGGGCATCTTGGCCGAAGTGACGGAGGACGTCGCGTCGGGAACGCCGCTGTCGGAAGCGCTCGGCAAGCACCCCGCGTGCTTCGACCCCCTGTACTCCTCCATGGTGCGGGCAGGCGAGGCGGGCGGTGTTCTCGATCAGATCCTTACGCGCTTGGCCTCCTTCCGCGAAAAGGCGGCTGAGATTCGGGGCAAGGTCATCGGGGCCATGATCTACCCGTTGATTCTCTCCCTGGTGGCGGGTGGTGTGATCACGGCAGTCATCCTGTTCGTGATCCCACGCTTCGAGGAGCTCTTCCAGTCGTTCAACGTTGAGTTGCCGCAGGTCACCCAGGTTCTCCTGGACAGCTCGACCTTCGCCGCGAGCTACTGGTACATCGTGGTTGGTCTGCCGATCATCTTGCTGTTTTCACACTTCACCCTGCTCAAGCGCCACGATGGCTACCGGCACGGAGCCCACGGCGTACTGCTCAAAATTCCGGGGGTCGGGGGGCTCGTATCGCGCTCCATGATCGCTGATTTTTCCCGAACCTTCGGCACCCTGATCCAAGCGGGAGTGCCGCACCTAGATGCGCTGGCCATCGTTCGAGACGCTACTGCCAATGAGGTTCTCATCCGCGGCGTCGAGTCCATCCGGCGGACGGTTCGAGAGGGCGAGGGGATAGCGCGTCCCATGGGTGAGTCGGGCATTTTTGATGACCTCGTCACCAACATGGTTGAGGTGGGGGAAGAGACCGGAAACCTCGACGGCATGCTGCTCAAGGTTGCCGACGCCTACGAGCGTCAGTTGGATAGGCAAATCGACGCCCTCTTTAAGGTGCTCGAGCCCCTACTCTTGATCTTGATGGCCGTCTTCGTCGGCTTCATCGTCGTTGCACTATTCATGCCCTTGATGGAGATCATGAACTCGATCAGCGGCGCCTGAGGGAGCAGATGAATCCGGAGTCGGCGCCGCCAGCGCCTCACTCAACACTGTGTCAAACAACCCGCCAAACATCGAGTCCAGCACGAAGCCTCCAGGTCGAGGCCTAAGTGCGACCCGAGGCGCGCGCAATCCCTCCCGCGGGCTACCCCTTTGGCTACGCGTTGTCGCCCTGGTGACGGCTTTCAACGTGGTTGTCTTCGGCGGACTCATGGTGTGGTTCACGCATATCATCACCGATGAACGCGCCGAGTTGGCGGAGTTGGATGAGCAGCTCGTGCTCGAACGCTTGGGCAACTTGCTCGACGAGCAGGGGCAGGCTCTGACAGCGGAGATCCTCTCCTGGTCTCGTTGGTCCCGCTACGAGGATGCGCAGATCGTGCAGCTGCGGAGCTTTGAGGCCA
>JAPKBO010000276.1 GCA_028823395.1 Planctomycetota bacterium | reverse complement strand
GTGCCTTGGCAGCGGCGGCGCGCGGAGCAGGGCAACGAGTTTGTCCATTTCAGCATCCGTGCGATCGCGACAGCGCAGGAGGCTCGCAAGAAGGGTTTCCACGTGCGTTGCCTTCTGGAACATCCGGAGGACCTCGGCAGGGTCGGACCGGAGGCACTCCACCAGGGCGTGCCCGCCAGCATCTGGCAGCTGGAGCTGCTGCGCTCGGCGTTCGGTGACGCAAAGGCGGTTTCAGTCGCAGGATGGCAGTGCCAGTTTCCAGGGGTAGACTACCCCAAGCCTACCCGGCTCTACTCGGACATCCCGGGCATCGAAGGCTTCGGCCGCACCGGATGGCCGGTCCTGGACGCGGACCACAACTCGAGGGGCCCACTGCCCCGCTACTGTGGCCACAACCACAAGGCCAAGACCATTGGCAGGAGCTCGGAGGGCGGCTTCAACATCTCGCCCACGGCCGCCTACCCGGGGCCCATGTGCATTTGGTTGGCCGAGCTCATCTACGAGGACTGGAAGAAGAGCCCCAGTCAGCCCAGAAGGAGGGGCAACGACCAGCGGAAGCTTCCGCCAGTCGAGCAGACTGGGTCTACCTCAAGGCCTACTCTTACCCCAAGGCGCAGGGCCACGCTTTCGGAAAGGTGGACCCCTTGGACTTCAACTTCGGAGGAGGCCACGCCATGGCTTGGAGGCAACGAGCTCATCCCAGCGCACACGATTGCCGAGGCAACTGCGGCTGCGAACGCGAAGGGCGTGGACCAGACCATCAAGGACGGCATCGACCAGGCACTCCCGGCGCCATCGTCGGAGGAGGACATGATCCGCGAATGGGACAAGGTCGGCCAGTCTGGCGACGAGACCACGGACGTGGAGGTCGAGCTCGGGGGCATCCGCCGGCCAAAGAAGGGCGACGGGCACTGGGGCAAGGGCCCGCCCTTGAAAGTCTCCAGAAAAGCCAAGACCAGGGACTTCGTTGACGGGGCCGGCCTCTGCTCCCCCGGCAGATGGCCGAAGGTGCACCGACACCTGCCCACTACCAACATCGCGGAGGAGTTGCAGACGATCCTCATCAAGGGGCTGCTCAGGGCTGAGCGCGGCATGCCCGGCAAGTCTTTCAAAGCCACCCTGGCGGCCATCGTCGGCGGCAAGCTCGAGCACTCACCGTTCGCGGCGAAGCTGATCGAGGAGATCCGCTCGGACCTCAGGATTGCATTGTTGGGCGCCGGCTTCGGGGACGGCCTCCCCCGCGAGGGTGACAGGGTGCAACACTTCGAGGTGCGCCTCATCCAGGCCCTCCTGAGAGCCTTCGGCGACCCCGACGCCCACTTCGGCGAGTTCTGGAGCAGCGGGGTCTGGTTGGGCTCGCAGAGCCGCAAGCTCCCAAGGACGCCGGCGGTCTTCGAGAGGAAGGTGAAGTGGAAGTTCAAGGAGGCCACCGAACCGCTACACGGCGAATGGCAGTCGAACTACCCCAGCCTCCGGGAGCACGCTGCCATCGTCCACAAGCAGTTTCAGGAGGAGGAGAAGGAAGGCTTGATGCAGCGGATGTCCCTCGAGGAGGCCATCACCAAGTTCGGCGAAGACCTAATGATCACGGCAACGGGCGCCATCGAGAAGAAGGGCCGCGAGGGCGAGGTCAGAGTCATCTTCGACGCTTCGCACGGGGTCTGGGTCAACCTCTCGATCCGGGTGCGTGACCAGGTGAAATGCCCAGCCTCGGGGGACGCGAAGGCAGTGCTGAAGGAACTGCGCAAGGAGGGCAACGCCCACGTCTGCATCGTTTACGACGTCTCCAAGGCGCATCGGAGGATTCCGGTGCTGGAAGCGGAGTGGGGCCGCCAGGCCTGCCAAGTGCGGGGCACGGCGGCGGCTGCTCTGAAAGCCCGCAGGAAGCTGGGCGCAGCAGCGGACCGGTTGACAGCCGAGAAGCGGGGCGAACAGCTCGGGCCGGAGGAAAGGCCGATCCTCAAGGTGGAGGATTTCACGGCGGAGGAGCTCGCCCAAACCGTGTGGGTCAACACTGTCGGCACGTTCGGCGTTGGCTCTGCGGGCTACTGGTGGGGGAGGGCGGGGGCGGCCCTCATGCGCCTCTCCCACTACCTCCAGGGTTCTGATCGCATGCTGTGGCTCCTGCTCTACTCCGACGACTGCTGGGCCACAGCGAGCGGAGAGCGAGCGGACCGCGATCTGCTACTCCACCTCCTAGCGCTGTGTGTCTTGGGGACGCCCTTGGCATGGCACAAGCTGAAAGGAGGAGCCGTCCTCGAGTGGATCGGCTACGCGCTTGATGTCGGGAAGTTTGAGATTGGCATCACGGAGAAGCGCGTGCACTGGGCGATCAGGTGGGTCGACGACAAGATCAGGGAGGGCCAAGTGCGCTTGGGCGAGCTTCGCGAAGGGCTTGGCCGCCTTCAATTTGTCGCAGGGCCTCTCGAGCACCTGAGGCCCTTCCTAGGGCCGCTCTACTCATGGGCGTCTGCGGGACCGCGGTACGCCAAGCCGTTACTCCCGGTGATGATTCGGCTCATCCTGTCGTTCATCGCTCGCGAGCTGGAGTGCGGCGGCATGGTGCAGTGCTCGAACGAGGAGGCCGACCTTGGCGAGGTTTTCCGTTTGGACGCCAAGGCGTCGAACGAGATGGTGGCCATCGGCGGCTGGCGCTGCAAGGGCCACGCGCGGACCGTTGAGGCAGAGTGGTTCGCGGTGGAGCTCACCCGCAAGAACGCACCGTGGGCTTTCCAGAAGGGCGAGTCCTTCCGCACCATCGCTTCACTGGAGCTCCTCGGCGCCCTGGTGGGCTTGATGGTGTTGGTCCCGGAGGGGGACCGAGCGACGAAGAACGGCTGCGGGTTGATGACCCTCAGCTGCGGCACGGACAACTTGGGCAACACCTTCCTTCTTGACAGGATGCTTACAACCAAGTACCCCTTGGGGGTTGTCTTGATGGAAGTTGCCTACCAGTGCCGCATGCGGGGTTTGTCGTTCCGGGCGAACTGGGTCCCGAGGTTGGAGAACCAAGAGGCCGACGACCTCACCAACATGGACTTCAAATCGTTCGACCCGCGCAAGCGCCTCCCGGTGGACCTGGACCACTTGCCCTTCGGCGTCATGCCGGCCCTTTTCGCGGAGGGCGACGTGTACACGGAGGAGCTGGACAGGCTGAAGCTGGAGGCCAAGGAGGCAAAGGCGGCTGGTGGGCACACGAAGAGACGGCCCAAAGGTGAGGCGCTAAGAGAGAGAGAGCCTTGGTGAGCGCCGTCGCTTCCCACCCTATGCCGCCATCTGTGTTCGACTGCAAGAGCAGAGCAGTCGAGAAAGGGAGCTTAAGCATCGGAAGTCGTGCGCTCTACGAGAAGGGAGTATTGGGTTCGATCTCGTTCGACCCAAACGCGCGACTCTGTGTGCTTAC
>JAPKBO010000275.1 GCA_028823395.1 Planctomycetota bacterium | reverse complement strand
CACCTCGGAGAGGATGCGTATCTTGACGAAGCGGCCCTTCACGGGCTGCGCCAAGTCGGCGGGCTGAGCCGTTCGCGATTTAGTGAAGGTCACCGTGGCGGAAGGCTCGGCGGAGAAGCCCGTCAGGGTATCCGCCAGATAGAACTCCGTCGCGGCAAAGGCACCGTTCCAACCACCGTCCTGTCGGGCCAGATAGCGAAAGCCTCTCACCTCGTATTGGGCTCCCAGATCGATCACCAGCTCATGGGGAGGTCGTGCGAGAAACTGGGAGAAGCTGGTGTGCCAGACCGTGCGCGGATTCCCGTCGATGGCCTGGAGGGCGAACTTACCGTTGTCGGAGTTCTCACTACTGAACGCGACGAGCTTCATGCTCGAGGCGGGAATGAGGTCCTTGGCCGTGATGGTATTGGCCTTACCGCTCCCTTGTGATTGCGGCTGATCCTTCGCCGTACCCCACTTCGCCCAGCGATCACGTTGATGCCGCTTGCGGGCCGGATCCGTGTAGGTTCCGGTTCTGGCGGGCGTGTGCTCGGCTTCCGCGATGGCGACCAGAGCCTTGAGAACCTGTGGGTACCGCGCAGCCACGTTGGTCGTTTCACTCACATCACGTGCGAGATCAAAGAGGGCCCACTCGTCGTTCTTGCGATCCAAAATGGCTTTCATGTCCCCCTGGCGCACAGCCATCTGGTTGCCGTACTCCCAGTACAGGAACTCGTGTTGGGTTTGCTCGCCCTCGCCCAACAGAGTCGGCAGGATCGAGAGGCCGTCTACGTCGCCGGGTACTTCGCCGGCGCACAGTCCCGCCAGAGTGGGCAAGACGTCAGGCTGGTAGAACACCAGATCACTGACCTGCCCGGGCTTGATCCGGCCGGGCCAGCGCGCCATGGAGGGAATACGCAGGCCGCCCTCGTATAGATTGCCCTTACCGCCACGAAACTCGACACCCGTGCGCGGGTCCTTGTTGGGCCCGAAGAAGCCGCGCGGATGCTCCTTGGAGCGGAAGCGATCCTGGCCCCCGTTGTCCCCGGTGAAGAAGACGATGGTGTTCTCCTCCAAGTCCAGCTCCTTGAGCAGATCGAGCACCTGGCCGACGTTGTAGTCGACCATGCTCACCATCCCGGCGTAGTTCTTGACGTCCTGATGGATGCTGGGATCCTGGATCCACGCCTCGCCCTCGTACAGCTTCCAGGCCGGGTCATCGGCGGGGATGTCGTACATCCCATGCGGGGGAGTGATGGGCAGGTAGCAAAAGAAGGGCTTGTCCTTGTTGTCTCGGATGAACTCAAGTCCGGCGTCCATGATTTCGTAGTGCGAGTAGGTCTCGCCAACGCGCCCCCCCACGTTGCCTTGCAGCGCGACCTCTTCACTGTTCCTCACTAGATAGGGTGGATAGAACGAGTGCGCGTGAACCTGATCGTAGTAGCCGAAGAAGTCGTCGAAGCCGTGCTCCTCGGGCACTCCGGTGGAGTCCCGTCCCCCACAGCCCCACTTGCCGAAGCCCCCCGTCGCGTAGCCCTTGGCCTTGAGAATACTCGCGATGGTTATTTCGTCTGCGCGCAGTGGTGTTCCACCGTCATTCGCCCGCACCGACGCGTGACCGGCGTGCTTACCCGTCATCAGATTGCAGCGCAGGGGAGCGCACACGGGCGAGCCCGCGTAGGCCCCGGTGAAGCGGATGCCTTCGGCAGCCATCGCATCGATGCGCGGGGTCTTGATGTAGGGGTTGCCCATGTGGCCGAGTTCGTAGTAAGCGAGCTCATCCGACATGACGTAGACGATGTTCGGGGGGCGCTCGTCCCCGGCCCAGGAAAAGCAGGTCGACAGGCAGGCGGCCATCAAGAAGCTCAGGAAGTTAATTCGCATGGGCACCTGTCTACCACAGGAGACGGCACCGCGCAGGGGCCCGTATTGAGATGGGCAGCGAGGAGTACACAAAGCACCCTTTACCCATCGCCCGTGGAGAAGGTCTACTGTCGCCCATGCTGTACGTCATTCCACATGCCTGCCTGCTGCTTCTCTCAGCCCCCTCCCAGGATTTCGGGACCGCATCAGCTATCGCAACGGACCGCGAAGCCGATGAGAGCGCAGATGTGGGCTCCTGGGCCGCCGACCTCGCCGGGGACTTCCTAGCCGATCTCCTCTCTGCACTCCCGTGGGATTGGAAAGGCGGGCTGGCTGTTGATGGAACGCTCGAATGGCGTGAGCAAGGCGAAAGTGATCGCACGAAAGCTCAGCTGCGTTCCGCGGAACTCACTCTCAACGGCAATATCGGCGACGCTTTGGAGACCCACATATCACTGCACGCCACCTTGCGGCATGTGGAGCTGGATCACCTGACCCTGGCCTACACCGATCTGCCCGGCGACGGCTCAGTGCACTTCGGACGGATGCCCATGCGCTTTGGCCGGCAGATGCACAAGCACGTGCATGAACTCTCAACGGTGGGCCGACCACGCGTCCTAGAGGAATACCTGGGCACCAACCTCACCACGAGTGGCGTGCAATACGACTCGTATCTTCTCGAAGGGGCAGAGAAATCTCTGCGTCTATTCGCCGGTGCATTCGGGTCCATGAATTCCGAGTATCACGGGCGAGGCCATAACCACTCAAGAAAGGGTCAGGATCTCGAGGCGGTTGGCCTCAGTGCACGCCTCGTAGGTTCCGGCATCTCCGCAGGTTCGGGGGATCTTCAATTAGGGGCGTCGTGGCGGACGCTACCGGACTACACGTTGACGGTTCGTGGAGCGGGCGCGGCCACGGGCCTCTCCAATCGAATTATCGGGCTGGATGCCGAGTTCTCCCCGACGGCAGCCGAGTGGGCGCTCGGACTCGAGTATCTCCAAATGAACGGGGATTTGGGGGGCAGCGATGACACGGGCAGCGGACTGATTGACCTCGTCGCCGGGAACCGGGCCGGCTGGCTACTGTCCTATGATCGACCACTAAGCGAGAAGACATCTCTCGGGTTGACCCTCTCCGAATTCGAGCATCTGGATGCCGGAGCAGACCATGAGACCGCATTCGCAGCCGCCTGGAGTTGGCAGGCCGCAGAGTTCCTACGCGTCCGCCTGGCAGCTAGCCAGCAGATGAGTAACTCCGCGGACGACGTCACCCGGATCATGATCCAGTTGACAGGTGTCATCGGCAGCCACGACCACGATCACGGGCACGAGCATCGGCATTAGGTCGGCACGGCCTGAGCTCCTTCAAGAATGACTAACGCCACGATATAGTTCGTATAAATTAAAAATTAGAAACATCATATTACGAAAAGCAATCCTGACCGCCACGGTCGCCGCTTTACTGTGCGGCGCCGCCCAATGCCAGACCTTGCAACGGGCTGAGTCAAAGCCCGCATTCCGATTGGCCGGCATCTTTACCGACCACATGGTTCTGCAGCGCGATTTACCC
>JAPKBO010000274.1 GCA_028823395.1 Planctomycetota bacterium | reverse complement strand
CTGCTCGTTACACGGGCCATGAACTTGATCGCACGGGAGCTGTGGTGGCCGTCACGATAGATGGGAATGCTCCGCTCAAACGGGAACGGCTTAGCTCGGCGGATGCAGTCAAGGTGTGGCTCGACTGTGTTCGCGACGACTCTCCCGGGAAGATTCCGCCCGCCGTGGCTCCGGTCGCTGCTCCTGCCGAAGCGTATTGCCCCACGGCGTCCCCCGTCGATTCACGGCCTGCTCCCAACGTACTCGCAAAGGTCCCGAGTGGGACGTCCTGGCAGAATTGGTTTACCCCGATCCTGGGGGGGCTATTGGTGGTCGGTGGATTGGTTGCTGGGAGTGGGCTAGTTGGCGGGATGGGTTGGGGCCAGCGCGAACCCGTCGCGGACAAGGCCCCTGCTTCCGTTCCGCAAACGCACGCGGACGCGTCTCAGAATCCATGGGCATCAAGTGACAGTTCCGCGCAAGACCTTGGGGCGCCATTCGGTGCTCCGTTAGCAGGGTTGGCTCCTGTGCTCCCCGGATCGTGGGGGGGGCCATCCAGCCAGGAACTCTTTGAAGCGGGGATGTTGGGCATGGAACCCATGATGGCCGCGCCGACGCCGGTTGCGGATCCGCCTCTAGCTCCTAGTAACGTTGTACCCCCAATGGTGGTTGCGCCCGGTAGCGCCATTCTGGGCACTTCCCTAGGGGAGTCCGAAGAGGTGGGGGTGAGCTGCCTTTATTTCGCCGTGACTCGGCCCGGAATGGAGAGTCGGGAACTGATTGGACCGTGCCATGGGGCCTGGAGTCCGCGCTTAGGGGCGGTGACGGCCTCTCACCACCGAGGCGAGCACTCAGTCTGTCGTGGTCACGATCACTTCGACCGAACAATGGGTGGGTCTATCGTGCGCGCGAGAGAAATGGCCATGGTGGCGAAATCCGAGGGCCTGCTCTCCCCGTTGCTGAGCCTTAGGGTTGAGCGCAGCGCCGCTAGCATGCTACGCGAGGATGTGCCTGTTTGGATTCAGTCTGGCTTTGAGGCGGGTCTCTTGGGAGTCGGCCACATTGTCGAACCCATGGAGACGACCGATCATTGGAGGGTGCGCTCGTGGGTTAGGTATATGGACTTCGCAGGCGTTGAGATTAGGAGGCGTTTCGAACTTCTACTGGCCCTTGGTGATGGCCCACGCGGGGACGTTGTGCTGGGTTTGGAGTGGCAAGAGGATTGATCCGCCCCATGCGCCTGGCTTTCGCGAGGCCTGAAGTATGCCCCCTCGGGGCCGCTGCGAGAGGCTTGTGGCTCGAGCCGTCTGGTCGGTTGGTTCCTTGTGGCCCGCGTCCTGTTAGGTTGGCCGCCTTAGCCGGGTCAGTCCGCAACGTCAATCATTTGCCCTTTTGAGCCCTACTGTGGATGCCAAAGAACGCCTGACAGAATTGGAAACGAAATTGACCTTCCAGGAAGCTACGAGCGATTCGCTAAGCGAGGTCATTGTCTCCCTCGAGGCGCGGCTTGAGGCCATGGAGAAGCGGCTGCGCTTAGTTGAGGCTCGGGGTTCCGGGACGGGTGAGGGCGAGGAGTCCGATCCACTAGATGAACGACCGCCGCACTATTGAGGGCGCTTGGCTTCCAGGGCATCTTGGCCAAGGGGTGCTTGACCCGCGGGCAGAAGAGGGCAAGCTAACCCCGATGATTGCATTCCTTCAGCGCGGAGCGTGGTGCCTTGTCCTCGGGTCCCTCATGCTGGTGGGTTGCTCTCCGGGGGGCGAGGGGGGATCGGTTCGCGGGGACGCAGACGGAGTCGGTGCGGACCGCTTTGCTGAAGGCATGGGGGTGGCCGATTCCGACCTTGGCGAATATTGGGTGGAGTTCGCGTGCTCTGCGGATGGCGTCCCCCTAGGTACCCTGGCCTTCGAATTGTTTGCGAAGGAGGCGCCCGGGAGTACGCGCGCCTTCCTGAGGCTTGTGGACCTGGGCACCTACGATGGCACTTTGATCAATCGCGTGGAGCGGGAGTTCTTGCTTCAGGGCGGAGGTGACACTTTGCGCCCCGACCCCCTTGGGATTAGAGGGCTGGTGGGCGCCCAAGGGATGACTCGCGAGCATCACTATGGAATTCTCGGCTGGGCCGCTCCCGCGGCTCGGGAGTTCATCATTTGCCTCGCGGAATCCCCCCGGGTATGGGCCCTTGACCACCAGGGCCAGTTGCCCTTGGGTCACTTGATTTCAGGGGTGGAGGTTCTTGAAGGCCTGGCGAACGTTGAGACGCGTCACGGCGCGGATAATCAACGCTCCGTTCCTGTTTCCGCACTGCGTGTTGATTCAGCCCGCGCCTTGAAGGGAGAGGCACCGAGAGGAGAGGTCATTGAACGGCCCCGACCCGATCTTAGGGGGGCACCGGAGCGCGTCGGGGTCCGGCACATCCGAATCTCTTTCCGTGGTCGGGGACGGGGACAAGAGCGTGGAGTGACCCGCACGAGGGAGGAGGCCGAGCTTCTGGCCCAGGGCGTGCTAACCCGAATTCAATCTGGAGAAATCTCCTTCAGCGATGCAGCACGACGTTGGTCTGAGGACCCGCCCCTGCCGACCACGGGTGAACCGGTCCTGCGTCGCATTAGCAATTTCGGTGTGGTGGACGTGCCCGCCCAGCGCGCACGTCAGGATGCGCCGCGTATGCTTAATACTTACATAGGCGAGTTGGCGCTTCGCCTTCGGAGTGGGGAATTGAGTCGCGAGGATCTCTTGCGCATGCAGGGGCTGAAGGCGATCGAGATCGGTGAGTGGATCCAGGCAACTGCCCTGGAGAGGCGGGAAGAGGTCAATTCTCCGGCCTATACCGAGGTAGCGTTTGCTCTTCGGGTGGGCGAGGTGGGTCTGGTTGTGTTCGATCGGTTCCGATGCCCGGACGGTTGGTACCTGGTGGAGAGGTTGGAATAGGCCGCGTTACGGTTGGAAATTCTGAGGCCCGGTCTGGATCCGATTTGGTGGGTCGGGTCGAATAAGCCTCTCTCTCTCTCTCTCTCTCTCTGGACTCCCGCCGCAGCACTGCAATACTCGTGCTGGAGTTCTACCTTCACGCGAACGTCTTCGTTCGTGCTGGGACTAATTTTACATGGCTAAGAAAGCAGCAAAGTCGAAAGAAAAGCAGAAGCGTCGCACGGCAGAAGAGCGCATTGCAGAACTTGAGGCACAGATTCGCGACGTTAAGGATCGCGCTAAATTGCGGGAACTCAAGAAGTCTGTTTCCGTTCGCCGAACGTTGAGCATTGTGAAAGCTATCGATCAGGGCATGGCTGAAGCCCTTGAGGAGGACAATTCCCCTCTGCGCCACGCATTAGCGGATGCCCGCCGTGCGATTCAGGGCTATGCGGAACGCTCTGGTGTGCCCATCTCGAAGGGGAAAATGCCCCGTGGCCGCCGCCCCAGTATGGACTAGGCCGTCGTCGGTGGGGCCGCCGA
>JAPKBO010000273.1 GCA_028823395.1 Planctomycetota bacterium | reverse complement strand
GCAGCTATTGCCCGTCGAGGAAGTCGTGCCTGGCCCCGCCACCCCTGAGCCACCCGCCGCAGAGCAAACCGAGCTCGCGAGATTGCGCGCACGACTGGCCGAACTCAATAAGAACACCCCGCCCGCGCCCGAGAGCGTGATGGCGGTTTCGGAGCGTGCAGAGCCCACAGACGAGGCCATTCGCATTGGCGGTTTACCACGACAGGTGGGCGAGGTGGTTCCGCGAGGCGCGCTTGCTCTAGCCCTGCTGCCGGCTCCAGAAATCCCCGCTCAGGTCAGCGGACGCGAGGAGCTAGCACACTGGCTCAGCGATCCCCGGAATCCGCTTACGTCACGTGTCTATGTGAATCGCGTCTGGCGACACCTGTTCGGTGAGGGGCTTGTACGCACCCCGGACAATTTCGGGGTCATGGGTGAGAGGCCCAGCCACCCCGAGCTACTCGACCACCTCGCACTCGCCTTCATGCAGGACAACTGGTCGACCAAACGCCTCATCCGCAACCTCGTCCTGTCACGCGCCTACCGGCTGGCAGCCACGGCCCCAACAGCCATGGACCCAAGCAATCGTCTCTTCTCTCGCGCCAACCGCCGGCGACTCGACGCAGATGCCATGCGCGACGCTCTGCTCTCGGTCAGTGGAGAATTGGATCCTACCCGTGGGGGTCTGACCATCGAGAAACCCGGACTGTACGACTACGGCTACCAGTTCTCGACCTTCCGGCGCAGCGTGTACGTCCCTCGCTTCCGCAACAGCGAACTGGACATGTTTGCCGTGTTCGATGACGCCAATCCGAACATGGTCAGCGGCGCACGTGGCGAGAGTCAGATTCCTCCCCAAGCTCTGTTCTTGATGAATAGCCCCTGGATGACAGCACGGGCACAAGCCAGCGCTAAGCTCCTACTGCTCAAAATCGAGGGCAACGCCGCACGTATCAAGTATGCATTCCTGCTGACACTGGGGCGCGAGCCCTCACAGCAGGAGCAGGCCTTGTTCGAGGCAACGCTCAAGAACGCCACCGCGCCCGCAGATGAAACATGGACCGCTCTCATGCACACGCTTCTCGCCTGCCTCGACTTCAGGTACCTCTCATGAAGGAAAGACTCCTGGGGAGACGAGAAGTGCTCCAAGGCGCTTGCGGGTTCGGGGCATTAGCCCTCGGTGGCTCACATGCCTTATCGTCACAAACGGATCTGCGAGGCCCCAAGACTCCGATGTTTAGGCCGCGCGCCAAACGTGTCATTTTCATATTCATGCAGGGCGGGCCCAGCCATGTGGACACCTTCGACTACAAGCCGGAGTTGATCCAGCGCGACGGACAGTCGATCGACTTTACCGGAGTTCGCTTTGGGACCTTCGGAAAGCAGAGCAACCGCCGTTTAATGAAACCCCTGTGGGATTTCAAGCAGCACGGAGAATCGGGGCACTGGGTCTCCGAATTATTCCCCCACCAAGCAGCGATTGTTGACGATCTGTGCTTCATTCACTCGATGCAAACAGAGGGCGTCGCCCACGGCCCGGCGACGCTGTTCTTGCATACTGGCGCGACAAACCTGGTCCGCCCGTCCATGGGGAGTTGGATCAGCTACGGGTTGGGGAGCGAATCCCAAGATCTACCCGCGTTCGTGAGCCTCTTGCCGTCGGACACGAAAGGGGGGCCGCGCAATTATGCCAGCGCATTCCTGCCGGCCATCCACCAGGGCACTCCGCTTGGACGAGCCGGGCAACCGGCTAGCGCGGCAACCGTGCGACACCTGACCGGCGCCAGTCCGGAACAGTACGACCTGCAAGCGACCCTGAACCGACTGCAGGCCGCCAACCATGCGCACGATAGTCGCCTGCAGGCGGAGTTGGCCTCGTTCGACCTTGCACAGAGAATGCAACACGTCGCCCCGGACGTATTGGATCTCTCCACGGAACCCGCCAGCGTCCGGGCCCTCTACGGTCTGGACGAAAAGCCAACCGACGAGTTCGCAAGGCAGTGCCTTCTCGCCCGCCGCCTCACGGAGTCGGGAGTGCGCTTTGTTCAAATCAACTATGGGGACGAGTCCCCGAACCCGCGGTGGGACCAACACTCGGACATGCCGCAGCACGCCAAGCATGCGCTCGCTACAGACAAGCCCGTTGCAGGCCTCATTCGGGACCTGAAGGCTCGCGGTCTGTTGGAGGACACGCTGGTTTGGTGGGGTGGTGAGTTTGGACGCACCCCGTTCGCCCAAGGCAAGGATGGCCGCGACCACAACCCACGTGGATTCACGACCTGGCTCGCCGGGGGCGGAGTCAAGGCAGGCCATAGCCACGGTGCAACAGACGAAATCGGGCACCTCGCCGTTCAAGACCCGGTCCACATGCACGACCTCCACGCAACGATTCTGCACCTACTGGGGCTTGACCATGAGCGCCTTACGCACAGATGGTCGGGTCGAGATTTCCGCCTGACGGACGTGCACGGCAAGGTGGTGCACGAACTCTTCGCCTAGGGGAAGCCCGCCCTAACGCTCGGTTTCCGTGTCAGCACCCAAGAAACTTCCACGCCACCCCAGTCGCTCGCGCAGTCGACGCCAAGGCGTGGCACCCGCAGGGGCCAACAGCGGGTAGGTATTCCGATGACGCTTGATTGTAAGGCGCGCGCCCTGCTCCAAGGCGGCCAGAGGGTGACCGTCCACCACCAAACTCACCGGCCCAGCAGCATCCGACACACACACGGAGGCCTCCAACATGGGGTCCAAAACAAGCGGGCGATTGGACAGGGAGTGAGCGGCGATAGGTGTGACCACGAAACCGCTCATGGAAGGATCCATCACCGGGCCGCCCGCGGCGAGGGAGTAAGCGGTGGAGCCCGAGGGGGTAGCGAAAATCAGGCCATCGGCACGGTAGTCGGTAACGACCTCCGTCCCCACTTCCAGGCGCAAGGTAAGCAAACCGTGAGTGTCGCCCCGGCTCAAAACAAGGTCGTTGAGAGCCACGGCGGAAAGCCCATCATCCCCCACGGCTTCGAGCATCATGCGATCCTCCCACTCGGCCCTCCCGGCGAGTACGTCCGCCAATCCGTCGCGCCATGCGCGCGCCTCGACGTGGGCCAAGAAGCCCAATTGACCAAATTTGATCCCGACCACAGGCACGGGCTCCTCCGCAAACACACGGGCCGCAGAGAGGACGCTGCCATCACCCCCAAGAACCACAATAAGATCCGGCTTGGGACCGCTATAGCCCCTGCCCGGCCCTGCGAAGGTTTGACTGAAGGCCCGTACGTTCTCCTCAATTTGAACTGCAAGGCCGTGTCCCTCCAACCAAGTGTGCACGTCGCCCAACTCCGCGAGAGAGCACAGGGCCTGAGCGAAGGCCTTGGTGTAGGGCACAGGTTGAGGCTCAGCAGCCGCCGCGTGATCCTTGGAGGAAGCCTCGGCCTTGCCCGCGGGCGCGGAGGGTCCAACGGCAT
>JAPKBO010000272.1 GCA_028823395.1 Planctomycetota bacterium | reverse complement strand
AGAGCCGCTTCGCGGTCGTCCACGAAGACCCGGGCGCAAGCGGCGAGAGCCGGGTCCATCTCAATCATGTGGGGCTGATGGCTGCCAGCAGAGCCGAGGTGTGCTCCCTCTGCCAGGAGAGCGGCATCGAACAGCGGTTCGGATGCCGAAGTCGCGGCCAGGACAATGTCAGCATCGCCAACGGCCTCCTCGACGCGTTCGACCACCTCCAGCTTCGTGTCCACCTCCGGGGCCCAACGCTCCGTAAAGGTCGCCGCGTGGTCGGGATTCCTCGACCAGACGCGTACGCGCTCCAGGCGTCTCACGGCGCACATGGCGAGGAGCTGTGTCCCCGCTTGGACGCCACTTCCCAACACCGCGCCCGTGACCGCGTCCTCGCGCGCCAAGAGGTCCACGCTGGCCCCCCCCGCAGCGCCGGTGCGCCACGCGGTTAGAAAGGCCCCGTCGAGGATGGCCATCGGCTGGCCCGTGTCCTCGTCCAGGACGACGACGAGTCCCGTCACCGTGGGCAAGCCCTTCGAGGCGTTGTCGGGGAAGGCGGAGACGATCTTCGTCGCCAGCCCCGTTCCAGGCAGGTGGGCGGGCATGACCAGGGTCATACCGTGGGCCGGCTCCACCGTGAGCCCCAGGCGCAGCGGACTGACGCACCGACCTTCCGCCTGGGCCGCGAAGGCCGCCTTGCTGGCTTCCACAGCCTCCGCCATGGGGAGTGCCGTGCGCAGATCGTCGCTTGAGAGCATCAATAGGTCCATGTCGCCATTGTGCGGCTTTCTATTTCCCGGGCCCAGGGCTAGCCTGTCCTTGTCGCCTACTGATTCCAAAAGCACTCATGAAAATCACTCGTATCACCGCCTGGCAGCTGGACCTCCCCCTTCACGAGGGCAGCTATAACTGGTCCGGCGGCAAATCCGTCCAGGTGTTTGATAGCACCCTGGTAAGGATCGAGGTCGACGAGGGATTGGTTGGGTGGGGGGAAGTGTGCCCGCTCGGGTCGGCCTACTTGCCCTCCTACGCCGCAGGAGTGCGCGCGGGACTGAGCGAGATAGCCCCCGATATGTTGGGGCAGGAGGCCACCGAGTTGGGTCGGCTGAACCGCCACATGGACGCCTGTTTGAAGGGGCACCCCTACGTTAAGTCCGCGCTCGACATGGCGTGCTGGGACATCCTTGGCAAGGCGGCGAACATGCCGTGTTGCGATCTTCTTGGGGGACGCTATGGAGAGGACATCGTCCTTTACCGCGCCATCTCCCAGGATGCGCCCGAAGCCATGGCTGCACGTGTCGCCGAATACCGTGCGGAGGGCTACCGCCGCTTCCAACTTAAGGTTGGCGGCGACCCGGACGTGGACATTGCCCGTATCCGTTTAGCGGCCGAGGTCCTGGAGCCGGGTGATAAGTTGATCGCCGACGCTAACACGGGGTGGCTGATGCACGAAGCTGCGCGAGTGGTGCGCGCCGTGCGAGATGTCGACGTCTACATCGAGCAACCGTGTCTCTCTTATGAAGAGTGCCTCTCCATCCGCCAGCGAACAGACCACCCCTTCGTCCTTGATGAGTCGATTGATGGTTTGGATCCCCTGCTGCGCGGGCACGCCGACCACGGCATGGATGTGGTCAATATCAAGATCAGCAAGTTCGGTGGACTGACACGGGCCAAGCAGGCGCGCGATCTGTGCGTTGAGCTCGGCATCGCGATGACCATTGAGGATGCCTGGGGGGGGGACGTGGTCACAGCGGCCATTGCCCACCTGGCCCACTCGACACCCGAGGAGTTCCGCTTCACCGCGACCGACTTCAACAGCTACGTGACCCGCAACTATGCGGATAACGCTCCACAACGCGACGGTGGACGCATGGCGGCCTCAACTGCCCCCGGCTTGGGCCTGGAGCCACGGGAAGCTGAACTGGGCGCTCCGTGCCTGGACGTGCACTAGGAGTGGAGACGGCCTCTTCGTCGCCATCGCTCTGGCCCTTCCCGAAGCGCTAGAGCTTCGGGTAGGTGAACCGCAAAGGTTTCCGCAGTTGGTGGAAGGCTGGTTCGTTCATGACGCGTTTGATTTCCTCGGAGAGGAGCCCGTCCAATTCTTCGCGAGTCTCGGGGAAACCCATCCCGCGCCAGCCCGGTTCCATGCCGACGCTCTGTACTAGCACCTGCTGGTAGAACTCGACCACGTCACAGTTGGGGTCCGAGCAGTCACCACGGTACTCGGCGGGACTCCCGGGACAATCATTCTCTGGGTGCTGCCAGAAGACGCACTGAGCTCGCTGGGTTTCGCGCGCGATGACTGAGGTCCAATCATCAACACCGAACTCAGCCGGGTAGACGGCGCTGTAACCGAACTGTGTGAGGAAGTGCACGATCTCTTCCACGATCACCGCCTTCACCCGTTCGTTATCGCGCTCCTCGTCACCGATCATCCACCAGGTGGGAATGATGATGTCGTAGCCGAGCTGGCGTTGCAGTCCTGGGAGCTGCCACTCCTCCCAGTCGTCGGGGTCGTGAGGCATGGCGAGCCAGGCCACATTTGGATTGCGTACGGCTTCAAGTACCGCGGGGTCATCCGGCACGCCGTCCATGTCCTGGTCCAAGAGCTCGGCCAGGACACGTGCCGCCAGGGCAAGCGTGTCCGTGGGAATACGGTCATCCGCGGCCATCAGGACTCCAAAGGGCTGGGCGCAACGAGTCATGTTGGCCTTCAAGAGAGCCTGCCGCTGGGAGGGGGCCAGCAAGATACGAGCGTCGGCGGTGGACAGGACCGTGCACACGTCCGGGGCTTGCCCACTGGCGGGTGGATCGACCGGAGGAGGATCGCTGGCGCAGGCGGAGAGCACGAGGAAGATGTAGGGCTGGAGGAGTCTCATCTGTCGGCTGGGGGCTTCGATGGGGTGAGGATGGCGCGGGTTCGGGTGGGTTTCAGCGGGCTCGCATCGTAGCCTCCCTGAATGCTTACCAGACCTATCGGAATCTTATGCATCCTCGGACTGTCCTCCGGTTGTGCGTCATCACCCTCACAGAGCCACCTGGGAAACGCAGTTCTCCTTGCGCCGGCCCGGCCGGCCGCCCCCGATCCCTACTATCGCGTTGGCCCGGCCCCGACCGACGAATACCGACCTTTCACCAAGTCCATGTCCGTCTATGGCCTCGATTTCATCGGCTCCAATGAGATCAGGGATGCGTTCATGCAGCAGGTTGCGGACGTGGTCGTCGAGATCTTTCCCCGAACGCCCGACATGGAAAGTGGGCTCCAACGGCGACTGCTCCAGAATCTCTATCGGCACCGCACCACCATCCCTTTCTTTAACGGTCAACCCGAGATGCATTCGGGTGAGGAGGCCGCTTGGGATAGGCTCGCCATGGAGAACAGCATCTGCGACATCATCATGCAGGACGTGGATGGTCAGGCCATGGAGGTCATCGAACACATCCTGCACCACGTCAG
>JAPKBO010000067.1 GCA_028823395.1 Planctomycetota bacterium | reverse complement strand
AGCCTTCTTCTTGGCGTCAGCCTTCTTCTTGGCGTCAGCCTTCTTCTTGGCGTCAGCCTTCTTCTTGGCGTCAACTTTGCTCTTGGCGTCCGCCTTCTTCTTGGCCTCAGCCTTCTTGATGGCGTCAGCCTTACGCTTGGCGATGGCCTTCTTCTTCTCTTCCGCCTTGCGCTTGATGTCGGCCTTGCGCGTGGCGATAGCCTCCAGCTTCAGGCGGGCAACCTCCTCACGCTTGGCTTCAGCGGCAACACGGCGGGCTTCACGTTCAGCCTCCTTGGCGAGGCGCTCGGCCTCCTTCTTCTCAGCGGCAATGCGCCTAATCTCATCCTTCTTGCGGCGCTCCTCCTGCCGCTTGAGAAACACCAGGCGCTCCTTGTGAGCTTTCTTGCCGTAGGTGCACTCACGGAGGGTTTCAACGCGCATGTAGATGGGCTCTTGCGGGTCCGTCCACCCCTCAAGGATCTCATGGAAGGTGATGGTGAATTCCAATTCCTTGCCGGACGGAATCAGGCTCGAAAGGGCTTCGGTGGCACGCTTGCTGGAAGTTGTGGGCTTCATCAAGTCCAAGCGGCTCAGGATCTTAACCAAGCCCTTGTGTGCAGGAACGGCGCCATCGGCCGCCAGCCAGAGCACATAGGCTCCGCCAGTCGTTCCCAAAACACTCAAGTCCGCCACGGTTTCACCCGCAGCCCACAGATCCTCTCGGAAAAATTCCAGGTCCATGCCGTGGGTCTGCTGAAACACATCCTGGAGGTACTCCTTGAGCGCCAAGGATGCCGGGCGGAGTCCGTTGAGACGATCAACGCCCTCCTTGCGGATACTGCTCTTCAGGTGCGAGGAGATCTCCTGCGCCTGACTCACCCGTGTTTCGTTCCAATCGCCATGCGCCCCACGTAATGACTCAACTGAAGCCTCGGCCTGCTTCTGCGTCATGTGGCGCATGAGCACGATGACCGCCCCCTGTTCGAGCAAGCTCGCGCTCCTCAAAGGGACCGTGGGTAGAGGCGTACGAATCTCGACTTCGGAGAGCAAACTGCCAACGAAGTCCGTCTTCTTACTCACGGTAAGGATCCTCGGGCTGGGGTCGGGGAAGCGGCCCACGAAGGACCTTGGAGTCATTACGGGGAGGGCTCAGGTTCGCCGATCGACAAGCAATCGGAGAACCGCCCGGTCCTACTCGTCGTCGCTGGACTCGGCCGCACTAGCGGCCTTAGCGGCAGCACGACGGACGGTCACGCGCTCGGACCTACGCTGATTCTTGGCGTCCGCACGCGCGGCCTTAGTGGCCTGCTTGCGGGTGTTCTTGGCTGTTGCCTTTCGGCGCCCCTTACGCTTGCGCGGAGTCTGGGGCTTGAGCGCAAATTCGCCCTCGTAGACGTCATGGCGCTTGAACAGGCTGCGCACCGTGGCGCTGGGCTTAGCACCCACAGAGAGCCAATGCCGAGCGCGCTCAACGTTAACGGTGTGCTGAGCATCGGGATTGGGGGAAACAGGGTCGTAAAGACCAAGGTTCTCCAGGATGTTGCCATCGCGGGGGCAGCGCGAATCAGCGACGGAAATTCGGTAGCACGGTCGGTTACGACGACCTGTGCGCTTCATGCGGATGACTACGGCCATGGACGAATCGAGTGAGGGCTATTGCTTGGAATTACGCTGGACAAACGGACGGCAAATCCGGAAATCGGGCCTTGCCGTGAATGGGGCGGAAGATCACAACACCCTCACCATGGGCTGTCTACCGCTTCTTGCGGTTTTTGCGCTTCTGCTTGCGCTTGGCCTTATCTTTCTTGCGTTGTTTGGCGAGGTCCGGCTGCCCACGGGTGGACGAAGAGCCCATAGGACGGGCCATGCCACCCGGTCCACCCATTCCAGCGGCCCCCATGTCCGGGAGACCCCCACCGAGCCCGGCTCCGGCGCCACCACCGCCCAGAAGTCCCCCCAGGCCACCGCCCAGACCGCCCAACATCCCCGCGCCCTTGCCAGCCGTGGGATCCACCATCCCCCCGGTGGGCGACATCCCGGCCAGGGCGTCGCGCTTGCCTGCCTTCCCCAGCATGGAGCCCAGCCCCATCTTGTTGAGCTGCTTCATCCCCTTCTTGAGGTCCTTGAAACGCTTGACCAATTCATTCACCGCGCCGACCTCCTGACCCGAGCCGCGAGCGACGCGACGCCGGCGGCTGACGTCTAGGGTCTCAGGCTGAATGCGCTCGCCAGGGGTCATAGAGGTGAAGAGGGCTTCGAGGCGGTTCATTTCCCGCTCGTCCACGTCCATGTCCCCCAGGCTCCCCATCCCGGGCATCATGCTCATCACCTTCTTCATAGGACCCATTTTGCGCACCATGCGGATCATGCCGAGCATGTCCTCTAGGGTGAACGAGCCCATGATCATCTTCTCGAACCCGGCCTGCGCCTCCTCCTCGTTGATGTTCTCCTGAGCCGTCTCGACCAAGCCGACCACATCACCCATCCCCAGGATGCGGCCAGCCATGCGTTCGGCCTGGAAGGGATCGAGATCCTCAAGGCCCTCCCCCACGCCCAGGTACAGCAGGGGACACCCCGTGACGCGCTTCAGGCTGATGGCCGCGCCACCGCGCGCATCGCCGTCCATCTTGGTCAGGATGACCCCTGTAAGGGTCAGGCGCTCATGAAAGGCACGCGCTGATTGGAGCGCGTCCTGACCGGTCATGGCATCCACCACGAGCAGTTGGTTGTGCGGCCGAGTGCGCTCAGCAATCTCTGCAACCTCCGCCATCAACTCGTCGTCGACATGCAGACGGCCCGCGGTATCCAGAATCACCACGTCATGCCCACCGGCCTCGGCGGCAGCTAAGCCGGCCGCGCACACGTCCGGAGGCCCGACGCCTTCCTTATGAAACACCGGAATCTGGAGGCGATCTCCCAGCACGCGCAACTGTTGCACCGCCGCAGGGCGCTTGACGTCGGCTGCGACCAGCAGGGGTCGCTTCGCGTGCTTGTCCCGTAAATGCAAGGCCAGCTTGGCACAGGTTGTCGTCTTGCCCGCGCCCTGCAGCCCCGCCATGAGGATGACCGTGGGGCCACGCTTGGCGAACTCAAGAGCTCCATCCTCGGGGCCCATCAAATCGACGAGCTCGCCGTGCACGGCGTGTACGAACTGATCCGAGGCGTCCACGCCCTTCACGCGCTCGGCACCTAAGGCCCGGGCGGAGACGCGCTCTGTGAACTCCGTTGCCAGCTCGAAGTGCACATCAGCCTCGAGCAACGCCGTGCGCACAGCGGCAAGCCCTTCTTCTATGTTCTCGGCGGTGAGCTCTCGTCGACCTCGCAGGCCGGCGAAGGACTGGGTCAGGCGCTGGGTGAGTGATTCAAACATGGTTATGTGCGGATGCGCGGCAAGGGTGCGTTATAGCAACGTGGCTCGGCCCTGGGCACCCCCGCCCGTCTAACGGGGTCAACACCCACGGCGCAAGGGAGGCGACCCCAAGGGACGCTACTCCCGGCGAACACTGAGGGCGGCATGCCCGTCACGGTCGAACTCGACCGTGATCACCATGGGGCTTCAGCAGACGGGGCAGTCCTCCACGTACTCCTGCTTGCTACCCCCCCCAGGGTCTATCCGAACGACGATATCCTCCCCACAGGAGTCACAGATGTAGCTCGCCTCGGAGTCCATGCCTTTCAGGAAGGGAAGTGGCTAGCCGGTCGCACGTCTACTCCGCCTCGCGCCGAATCGCCGCGCCCAGGCCCGTAAGTCGGTCCTCGATGCGCTCATAGCCCCGATCGATGTGATACACGCGGTGCACCTCGGTGGTTCCATCAGCCACGAGCCCGGCCAGAACCAGCGCCGCCGAGGCGCGCAGGTCCGAGGCCGTCACCGGAGCACCGGAGAGGCGTTCGGTACCACTGACAAGCGCCGCGGTTCCTTGCCGGCGCACGCTTGCCCCGAGCCGCGCCAACTCCGGTATGTGCATGAACCGATCCGGATAGATGCATTCGGTCACGATGGACAGGCCATCGGCGCTGGTCATCAAGGTCATCCACTGAGCCTGTAGATCCGTGGGGAAACCCGGGTAGGGGTGGGTCGTCACGTCCGTGGGACGGGGCCGCTGGCTCCTCGTATCCCGCGGTTGGGTTTCGATCCAATCCTCCCCCACCTCCACCGACAACTCCGCTTCAGCCAGACTATCGAGGACGACAGCCAGGTGATCGGGACGGCAGCCCTCCACGCGCACACGGCCGCCGGCGAGGCAACCGGCGATGACATAGGTGCCGGCCTCAATGCGATCGGGGATGATTGGGTGATCCGCGCCCTTCAACTCATCCACACCTTCGATGGTCAAGAAAGGGGATCCCTGGCCACTGACACGGGCGCCCATGGAGTTCAAGCAGTCGGCCAGGTCCACGATCTCAGGTTCACAAGCCGCACCCTGAATGGTCGTGGTGCCACGCGCCAGCGTGGCCGCCATCAGAACGTTGGCGGTACCGAGTACCGATGAACCAAAAGCAGAGCCGAGATACATATCCGTACCGCGCAGGCCACCCTCGGGGGCTTCTGCCACGATGAAGCCTCGTTCGATCTCGACTCGGGCGCCCAGAGCCCGCAGGCCCTTGAGGTGCACCTCGATGGGCCGCACGCCGAAGACGCACCCTCCCGGCAGGCTCACCTCCACTCGGCCCAGACGCGCTAGCAGCGGTCCAAGGACACACACCGAACCACGCATCTTGCGCACGGATTCCCACCCCGCTCGGCCGGTGAGGTCACCGGCGCAAGAGACGGTCAGATTGCCATTCGAATCGAATTCGCCCTCGGCTCCTAATTCTCTTAGGACGCCCAGCATCGTGCGAACATCGCTCAACTGCGGGACGCCAGTGAGATTCAGGGGTTCGCGGCTCAGAATAGAGGCCGCCATGATGGGCAAAACCGCATTCTTAGACCCCGCCGTTCGGACCGTACCCTCCAGGGGTCGGCCACCTTCAATGATCAGTTTCTCCAAGCCTTGCTTCCCCCGAAGAAAAGCGCGTGAGCGCGTGTTGGTTGTGGTACTGGATCGACGGCCCCCGCCGCCCCCCCTCAAAATCGGACCGGCGCCCCCGAGGCCCCGCTCCGAGGCCACCCTAGCGAGGCGCAGGGCCGGAATCCCGCTCCAGTCCGGAAGAACTGTAGCTACCCCCTCACCGAGTTGACGCCAGACCCTGCTCGGACCTATGATCTCCGCCCTTGAAAGCGTGGCCTAGGGCCTCGATCCACCTTCGAGCCGACCTCGCCGCCGGGCCATCCCCATGGCCCACCAAAAGCCTCACACATCCCTCCCTCACCACGAGGAAGGGACTCTTTTCGTTCACCCCACGCACGAGCCAACCGCGAAATGATCGACACCATGGACCTAGGTGCAAGCGCCATGCAGGAAGAAGAACTTAGCCAACTCAGCTTTGACTTGGCTAACGATCCCGTTCCCAGTTTTGCGACGCTACAGCAGGAGCGCTCAGGCGTCTTCTCACGGCGCCGCGCCTACGACAGCTTCACGAACAGCGTCGAAGAGCTGGGTCGAGAAGGTGAAGAGGGACGCCGTCGTGGGCTAGGCCTTTGGATGTTGGGAGATTTCAGTGGAGCCATCGCGCTCCTGTCTGACCACACCGACGATGACGTCGCCGCCTTCACCCTCGGACATTCTCTGGTGTCCCAAGGCAACTTCGCGAAAGCCGCGGACGTCTTCAAGGCTTTGAGCGTCAAGCATCCCGAAGAACCACGTCCGCGCCAGGCGTGGATCGATGCCAGCCTCGAAGCGGAGCTAGCTGCCAACGGAGTGGACGCCGCGCGGACCAGCCTCATCTCTGCCCTGGAAGAGGCGCCCACGTCTTTCCATGAGAGCGCCGAGGCCAAGTACCTGGCCGGCCGACTGTGCGAACTTAGCAATGACGCCGAGAACGCGATCGAGTCCTACATGGGAGCTCGAGAACTGGACCCCACCCACCGTCGTAACCTATTCCGCCTTGCGCACCTCGCAGAGCGATCGGGTTTGGATGATCTGGCTCTGGAATCTTACGAGAGCCTCACCACGATGCTGCCTATTGACCGCAACGTGATGATGAACCTTGGCGTTCTCTACGAAGACCTCGGACGCGATACCGAGGCGGCCGCGTGTTTCGACACCGTTGCCCGCAGCCGCCCCACGGACGCCAGGGCGCGCCTGTTCCTGCAGGACGCCATCGCCGGAATCAACATGTTCTATGACGAGGACATGGAGAAGAAGGAGGATCGCCTGAACCAGATCCTGCGCATCCCGATCACGGACTTCGAGCTCACCGTGCGAGCTCGCAACTGCCTCAACAAGATGGACATCATGACGCTGGGCGACCTCGTCAAGAAATCCGAGAACGAGCTGCTCTCCTACAAGAACTTTGGCGAGACCTCCCTGGCTGAGATCAAGGAGATCCTGGGGTCCAAGGGCCTGCGCCTTGGCATGGCGCGCGAGGAGGCTGTTGCTTCCATCGCTCGCAACCAGACCTTCTCCCCTCAAGAGTTGGACACCAGCGACCCGCTCAACCGATCGGTCAACGACCTCAAGCTCTCGATCAGGGCGCGCCGCGCCGTGGAGAACATGGGCTGCATGTCCCTGGGCGAGATCGTCTCTCACACGGAAGAAGAGCTCCTGGCCATGCCCAACTTCGGGGTCACCAGCCTGATCGAACTCCGCGACAAGCTGAATGAGTACAACCTCAAGCTGAAAGGCGACGAGTAGGCTCCAGGACCCTGAGAACCGGTGGTGCGCAACGGATGCGTCCAGTTCCGGGGGAGGATTCTCGATTCCAGGAGAGCGGGCTGTCACACTAGCGTGCCTCTAAAACTGACCTCACGGCCAGACCATCACGACCGCTCGGGGGGAGCGCATGTTCGAATATCTGCACGGAACAATCCGCGCCCGCGGCGCGACTCACATCACCCTGGACGTCAATGGTGTGGGCTACTGGCTCTTGACCCCCCTGAGTTCGGACTTCCCGGCGGCTGGGGCAGAGGTCACAGCCTGGGTGCACTTCGCCGTGCGAGAAGAGGCCCAGACCCTCTACGGTTTTGACCGACGCGAGCATCGAGACCTGTTTCGCGAGCTGCTGAAGGTGAAGGGCGTCGGGCCATCCATGGCACTTGCCCTGCTCTCAGGTCTGCCCCCGGCCGAACTGGTCGCCGCCATCGCGTCCGCAGACTTGGCCAGCATGACCAGTATCAAGGGCGTAGGTAAGAAGACGGCAGAGCAGATTCTACTAGACCTCCGCGACCGCGCTCCAGTCCTGGCCTTCACCCTGGGCGTAGAGCCAAGGGATCAAACCGTGCTGACACCCGTCGCGCCCGGCCAGAACGCAGTGCGCTCCGAGGCCGTCTCAGCCCTGGTCAATATGGGCTTCAAGCCCAAGCAGGCTGAAGACAACGTGGCCAAGGCCGCCCAAGACAATCCCGGGGGCGACGTGGAAGCCCTCGTCCGGGCCGCGTTTCGAAAATAACCAGACCACTACCCATCCCGCATCCCGTGAGCATCCCCCTCAAAGCCCCCCGTGTCATCATTTGCGATGACCTGCACCCCGCCGCCCTCGAACAGTTCCTGGCCCACGGTATAGAAGCGGAGGTCTGTACGGGTATGGACGAGGCCGCTCTGATCAAGGCCGTACCCGGGGCGCATGCCCTCGTTGTGCGTTCGGCCACCAAGATCACGCGCCCAGTGCTCGAAGCTGCAGGCGACCTAGTGGTCGTGGGGCGTGCCGGAGTAGGCGTGGACAACGTGGACGTGACTGCCGCCACTGAGCGGGGCGTGGTCGTCATGAACACCCCAACGGGCAATACGACCACGACGGGCGAGCTGGCCATCGCGTTGCTGTGTTCCTTGGCGCGCCATGTGCCCCAGGCGGACCGCAGCACTCGCAGTGGGGATTGGAAGAAGAAGAAGCTCATGGGCACAGAGATCACCGGCAAGACCCTGGGCGTCGTCGGCCTGGGGCGCATCGGCCGTGTGGTGGCGCAACGGGCCATGGGGCTACGCATGGAAGTGGTGGCCTACGACCCCTACCTCTCCAAGGCCGGCCTCGCCAAGATGGGCGACGAAGCGGGACTTGAGGGCATCGATTTACTGGACCTCGACGAGCTGTTGGAGCGCTCCGATTTCGTCACTCTGCACGTGCCCCTGACGGACGAAACCCGCGGGCTCTTGAATGCGGAGCGCTTGGGTCGCATGAAGCCCGGGGCACGATTGATCAACTGTGCCCGCGGGGGCCTGGTGGACGAGGCCGCACTGGCCGCAGCGCTGGATGCGGGGCACTTGGCCGGCGCTGCGTTGGATGTTCTGGAACAAGAGCCTCCGCCCGACGACCACCCACTCCTGGGTCGGGAAAACGTGATCCTCACCCCCCATCTGGGAGCCTCCTCCCACGAAGCTCAGCGCAACGTGGCCGTGGACGTGGCCGAACAGATCGCCACATTCCTAGAAGACGACGTCGCGCGCAATGCGGTCAACGCGCCCGCGCTGCCGGCCAGCATGCGACGCGAGCTGGCGCCCTACCTCGTGTTGGCTGAACGCATGGGCAGTTACTTGGCCCAGCGCATGGACGAGCCGATCCGCAAGGTGGAGTTCACATTGGCGGGGGAAATGGCAAGCAAGGATCAAGTGGGCGCCCTGCGCCTTGGATTCCTCGTGGCTCTCCTGCAGCGCTCAATGGAAGGCAGCGTGAACTTCGTCAACGCGCCCATGCTGGCTGGCGAACGGAACATGCATATCCTGGAAGACAGCGAGGGCTCGGCGGGTAACTACACCAACCTGATCAAGGCGCGCGTGTCGAGCCAGGACGGGCACGAAACCCACGTGGTCTCCGGCACAGTGTTCGGTAACGGGCCGCGTTTCGTGCGCGTGGACGACTTGTTCGTGGATCTCGCCCCCAAAGGTCACCTGCTGCTCACGCGCCACACGGACCAGCCCGGGGTGCTGGGCCAGATAGGAACTCTTCTTGGCGAAGAGGGGGTCAACGTGAGCCGCGTGGAATTGGGTCCCCACGGCGCCGATCGAGAGGGTCAGGCCACGGCCTTCTTCTCGCTCTACGACACGCCCAGCGAAGCGACTATTGAACGGGTACGCGCCCTGGATGCCGTTCACAGCGCGCGCCACATCAACCTGGGAACCTGATCCGTGCAGCGCTCAGCCACGCCGCCCCCCTACGGGACGATCGTGTTCGATTGTGACTCCACCCTCTCCACCATCGAGGGCATCGAGTTCCTGGCGAGCGATCACCAAACCCAGATCCAGGCCCTCACCCGACGCGCGATGAATGGTGAGCTGCCCTTGGAAGAGGTGTTTGGTGAACGCCTGGAATTAGTACGACCCAGCGAGCAGGATCTGGAACGCGCGGGCCGCGCCTACGTGGAGACGGCTCTCCCCCATGGCCCCGAGCTCTGTGCGGCCCTACTCGCTCTGGGTAAACAGGTGTGGATCCTGTCGGGAGGCCTGCGCCCGGCCGTACTGCACCTGGCCCGGGCCCTGGGCATCCAAGACTCGGACGTGCATGCCGTCGGGGTCAAACTCGATGCTGCAGGTGAATATGCAGGCTTCGACACCGACAGCCCTCTGGCCCGGTCCGGTGGCAAGCTGGACCTCCTGCGATCCCTGACACAGGCCGACACCGGCCCCATTGCTCTGGTGGGAGACGGAGCCACAGATCTGGAGGCCGCCCCCGCCTGTGCGCGCTTCATCGCCTTCGGCGGGGTCGAGCGCCGGGAGGAGGTCTTCGCCGGAGCCGACGTTTCCTGCGCGATTCCGGATCTGGCCGCCTTGCTGCCCCTCTTGACCTCCGCTGCCGAACGCGACCAACTCTCATCCCTCCCGGACCACTCGGACCTCCTCGAGGCGTCCACCACCTGCCACCCCTGACTCTCCATGGTTCAACTCTGGATCCCCGGCCCCACCGAAGTCCGCCCCGAAATCCTGGCCGCCTGCGCGCTCCCCATGATCGGCCACCGAAGCGCAACGATGACTGAGACCATCGAACGCATGGACCCGCACCTGCATCTCGCCTTCGGCGCGGATCAAAGTGGCGACGCCAGCGTAGCGGTACACTCCGCCAGCGCCACAGCCATGATGGAGGCAGCCCTTATCGGCGCGGGACGCGGCAAAGTCCTCTGCCTGGTGAACGGCGCCTTCTCCAAGCGCTGGTACAACATCGCACTTCAGTTGGGCCGCGATGCGCGGGCCATCGAGGTGCCCATGGGAGAGGTGGTCGACCTGGGCGAGGTACGAAGGGTCCTGGACGCGGAAGGCCCCTTCGATGCACTGACCGTCGTATCGAGCGAAACCTCCACGGGGACGGCCACGCCGCTCGCACCTCTAGGCGAGCTACTCACGCACTATCCGGACACCCTATTCATGGCCGATCTGGTCAGCTGGATCGCCGGAGCCCCCGTGGACTTCGATGCGAACCACATGGACTTCGGCCTTGCCGGAGTTCAGAAAGCCTTCGCGCTGCCGCCGGGAGTCGCAGTGGTCTGTGCCTCGGCCGCGTTCATGGAGCGTGCGCGAGCCCAGACCGAGCGTGGGTTCTACCTGGATCCCGTGCGCATTATCGATGGACACTTAGCACGCAAGACGCCTGCGACCCCAGCCATCTCCTTGTACTTCGCCCTCGCCCAACAACTTGAGGACATCAGCGCGGGCGTCGCCCTGCCCGAAAGCGCAGGCGCGTGCTCGGGAGCAGCGGCATGGCAGGCCCGGTTCGACAAGCACAGCCGCATGCAGGCCCGGACCGTTGAATGGGCCGCAGGTCATGGTCTCTCTCTTTTACCCGCACCCGAGCATGCCTCACCGACGGTTTCCTGCATCCGCGCTGGGGACTTGGACGTGGGAGCCCTGGTCGGAGGGCTCGCCGAACGCGGATATGCCATTTCCAATGGGTACGGGGACCTCAAGGGCAAGACCTTCAGGATTGGCCACATGGGCGACCACAGCGAGGACGGACTGGAAGCAGTCCTTACCGCGGCGGACGACGTCCTGAGTTAGGCCTCAGGGGTGCCCGGGCCAAGATCTCACTTGCCGTGCTCGGGGCGCTCCGCATACTGGACAGCATGTCGTCCAATACAAGCACCCGATCGCAGCCGGCGCGCCTCTTGAGTCTGGTGGGCGTGTGCCTTGCGGGCTGCCTCCTGCTGACTCCCCAGGGCCGAACACAAGCACGCCGGTGGATTTCATACGGAGCTGAAAGCCCCGCGTGGTTTCACGGCAAGCTCTCCGAGGCCCAAGCTGAAGCCAAGGAGCGCAACATACCTCTCGTTGTGTGCTGCGTCCTCGAAGGCGAAGAAGCCAGCGGCCGACTGAAGGAGGCCTTGAACGAGGACCAGTCGTTCGCGAGCCTTACGGGAGGGGCAATACTGATCGTGGCCAACAACGGTGATCACGAACAGAAGGAGATCAAGATCAAGAATGCAGACGGAAAGCGCGTCAAGAAGAGCGTCTGTTCTGCATTCGGCACCGACAACTGCGACGCCCACAAGCTCCACTGGGACACGGTCTACAAGGACTACGTGATGCCCGACGGAGGCGAATGGATGCTGCCCGACATATATCTGATACGGCCCAACGGCAAGCTTGAACGGCGCTTCCTGGAGGGAAGCTACGATGACAGCGGAGGCGGACCGCCGGTCTCTACGGTGGCCCGGGAAGTGGAGACCTTCAAGAAGATCATCGGGCCCGGCGTCCGGGCGGAAGACCTCGCAGACCTGCGGCAAGAGGCAACCATGGCCCAAGCCATGGCGCGTGCCAAGCTGTGGGCCGACAGCTGGAGGGCCTGGTCGAATGTCAGCGGGCTAGCTCCGGGCGGGCCCCACTCTGAGGCCGCCAAGTCCGGCCTGGAGCTGGCTGTGAAAGGGATGAAGTTGACGCTGGAGACCCAGGTCAAGCGCCTGGTGCCCGCGACCCTAGAGGACGCGTACCGCCGCGTTCGAGCCATGGATTTCGACGACTCCCCTCTTGAGCGCGAGGTGGGCAGGGTCTTGTCCGCCGCTCGTCGCGACCCCGCCCTCAAGGCACGCCTGGCAGAGATCGACCTGATCCTGGATGCGGAGGAATTGCTCGAGGACATCGAGGAGGCCTTGCAGGCCAAGAACACGGGCCTCGCCAAGCGCTTATTGCGCAAGTTGGCGAGCAAGAAATTGAGACAGACTCCCGCCGCCGAGACGGCTAGAGAGCGCTACAAAGACCTGCAGTCCTGAAGCCGATCCGCGACCTCAGCGGACGATGAATGCATCGAGCACGGAATCAGGGCCACACTCTCCATCGCGTCTCGCTTCCAGCCCTGCCGGCCGTAATCGAGTACCGAGACTCTCCCCGCGGCCGCCCCGTACGGGTCCAGTGACAACACGGACTTGGTCCACAAACCCGGCCTCGAAGCAGGCCTCCAGCAAGGTCGGGCCGGATTCTAGCAGGACCCGTCGGTAGCCCATGTCCCACATCCAGGTCATGACCCCACGCATGTTGAGAAAGCGCCGGTCATCTCCGCGCATGCCGTAGATTCCTGCACCCGCCACGAGGAGTGCCTTCTCACGCGCGCGATCAGGGCCGGTCGTGCACAGAATTCGGATGGGGCCCGCAGACTCTCCAGCTTCCGGGGGACCGAACAAGCGAGCGTCGGGGGAGGTACGCAAGCCACTGTCCAGGATGATTCGGTCCGGTGCCTGCACCGTGCGAGCGGGAGCTCGCACCGTCAGGCGCGGATCATCCGCCACGACAGTCCCCACTCCGGTCAGAATCGCATCCACGGAAGCGCGCAGGTGCTGCACCTGCTCCAGGGATGCCGGACTAGAAATCGTCCGGCCATCACCATGTCCCTTGGGAGGCATCAGCTGCCCCGTGCCGGTTTGGGCCCACTTAGCCACCACCCAGGGGTGGGGACGGCGCAGGCGATCCGGGCAGATCCATTGCAGGAAATGCGGAGCCACCTCCTCGAGGGGTGCCGCTCCCGTAAGAAGTAGGGCCTCCAAGCCGGCGTCCTCCAGGAAGCGAATCCCCTGGCCCTGATGGCGCGGGTCCGGATCCACGGCTCCTATGACCACCAATTCGATCCCGGCTTCCATGATGGCCTGGGTGCACGGCCCCGTCTTACCGCGGGTACTGCACGGCTCGAGCGTCACGACCATGGTGTCCCACTCGGCTCGCGGAACTCCACTGCGCGTAGCGATCTCCAGTGCCTCCACCTCGGCGTGGTCGCCCCCCCAACGCTCGTGGTATCCACGGGCGATCACCCTGCCACGGGACAGAATGGCCGCCCCGACACAGGGGTTGGGAGCCACATCAAAGCGGAAACGCGCCGCCTCCGCGCCCAACTCCTGGAGCAGGCTAAGAAGCTCGGTGTCTTCGAGTGGCATGGAGAGCGCCGTCATGGTGGCCATACCTTACCCGCTCACCCACCCCTATTCCCGGAGCAAGCTACGAGCTACCCGCTTGTTTACCTCCGGCAGGCGCTGCCGGACTTGGCTGAGAGGTGCACGTTCCGAACGGTATCTGGGGCCGTCCCCTTTCGGCCGCTCCCAAGGTGTGGAGAATAGACCCCGCAGGCACCCCTGTTTCTCCCCCCCCCACACGACAAGATCCATGAGCAAAGCCCCCATCCGCGTGGCTGTCACCGGCGCTGCCGGACAGATCGGCTATTCCCTCCTCCCCCGCATCGCCAGCGGCCAGATGTTTGGCACCGATCAACCGGTCATCTTGCAGATGATCGAGATTCCTATGGAGAAGGCCATGCAGGCCCTGAAGGGAGTCGCCATGGAGTTGGAAGACTGTGCCTTCCCCCTCCTGAAGGACATGGTGCTGACCAGCGATCCCAGCGAGGGGTTCAAGGACGCCAACTGGTGCCTACTGGTGGGCTCTAAGCCCCGAGGGCCGGGCATGGAACGCGGAGACCTGATCCGCGAGAACGGCCCGATCTTTACGGGACAAGGCCGAGCCATCAACGACCATGCTGCTTCCGACGTGCGCGTCGCCGTGGTGGGCAACCCCTGTAACACCAACTGCCTGATCGCCATGAATTCGGCACCGGACGTGCCTGACGACCGATTCAGCGCCATGACACGGCTCGACCAGAACCGAGCGCAAGCTCAACTGGCATGCAAGGCCGGCGTAGACGTCGGTGGAGTCAAGAACACACTGATCTGGGGCAATCACTCCGCCACCCAGGTACCTGACTTCTACCACGCCACCATCGAGGGTCCGTCCTGGCGGACCTCCTCGGAGATCTCCAAGGCCACGGCCGATGTGGTCATCAATGATGAGGAGTGGCTGAAGGGTGAATTCATTACGACGGTTCAAAAGCGTGGTGCCGCGATCATCGCAGCGCGCGGGCTCTCCTCCGCAGCCTCAGCAGCCAACGGCCTCGTAGATCACGTACGGGACCTGCGTCACGCCACGCCCGAGGGGGAATGGCGCTCAGTGTGTGTCTGCTCCGATGGTAGCTACGGCATCGACCAGGGGCTGATCAGCTCCTTCCCCGTTCGCTCGAACGGAGAGGGCGGCTGGGAAATCGTGCAAGGACTCGAACTGAATGAGTTCCTGACCGAGAAGATCGCCGCCTCGCACGCTGAACTGCAAGGCGAACGGGATCTGGTAGCCCACTTGCTGACCTGAGAGTCGGTCCTAAGCCGGGGCGGGCACGTCAAAGCCAGCCACCCCGAAAGGGGTCGCCGTGTCCAAACGGATGATGCGCTGGCTGTTCACCCAGTCCGCAGGGCCAGGACAGGAGACGGGCATTCCGCTCAGGGTGCGGCCCAGGAGCAAGCCTGGATCGCGTGCGGAAACACGCTCCAACCAGGCCGGAACATCCTGCCCGACGACGCGTTCGCAGCGGCCACGCTGAACCCGTTCGGCCGCGTCGAGCATTCGGCGGTTGCGCTCCTTCTTGACCTCATCGCTGACACTATTGGCCAAGCGCTCGTCGGCATGCGTACCGGGCCGAGGGTCGTACTTGAAGACGTAGTTCACCAGGAACTGCTGCTCCTCGAGAAAGTCTAGAGATCCCTGGAAATCAGCCTCCTCCTCCCCGGGGAAGCCCACGATCCAGTCACTGCCCAACTCAATATTGGGCACGATCTCGCGCAGGATGTCAGCGCGTCGGCGATAGAGGTCCAAGTTGTAGCCGCGCTTCATCCCGCGCAGGATGGCATCGGATCCGGCCTGGGCCGGAAGGGGCAAGAACCGGTCCACCTTGTCGCAATCCCTAATGGCTTCGGCGAAAGCGCGCGTCACGTAGGAGGGATGCAAGGTGATCAGGCGAATCCGGGCTAGGCCCTCGACCTCTTGGAGATGGCGTAGAAGGTCCCCGAGGGAAGGCCGCCCTTGGCGACCGGTTCCACGGGGCTCGTTCCCTGCAGGCGGAGCGAAGTCCTCGCCGTAGCTGTTGACCGTTTGCCCCAGGAGAGTGATCACGCGCACGCCACCGGCCACCATCCAGCGCACCTCCCGAAGGAGATCCTCAAGGTTGCGCGAGCGCACCCCTCCGCGGGTGGTGGGAACGATGCAGTAGGTACAAGAGAGATCGCACCCGCGCATCACGGCCAGGTAGGCGTGGCTCCCGCCATCGAAGGGCACGTCCGTGCGGTCCACATGGACGTCGTCGGAGGTCTCCGTCGCGACTAGACGCGAGGTGGCCTGTGTTGAGCCCTGAGCCGCGCGCCGTTCGCGCACCTCGTCCACCATGTGCGGCAAATTCTGAAACTGCCGTGTGCCGGCAACAAGGTCCACGTGCCCCGCACGCTTGAACACTTCTTCTTCCACGCGCTGGGCCATGCAACCCATGATTCCAATGACCAGATTGGGACGCCGCTCCTTGGCGCGCTTGAGCTCACCGACCCAACTCCATGTGCGTTCTTCTGCGTGGTCGCGAACACTGCAGGTATTGAAGAGCAGGACGTCCGCATCATCCATGGACTCCGTGGTGGAATATCCGCGACGACGGAAGCGTCCCTCCACGAGCTCCGAGTCGTACTTGTTCATCTGGCACCCGAAGGTCACAACGTGCACCTTGGGCGCGCCCGCGAGGGCGGGAGATTCCGGAGTAGACTGAGTTTGGTGGCGGGTGATAGACATACGCAGCTCGAACGCAGCCACAGTCTGCCAGAACGGCAACGCCGGGGGGAGAGGGGCGACTCACGCATTCGAAGCCCCCGCTTGCAACAAGTAGGACCAAATGGGCCCCAGAATCGATGATCCCTGCGATACCTAGGGTACGCCCGAATGTTGAACCTAACCTCACGGCCCAATCGGGCTGCACCATTTCACGGCTTCTGGCCCCTGCACATTTTACGGTCATCTACAAATGAGACTTCTCTCCACTCCCCTCCTCGCCTTGTGCGCCACAACCCTTCTCTCAAGCCCACTCCTGGGTCAAACCCCAGACAGGTCGGTCGGCCGCCTACGCACGGCGATCATGGAGCGCCTGGACACCGACGGGGATGGCAACATCAGTGCCGAGGAGGCCCAAGCAGGCCGCAAGGCGCTCAAGGAACGCGGGGGTATCCAGGCTCTGCCTGAGCCCATCCGCAATGCCATCATCAAGCGCTTCAACAAGAACGACGACGTGAAGGGGACCGATGGGCGACCCGGCGTGAAGGGAAACGACAAGCGGTCCGATGCAAAGGGGACCGATAGGCGGCCCGGCGTGAAGGGGGTGCGCCCTGAGGGGCAGAGCTCAGGCCTCGGGCACCTCG
>JAPKBO010000066.1 GCA_028823395.1 Planctomycetota bacterium | reverse complement strand
CTGAGATCGGCCGGCTGACCCAAAAGGGTCAGCGCTACGGTGGCGGCGAGGGGTAGAAGGGTCATGCGCCCACCGTCCAGCGTTGTCGTCCAGCGCTCACCGAAGCCCTCTGCAATTGATCCATGGGGTTCAAGTCGTCCGTTAGAACCGGCGCCCCAACATCCTGTGGGTCACGGACCTCCGGGCTATACATCTTCCATGCGGAGGGCACCTCGAGGGAGCGCAGGAGCGACTCTCCGATTGGACCGCTGATATCCCACCCGAGAGCTCCGGGGCGCGGCACAGGCATTCCTGCGCGGGCAACCAAGACACAGTTACGCGAAAAGGGAACCCTAAAAGCGAGGACCTCTGCCCCCGCAGCTTGAGCAAGGGTGACGCCCAAAGCATCCACAACGGGGTCGGTGAACCCAAACCCAGCCGCGTTGACCATCAAGAAGCCTCCCGGCGCTAGAGCCCCCACCGCCTCACGGAAAAACTCAACGCTGCACAGATGGGGAGGGATCTCCATGTTGTTCGAATAACAATCCACGATCACCAAATCCTGGGGACGAGCCACCCCCTGGAGAGCGACCCGCGCATCCACACCGGCCAACACGCTCCGCCCCGGCTGGTTTCGTTGCAGGCCAAAATAGAGCTCGCCTAGCTCCACAACCGCGGGGTCGATTTCAACGCCGATGGATATGAGCGCCACATTGGGTGGCATGGCACCTTCTAGAACACGAACGGCAGTACCAGCCCCCATCCCTAGGGTGAGGACCTCCCACGTGTCTTGCGGGTCGGCCCACCAGGCAGGCAGCGCAAAGTAGTCGTAGTACTGACCGCCACCGAGGAGGCCCGTTTGCACTTGCCACACGGATTGGAAGGAATCGAGGGCTTCATTAGCCACCAACCTGCGCTGGTTGCCCGCCGAGTTTTCCAGAACCGCCAAGCGTTGGTACGCGGACTCTCGCTGCTCCAGTGTTCTCCAGTTTGCGCCCGGAGCTGGGCCGTCGACTTCGGGCAAGAAGGCACCAACGACGCCCAAGACCAAAAAAAGGAGTCCCAAGGCCGAGCTCCGCGGCGTACGCGTACGGGCCAGAAGCAGGAAACCAGCTAGTCCCAGAACGACGGCTGCGACCTGAAAGGTCCCAAGTAAGCCACACCCTGGTAGGAGCCAATGGGTTGTCCCGAAAGTGCCCAACAGGCTTCCCAGAGTGGACGTGCCGAGGACGCGCCCCCCTGCTGCACCCGCATGGCCACCACTGCCGACCTGCAACGCCTCTACGGCCAGAGGACACCCGCACCCAAGCAGAGCTGCCACTGGAGCAAAGAGCGCCATGGAGCTCGCTAGGCTTCCCCAGAGCATAAGCCCCGCAGCCTCATCCAAGGCCAACCCGGCGGGCATGAACAATTCAGCTACGGACCCTGCAACAAGGGGCAGGCAGGCAGTCAGGGCACTGGCGGATAAAAGGATGAACCCCAAACGCTTGTCGGGAGATCCGGAGGTGCTCATGCGTGCGCCGCAGACGTACCCAACGGCCAGAGCAAGCAGGATGACCCCGATGACATTAGTCCACACCCCGGTTGAGGCGCCGAACCATGGAGCCAACAGGCGGACGGCAGCCAATTCAACCACCATTGTCCCCGCCCCTGCGCAGAAAACGGCGAGCAGAATGGCCCAAGAACCCGCCGTCACCCTATCGGCTTGGCTAGGTTCGAATTCGCCCTGAAGCACTCCAGGCGCTTGCGCGCCCGCACTCTCGACTTCGTGGTCCCCCACGCTAGCCCTACTTCCCCTCGTCCCCGGGATCAGCGGCCAGGTGCGGCAGATGGTAGGACTTGGCGTTTACGAACACGCGTCCAGGATCGCATGCACCACTGAACAGGCTCGCCAGGACGACCGCTCGGCTGCGAGGGACCAGGTCCTCGTGTCTCTGCCCGTTAGCAATGACAACGATGGGCTTGTTCATGTCCAGGAGGACGTCATTTAGATGCAGCGTGAAATCAGTCATGCCTGAACCTTCAACGGTGATCGTATTCGTCCCCCGGTCGACCTGGGCATGAATGCGGCTGCTGCCTCCTTCAGAAGGCGGGACCTCGAGCCAGTAGGCGCGCTTGGGGAATGGAGATCCAGGAATCAAGGTGACCTGTGAAGGATAAGAGTCGCGCTTCACCGTTCCGATCCAATTCCAGATATCGGCCGTGAGTCCACCCGGCTGAACCGTGCAGTTATTGTAGCCAAGGCTGCCAACCCCTTCTTCGAACTTGGTGACCTGGCCTCCCCCACCAGCAAAATAGGTGGGGAGATTTTGGAAGTTGCTGGGGGCGACCTCGCCAGCATCTCCGCCGCGCCCGATCACGCCTGCGAAACGGTCCGGGAACTTCTCAGCAATGCCAAGGGCGGTCGAAACGCCCAATCCATGACCGGCGAGGTAGATGCGGTCAAAATCCACACCGTACTCTTCATAGATGGCGCGCATCAGAACGATCACACGCCCAATGCCTTCGCGTCCGGACCAGCCCGCCGCGTCCTCAGGCATGGCAGGGGATGCGAGGATCGCGCCCTCCTGCACCGCTCCCTCGGTCCAATGGTCCCTCAGGTGGTCTACAGGACGGACCCCTTCGTCGGGAATGGAGATGACCAAGGGGTAGGGGCCAGCCGAGGCGGAGTACTTGGCAGGAGCCCAGACCGCATAGACAAGGGGATTCTCCTTGCTGAAGACAGAACCCACGAATTCTCGCTCCGCCACCTTGCCTCGTTTGGGCCGATTGCGACCGTAGTCGTAGGAGAGCCAGATCGCGCGGCCAAGATCTGCTGGCGAAGCAAGGATGTCACCTTGTGCCGCAGTTTTGGCCAATTTGCGCTGCAGCTTCTCCATGTTCTGAGTGACATCACCGGTCGCCGCGCTAACACCTTTCTCGTCAATGCGAGCCTCGATGTATTCGGAAAAAGACTGGGAGAGCTTCTTCAGCTCACTGTCCTTCAGGAGTTGGTCCTGGGGTGTCAGCACAGGAAACATTGCCCATGAAACGGCACTGAGCAGAATGGCCAAACCGAGGAGGGTGGGGATGCGCTGATTGATCATGCTCGGCCTAGTCACGGTGGAGGGAAGGGTTGCGGGAGAACGGTCGGATCTAGTGGGTGGCCCCACCCGGTGGAACTGAAGACTCGGGTCCAGCGGGGAGGAGCGCAAGCCCCCACCCTCTCAGAGCCCAAGGAGGAGGGACCCCAAGGGTAGGCAGAGGGCCCCGGCTACGGTCCACGAGGACGCGAAATAGGGCTGTGGATCGCTTGCGGGCCCCCTGGGCCAAGGCGATCCGCGCACGCATCTGCAGTCCGTCACTGCCCTTCTGGATCAGAGACCGACCCAGCCAGTCGAGCTGAACGGCAAGCTCACCAGCGCCCGCAGCTACGATGGCGCGGCGTTCTCGGAGTTCAAGCTGCGTGACGGGGTCCGTCTCGATCGCCAGTCCCCGCTCAAGGACTTGCGCCGAGCGCGCCAAGTTGCCCGTGCGGCGGGTAACGCCTTCCAGGCATAGGCTGCTCCACGGGGCTGGCGCTGCCAGATACATGGCCTCCGCTACGTTGCAAGCCGGCTCCCCAGCATAGAGACTAAGTTCTTCAAGGAAGGCTGCGTAGGCCACCTCCAAGAGCCGTGACCAGTGCCCCTGCTCGAGCGCTCCGGGGCCACATTCTAGGGCCTCGCACAAGGCTTGCGCACGGGCAGCCCCGGGCGGCATCCCTCTCAGGGACGGCCAGGGGTCTTCGATGGTGACGGAGTCAGGAACTTCGGCGAAGACGGGGCGCCCCGCGCCAACGCAAAGGCAGAGGGCTAAAGCCGACCAGGACCAGCGGCCCCGACTCGCCATTAGGCCCAACGAACCACGCCCTCACCCGCCTCGAGGCATCCAATCACCACGGCGGGTTCCCCAACGGAATCCAGATGAGCAGAGACCTCGTCCACATTTCCCTTGTCGACGATGAGGACCATGCCGACCCCCATGTTCAGAGCGCGGTGTGCTTCGTCTTCATCAATGCCGGCACCCTCGACGATCATCTGGAAGAGGGGCGGCACATCCCAGCTACCACGCTCAATGACCGCATCGACCCCGGACAAAACCCGCGGAAGATTATCGAGTAGGCCGCCGCCGGTGATGTGCGCCATGCTCGCCAGCAAGCCTTTCTCGAGAAGTGGCCAGAGGGGCTTGAGGTAGCTCTTATGTGGCGCGAGCAAAGCCTCGCCAACGCTTGGTCCACCCAAAGCCTCGGGCCGGTCGTGTACGTCATACCCCAGTCGTTCAAAGAGAACCTTGCGGGCTAAGGAGTAGCCGTTGGTATGCAGGCCGCTCGAACCCAAACCCAAGAGTACCTGCCCGGCTTCAACGTGACTTCCGTCCAACACCTTGTCGCGAGCCACGCTACCGACGATAAAGCCAACCAGATCAAAGTCGCCTTCCGCATACAGACCTGGCATCTCCGCCGTTTCGCCTCCGAGCAAGGCCAGGCCGCCATCGGAACAAGCGGCCGCGCACCCGGCAATCAGTGCGCTCACGACCTGAGGCTCCAAGCGTCCAGTGCCCACGTAATCCATGAAGAACAGCGGTCGGGCGCCCTGTACCAAGATGTCGTTGATGCAGTGTTGGACGAGGTCGCGGCCCACGCTATCGAACACGCCCATGCGCTTGGCAACCTCCAGCTTGGTGCCTACGCCGTCAGCGCTGGCCACCAGGATTTGCCCGCCCACACCCGCTTGCTCCATATCAAAGAGCCCGCCAAACAGGCCCACGTCGGAAACAACGCCTGGCCCGAAAGTGTCCCGGATAGCTTGCCGGGACAGGGAAAGAGCTTCGTCCTGCGCGTCAATATTGACGCCGGCGTCCTTGTAAGTGAGGGGGGTTTTGGAAGTCACGGCGGTATGGAGCGGAATGGGGTCTAGGGGGACGCCTCCAGCATAACGCCGGGCCAGCCCCGATGCCCCTTTTGGGTGGCATCCCTATTCGAGCGACCCTTCCAGTGGACCCCCGGCAGCCCCGCTCACTCCTCCCTGAGGAACCGGGCAATCAATTCCCGATTGCCGAAACCTATATCCTCAGGCAGTTCGGTCATGGGAAACCACCCCACCTCACTGGCATCGCTAGCTGCCCGCAGTTCCCCCCCCACCGGCTTACAGAGATAGATAATCACATTGGCGGGCTTCCGTGGGTCGTCGCCCACCCAGACCACGTCAAGCAGCCGCTGAACGTCAACCTCAAGCCCCGTCTCCTCCCGGACTTCCCGTTGGACAGCCGCCTGAGGCTCCTCATCAATCTCCTGGTAGCCTGCGGGAAGAGCCCAGGAACCCTTGTAGGGCGCGATTCGACGACGAACCAGAAGAACCTGACCGCCCGCGGCATCCAGAACCAACCCGGCGGCGGCACTGGCTGGGTTGAAGAAATACACGAAGCCGCAGCCAGTGCACCGTGGACGCTGGCGGCCCTCGACATCAGCTGCTTCCAAGCTGGAGCCACACAGAGGGCAATGGGTCGCGTTTCGATGGGGCATGATGAGGAACGTACAGCCGTGCGGCTCCCAGCCTACGCCCTCCGGATGCCGTAGGCGAGACACCACTTCCCAGCCCTCACCCATTCGTGGGACTCAATGACTCGCGCAAGGAGGATGCCTGAACGGCCCATAGGGCCTAGAATGCTCCCGGCCCTTGGGCCTCGCTCCATGACCTCCATCCTCCTGCTCGGCAGTACCGGTTCTATCGGGACGCAAACCCTTGATCTGGTACGCCAACCCAAATCAGGGTTGGCCGTCAGTGGCCTGGCCGCACGGGCTTCCTGGGAGACTCTCCTCGAGCAGGCAAAAGAATTCGGGGTGACACAACTGGCTCTGACCGACCCAGAGGCGGCCGCCCTGGCGAGGCCCCACCTCGCTCCCGGCACACACCTCCATGAAGGCCCGGAGGCGCTGCAGGAGTTGATTCACGCCTGTGATTTCGACACGGCCGTACATGGGGTCGTCGGATGCGCGGGGTTGCCCGCTTCAGTTGAGATCTTGAAGCGCGGAAAACGTCTCGCTCTGGCGAACAAGGAATCCCTTGTCGTGGCGGGTGAACACCTCATGGCCCTGGCGGAAAACTCCGGTGCGGAGATTATCCCCGTCGATTCCGAACACTCCGCCGTTCTCCAATGCCTCCGGGGCGAAGACCGGGCGCGCCTGAAACGGGTACTGCTGACCTGCAGCGGCGGCCCACTACGCCTCACTCCACAGTCGGACCTTGATCGCGTGACACCAGAGGAGGCCCTGAAACACCCCAACTGGTCCATGGGTCCACGGATCACCATCGGGTCGGCGAGCCTGATGAACAAGGCTCTCGAAGTAATCGAACTGCACCACCTCTTCGGCTTGACGCCTGAGGAAATCGAGGTCGTCATCCATCCCCAGTCCATCGTCCACTCCATGGTGGAATTTGTTGATGGCGCCGTCGTGGCGCACATGGGTGTGCCTGACATGCGGGGCCCCATCCATCATGCGCTGCATACACCCGATCGACCGCCCTCCCCGGTACGCGGCTTTGACCTGCAGGCGTTTTCCAAGCTTGAGTTCGAAGCGCCTGACCCCGTTCGCTTTCCGGCCCTCACGCTCGGCTATGAGTGCATCCGAGCTGGCGGAGACTCCGCCTGTGTGCTTAATGCCGCAGACGAAATAGCCGTGCAGGCATTCCTCGACGGAACGATAGGATTCACGGACATGAACCGTGTTCACCGCGCCGCGTTGGATCAACGGCAGGGGGACGCATCGAGCATCGAGACACTGCTAGCCGCTGATTCCCGAGCGCGCACCCACGCACGACAGACCGTTCAGGAGTTGTCCATGTCCAAGCCAGCACACGCCGGCCCCGCGCTCCCCCCATCCACAAATCGGTCCTAACAGACAATGGAATTCGTCGAACTGCTACGCATACTCCAGGTCGTCTTCGGAATCGGCTTGGTCATTTTTGTCCATGAGTCTGGGCACTTCATAGCCGCCCGCATGTGTGGCGTTCGAGCAGACGTCTTCAGCCTGGGCTTTGGCCCACGAATGTTTGGTTTCACCCGTGGGGGCACCCTCTACCAAGTGGCCTGGCTGCCACTCGGCGGCTACGTCAAAATGGCGGGCGAATTCCCCGACCCATCCCGGACGCCAGCCTCCGACGAGTTGCACGCCAAGTCCGTAGGGCAACGGTTCTTCATCTACTCCGGTGGCGTCATCATGAACGTCATCTTCGCCCTGGTGGCCTTCCCGTTAGTACTGGCCGCAGGAGTACCCGTCCTGCGCCCCGTGGTTGCAGCCCCGACTCCGGGTACACCCGCGTGGCATGCCGGAATCCCAGAGGGCACCGAAATTCTCGGGATCGACGGGGAGGAAATTTACGACTTCTTCCACATCCCCAATGAGGTGGCCCTCTCCGACGGAGGCCCCATCCAGCTCACCCTCCGCTACCCAGGTTCCGAGTCCCTGGAGACCCTCGCCATCACCCCGATCTACTCGACGGACGGGGGTTTCAAACAGATAGGTGTGCGGCCGGGGGTCCATCCGGACCACCTGATTCAAGTCCTGCCAGAAGGCCCTGCAGCCCTAGCCGGTATCGAGAACGGGGACACCCTGACCTCGATCGCGGGTGCCCCACCGGAGTTTACGCCCTTACGCCAGATGGGGTGGGCCTTCGCCCAAGGCGAGACCGTTGTGGTTCGGGTTCGCCGCAATGGAGAAGACCTGGAATTCCCGATCGCCCCCACCTCGGTCACTGCGGAGCAAAAGCTGTTCGGAATCGAACCCATGCAGAACCTGATCAAGGATCTGCGCCCTAGCCCCTGGGTTGAGCGCATGGGTCTGGTTCGGGGATACCGGCTCATCGAGCTCAATGGGCAGCCCATTCGCCGTCCTGCCGATCTGGGAAATGCCCTACGCACCACCGGCGAGAGTGGCCCCCTGACCGTCGTCCTCCAGCCGGCCGACTCGACACTTGAACTCAAACGCGTCGAGTACGAGACCCGCCCGGACGCCTCGGAAATAGCGGGCATCGAAGCCGCCGTCTACCTCGACTACGACCCTGATTCGACCCTGGCTCACGCCTCCAACGGCCGAGCTGCCCAAGAATCCGGATTGAAGAGCGGCGACAACATCCTGGAAGTGAATTCTGAGGCCGTACAGACTTGGAAGGACATCCTCACAATCACACGCGAGCGTGCCGGCCGCAATGAGGCCACGGAGTTCACGGTGGAGCGCCGGATCGGTAGCGGAGAGCCTTCCATCCTGGCTATTACCGTCGCGCCCACACCACTCGTGCGCCATGACTACGGTTTCGGCATTGAACGAGCCAACGGCATCTACCAAACCCATAGCTTCGCTGGTTCTATCCGGGCTGGCACTCAGGCTTCATGGCGCTTCCTCACGGACGCTTGGCTCACCCTGCAGAAGATGTTCATGGGCGAGGTTTCCACTGAGAACCTCGGTGGGATTGTGGCTATCAGTACCGTCTCCTACGACTGGGCCTCCCAAGGCTGGGCGAAGCTGTTCTTCTTCCTGTGCATGCTGAGCATCAACCTCGCATTCCTCAATGTACTTCCGATCCCGGTCCTCGATGGCGGTCACCTGGCGTTCTGCATTGTAGAAGCAGTCAAAGGCTCACCCGTATCCGCGCGCACCATGGGCTATAGCCAGGTCGTGGGCTTGGTCTTGATACTGACCCTGACGATCTACGTCACCTATCAAGACATCCTGCGCCTCCTGCCCACGGGCCCCTAGTTCCGGCTCAACGCCATGCTCGCGTTCGCTCGCCTACTTAGACTCTCACTCGCGCCTTCTGCTGCCGCGGATGTGGTCGTCGGCGTACTCCTCGGGTATGCGGGACGCTGGCCTGGAGGTCATGCTCCCTGGCTCCTCGTAGGAGCAAGCCTGCTGATTTACCACGGCGCCATGGCCCTCAATGACTGGGCCGATCGTAAGGAAGACGCGGGGACGCGCCCCGACCGCCCGATCCCATCGGGTGCTGTATCCGCTCCCGTGGCCCGCACCATCGGCTGGACCCTACCCGCCATGGGCGTCGCCCTGGCCGGGACAATCTCATGGCAGTTGGCCGTGGGCTATCTATTACTAGGCGCCTGCGCTCTCACCTATGACCTAAGGGGCCGCGGCCCCTTGCGTGGGCCCATCTTGTTGGGCTTGTGCAGAGGGGGGAACCTCGGCCTGGGCATGGCCTTGTCCTGGACCGAAGGGGACTTGGGACCTGGCGCAGCTCCACTTCTCTACCTCTCGGCGCCAGCTCTCTACGCTGGGTACATCCTCTGTGTGTCCCTGCTCGGTCGCCTCGAGGACGGCGAAGGTGGAGCCTTGGATCAACGCGCCGGGCGGTACGTCAGGGGAGCGGCTGCGGCCCTCTTCGCCGCACCGGCCCTAGGTCTCCTCATGACACCCACGCCCACTGCCGGGGCCTGGGCTGCTTCCTCAGCCCTGACAGTGATCTCAGGGCTCTGGCTGCTAAACGCCATCCCCACGGGGCCTTGGTCCCAAGCCCTTGTGGGAAAAGCGATGGGCCGAGCCCTACGCAGCACCCTGCCCTTCAGCGCGTCCCTCGCTCTCCTTCACGCTGGAGATTCCGCCCCTGCCCGCTGGGTGGCGTTGGGCGTCATGGCCGCCGTCCCCCTTAGTCATGCACTAAGAAGGGTCTTGCCGCCCAGTTGATCCACCGGGTGCCTAAGCGCGGGCCTGCAACCACATGGAAACCTGACCGGAAGCGGTAAGTGTGCCATCCATCTGGGCCCTTTCAGCTTGGGCAATGAGCTCTGACCATCTCGGCCCCCGCGGAATGTCGGCGGCCTCAAGCTCTTTCGCTCCCACAAGCACAACGGGAAAGAGTTGTTCCGCACTCAGCCCCGCGCGCCATTCTCCGAATGCATTGAGGGTCGGTAGCTTTGCGGATTCCGCTCCTCCCTCGCAACGAGCGATCGCCAAGGCCCAGGCTGGCTTCCAGGGCTCATCGCGGGTCGCGAGGATGCGCGCCGAGGGACTAGCTCCATCCGAGCTCAACTCTTCCCATTGACTGGCAAGTACGGCGGTACGAATAACGGCCTTACGCTCAACCGTGGAGAAGCGCAGCGCTTTAGCACGCGCCCCCCAGACATCGTCGGCCTCTCCCTCAACTCCGAGTAGAACGACCCACCCTGCCGGTCCAGCCGCAGCAGGACCGAGGCGGCCCAAGATCCCTTGGGCACGTTGCACGAGGGAGTCCATTGCGGAGTACCAAGGCAAGCAGGCTTCAAGTAGCTGGGCTCGGGCCAAGAGATCTAAAGCACGATCAGGGGCTCCCCCCAGCAAGCATCCTTCCAGTTCCGCCCGGACTCGCTCCGCACTCACACCGGATAGCGAATCGCTGCACCGGCCTGCCGCCTCGAGCAGTCCCGGGGCTGGCTGCAAAGCCAACTGGGCGCCGAAGCGGGCCAGCCGCAAGAGCCGTAAACCATCCTCGACAAAGCGGTCTCTGGGATCGCCAACGGTTGTTAGACGGCCTGCCGCCAGATCCTCAAGCCCCCCACATGGATCGCAGACTTCACCATTCAAGGGGTCGAGGTACATGGCGTTGCAAGTGAAGTCACGGCGACGCGCGTCCTCCTCGGGGCTATCCGCGAATTGAATACGGTCAGGATGACGGGCGTCGGAATAGCCGGATTCCGTCCGAAACGTGGCGAGTTCAATTTCAATTCCAGCTACCTGGATCAGGACGATGCCGAAAGCCTTGCCGATCGAGTGCGTGTGCTCAAACAACTCAAGAACCCGATCCGGATGAGCTGCGGAAACCATGTCTACGTCCTTGGGGGCACGCCCAAGAGCTAAATCCCGCACGGCCCCGCCAACGATCCAGCCCCGGTAGCCGGCCAGATCCAGGGTCCGAGCCACCGTTCGGGCCGCCTCAGCGAGGGGCTCAGCCAGGCGCTCGATGCTCGGGTCTTGCAACATGCTTGAACCGTAGCACAGGACTGCGGCAGAATCCCACTGGGGCTGCTGCGCTACCCCAAGTTCACCTATGAAACGCAACCCACGCCCCTCAAGCTCCTCGGGATACCTGCGCTGGAGCACGGGCATCATCGCGGCAATCGCCTTGCTCGTCTGCATGGTCTCCCTGCCACGCCTGCAGAGCTACGTTCAGGTAAACAATGAGGAGGACGCCGCGCGCTCTCTTCGGGTTTTGGGCCGGGCGGGTCATCCTGGCGACGCCCCCGATCTCGCCACATGGATCGCTAGCGACCGCAGTCTCCGGCATCGATTCCTGGATGCCAGGGTTATGGAGGAGTCCGGACTCCTCATGCAACACGGCTACCTATTTCATATGCAGCGCTCCGAAGGTGCCTCTAATCGCTTCGTGGCCTGGCCCCGCTCCACACCGCGCACAGGACAGGCGGCGTTCCTACTGGATGCAGACGGCCTCATGCAGCGCCATGCCAATACGGACGGACGTTGGAGCGGCCCCGATAATCGACCGGGTGCCCCCCCCGATGCCCATCCCGAAGATCTCGCGTCCCTGCTGAGCAAACCTGGTTGGCATCCCTGGGTGACGCGTTAGGCCCGCGACTCCGTCTATCTAGCGACCATCGACGAAGGCCTGCAGCTCCGCGGCGTACGCTTCTTCACCGCGTTCCTTGGTGAGATATTCGATCGCCCGCGTAAAGTTGCGCGTCGGACCGCCAATCAACCAACGCCCCCCAGTAAGGGCGTGAGACCAGCGGCCTTTATCCCTCGGGTCTCCCGCCTGCAACAGTGCAGCCTGTGTGAGCATCGAAGTGACATCTGGCGGTCCCATGTGCACGGCGGCTAGACAGCCATCGCCGTCAATCAGCAGGGCGAAAGGCAAAGCCACGTCGTCGTAGGTGCCGAGGGTCGCCTGCAGCACCAACTCGATCAGAGCAGAGGTGCGGCGATCGGACCGCCCACCGATAGCACCCGGGAACAGGCTCTCCATCCGTTCAGCCACGCGCGAGGCATCCCGCGGCCCATCCATCGCAAGGGCATGGAAGCCCAGGTTGGCCTCTGCAAAAGAATCTTTCATCTCATGTAACTCCGCCAGCCCACGCTTGGAGGCTTCGTCCCATGTGGCCCAGAAATACACGAGCAGAGGCCCCCCTCGATAGTCCCCCACGGTCATCCCCTCCCCGTCGACACGGGGCAACGGAATGGAGGAGCAGGGAACCCGCTCAAGGGCGACAAGGCTAGAGCTCAATTTAGAAGGTGCCGCCGGTAGAGGCTTAGCCGGCCCTTCGCCCCCCCAACCCGAGTGCACGGAAGGTACGGCCCGATGCCCACGGACCCGGTCCCAGGCGTACAGGCTGCCCGAAGCCATACCGCGCACCTCGTCCACCTGGCCGCCGGGCCAGGTGACGCGCACCCAGTCGACCACCTCGCCAGGGGGAAGATCCCCAAGACCAAAATGAAGTCGTTTGGTCTGCCCAGCCAAGTACCCTTCACCCGCATAGACCCGACGCACGAGGGTTCGCAAGCCCACGTGAACCTGCACGAGGGCACCGACGGCTTCCGTGTTGGGCCCCGTATCCGAGAGCTCAACGGCGAGGTAGTTACCCGGTTTCGGCGCCTGGTTGCGCATGATTCGCAGCACTGGAGCTGTACGGTTCTTCAACACTAGATCTTCGAGCCCATCGCCGTCCCAGTCCACACGCAGGGCCACGCGGCCATCCTCCTGAAACCCAAGACCTGAGACCCGCGAGAGATCCGCGAATCGCCCACCGGGGGTGCCGAGGTAAGCGTAGTGGCGCTCATTGCCGCTCCAGCAATACCCTCGAACCTGAGTCAGACGGGTGATGCCCGCCCACGCGTCTTGGTAGGCGGGGGTGGCCACTCCATCCAAAGGAGAAGCGTTCACAACACAGCGCCAAAAGAAGCTCGCGAGGTCGCGCGAATCAGAACCTGTGAGGAAACCATTCGGCACGACGAACTCGTCCCAACCATCGTTGTTCATATCCAAGTGGATCGCGCCCCAGGCCCAACCGCCCGGCGAGGCCATACTGCCTGCGCTGCCATCGCGGAAGCGCCCCGCGCCATCCTGCAGCAAGACAGAATTGCCGCGCGTGTGTCTGCGATAGTCCGCGCGGACGTCCTCCGGCGCACTCGTCTGAAAGCGATCGTGCGCGGTCACCCGCATACCCGCAGCTGTGTACATGTTGGAGACGTACAGGTCTAGAAGCCCGTCGCCGTTGACGTCGCTTGGAGTGACCCCCATACCTGCGGCCATGTCCCCCAGGCCCACGGAACTGGCAGTCTCCACAAACTGGCCGCCATCATTGCGATACAGGTTATTGCTGCCGAAGTCGTTTACGACATAGAGGTCCAGGTCCCCATCCTGATCCACGTCCTCCCAGAGCGAGACCAGACTAAACCGATCATTACCCGCATCCAGCCCGACACGTTCTGTCCCCTCTTCGAACTTCCGTAGTCCCAAGTTGCACCAATATGAATTGGGTGCCCCGTTGTGCGCATCGTGATAGGGGGTCGGAACGCCGCCTCCGTAATTGCTAGCGAAGTACCGGGTGTCATAGAGGTCTAAGTCGCCATCGCCATCAGCGTCCGCTGCGGAGAGGCTATAGACCTTGTCCTGAGAGGCACGCGACAGTCGGGTGCGCTCCGGGAAATTCCCCCGGCCGTCGTTCCAACACAGGACAACGTCCGTCCCCACTCCAAGTACAAGGTCGCGCGCGCCATCTCCATCCAAATCCACGATCAGCACACCACTGGTGTCATCAAGGAAATCGACCTGTGAGACAGCCCCAACGTCCTGAGTGGTGCCGTCCGGTTGATGCCGAAGCAGCAAGTTGGGTGCCCCACCATGACGAGCAACGTAGAGATCCTCCAATCCGTCCCCATCGAGATCCCCAACGGCAGCGCCATGCATCCCCAGGTGCACGTCGGTAAATGCAATCAGGTTGTCCGTACGCTCGGAACTTTCCCGCGCTCCCTGCCAAAGCCAACTGCCCGCGTCTGCGGCAGAGCCAAGGACCTGCGCCGTCGCATCCGAAAACAGAGGCTTGCGGCTCTCTACCTCTTGAAAGTGCTCGGTCGCCAAACGGGCCAGAACCACCCGCGCTGCGCCCAAGCGCCAGTCAGCAACAAGGCGCAGATTGGTCTGGAGGACACGGTCCGGCTTGAGACTATGAATACGAACAACCACCCGAGTGCGCGCGAGGGACTCCGAGAGGAATTCCACTCCATCCACCCAAACCTCCACGCCCCCCGAGGTCCAATCCCGGTAGGGCCCCAAGAGGTTACCCAGGCGCTCACGCGCGCCGGCAATCCCATGCACCGCTTCCGTGGAAGACTCGGGTGCGCCTTCGACCAGTCGGAGTTCCGGCCCGGGGGCCACCACCTCCAAGTTGCCCGGGCGCAGCGGAGAAGGAAATTCCGTACGGGGGCCAATCACCGCCCACAGGGTGTCCTCCGAACCTGCAATCCAATCATTCAGCCCCTCAGCCAATACCCCCTGGGCAAGTTGGGCCACCCCCTCTTCCCGCCAGGGGGTTGGGGGACGGGATGGGTCGACCTGCGCACGCAAGGCCGGCCACCAGGTACCCAGCGTCGGCAGGCGACTGCTGAACAAACGCTCTGGAGCTGGGGGACTCCCGGTTCCTGAAGGCAGGTCTACCGGAGATTCAGACCCCTGGGGTGCTTGCTCGGAGTCTGGTCCCTTTCCCGTTGGGGGATCCGCCCCACCGCAGGAGACGACCCAACACAGTCCGCAGGCGAGCCAGAAAGGTCGATGAAGAGGCGAGGGAGCAGTCATGGGGAAGCTATCGGGCACGTACAACCCTACGTCTCGACCCACTCAAGGGCGAAGATCAATCTCCCAATCCCCAGGTATCCAGCCGATGCCTGCCGTCAGCGATCCAACTCGAAATGCTGGCCGTACCAGATCCACAGCATGCACTGCAGGGCAGGCCGCACCTGGATGTGAGTGAGCTCGAGGTAAACTCGTTTAATGACGGAGGCCACACGGGATGCGGGACCGAGGCGGGTGCAGCGGTCCGCAAGGTAAAGGCGCTCAAATGGGTGCCTATGATCCTCCTCCAGCATTTCGAGTAGAAGGTCACGGGAAGTATCCGAGTGGTCCTGCCAGACAAATTCGATCAACGATAACCGTCGAAAGGGATCCTCCTCGATGAGCAACTGATCCCGCAACAGACCATGCCCCACAGGCCCCGTGTTCCACACCTGACCCACCAGCCACCGGAAGGAGTCCAGCCCCTTGATGAAGCCGGAGGTGCCAACCGCCAAATCCATGAGATACAAAGCGGCCGTCCGCGCAGGGACCTGGGCTAAGGTTTGCAATAACTCGACGGGGACGGTGCCCCCAGAGGAAGCGAATTCAATAAGGGGAAGCAGGCGGGCGACAGCCCGATCGGCGAGTACGGGATCCTCCTTGAGCGGCTTGCGAAGGCAGCGAATACCTAGTGCACGGTCAACAGGGTTGCCCTCGAGCAGCGCCAAACAGTGCGCCACCGCCAGATCATCCTTGCGCCCCGCGAGCGCACCCAAACAGAGTTCACGCACACGTTCGTCCTGATCGTCGATGCCGTCCCGCAGCCAGGCATCTATCTCCTCGCTGGGATCGGAATCCACGAGGATTTGAGCCACCACTGCACGTATCCCCGTGTGCGGATCGTTAAAAAGCAGGGCCGCATCCAAGCCAAAGCCAATGGCTCCCAGGGTCTGAATCGCGTACTGGCGAAGGATGGGTTCTTCGTTTTGGAGGTCCCGGTGGATGGCATCCAATGCTTCCTGATCTCCAAGGACCGCTGCCGGCCCATAGAGCATGGACGTCCAGACATCATCACGGTCCCCCGCCAGGACCTTTAGCTTCTGCGCCGTCTCAGGATCACGCACCTTTAGCACGGCCCCCATAACGTGCGGATACAAATCCTCCTGTAAGCCACCCGCTAGCCACAGCGCGAGATCAGCGCCCAGGCGCTCCGGGTCCAGGGTGCCCATGCAACTCGCATAAAAGGCCCGCAGTTGGGGGCTCTGCACCATGGGAAGCCACCCCTGAACTAGATCGTAGTCCTCGGGGCTTCCGTGCAGCCCCAGGCCCCGCAAGGCGGACTGCCGGACAGATTCCTGTGGGTGCCCCAGGGCGTAACGCAGCATGTCCAAACCCAAGGGCTCCTCCATCAGCGTGCAGGCAGCCAGGACGTTCTCGACCACGCCGTGCTTCCAAGGGCTTTGATAGGCGCGATCAAAGAGGGCCCTCATGGCCGGAATGGCAGGTGCCCCGATGCGGGCGAGCTCCTGCTTGGCTGCCATGAGGGGCTCGCGGGTTCCCATTTCAAGTTTGGAAACCAGAACCTCGACCATGTCCACGGTTGGCTCAGCAAAGGCGCGCCCGAACGGGCAGTCGTAGACGAGAGGGCCAACCCGATCGTCCACAAGGTAGCGCTCCTCTAAGGTAAGCAGCCGAGGTTCTCCACCACCATCCCGTATCGCGAGCCATGCGATGAACCCAAGCCCAAGGGCGGCAAGCAAGAGTCCCATCCGGCTCTGGCCGGAGATGGAGAGGCCTCGGTTCACGAACCGCTCCCGGCAGACTCAGGTTCGGCTTCCGGCGCAGGAAAGACTCCCTGAGCATTATCCAGTTCCGCCAGTGCCTTGACGAAGCCAGCCCGTGCGGCGCGCTCGTTGGACATGGCCTCGATCAGTTTGTGCTGGAACTCCAGCACCTGAAAGGTCGTCGAGAGGTCCTGAGCAAAGCGAGCGTTCTCAGCCTCTAGCTGTCGCCG
>JAPKBO010000065.1 GCA_028823395.1 Planctomycetota bacterium | reverse complement strand
CGAAGTTGGAATCGAAATGAAGGGAGAGAGCAACGCCATCGCGGTCACCTACTTCGACCTGATCGCTGCGCCCGTAGAAGAATTCCTTCCCGCGCTCGAAGGGTTGGGGGCCATGGTGGGAATCGGAGAAGAAGACCGCTGCTGCATAGCGCTATCCTCCCGCTCCGCCCTGGAAATCGAGCTGGTCCTCCCGGACCACGCCGAACTTTCCTACACCTACGGAACTCTGGCGTCCCTGATCGGTCCGGGTTCGAAGACCCGTCTACGGGTCAGCGTGGAAGCGGAGGGAGTCCCGGCTCTGAAGGCCCAGTTCCCCATCAACGCCCAGAACACCCGCTCTTGGAGTGAAGCCAAGATGGATTTGGCCGCCTTTGCCGACAAGCGGGCGCTGATTCGTTTCGAACTGGAGACCCAATCCGAATTGGAACTCTTCTGCCTGGTGGGCGAGGCAGCGGTCTCCCGGCGGGCACTGAACGCCCCGACCGTCCTCCTCGTCACCTCAGACACCCACCGAGCGGATCACATGGGTCAGGCGGATCCGGATGCCGAGACGGCCCTGGTACGGACTCCCCATCTAGACGCGCTTGGAAATCGGGGCATCTACTTCACCCAGGCCTACGCTTCAACGAACGTCACCAACCCGTCCCATGTGGCGCTGATGACGGGCACCTCCCCGCGCGACACACGCATCCTGAACAACTCCACGCGCCTGGTGAGTCAAGCGCCCACCTTGGCGGAAGCCTTCCAGGCTGGCGGCTATCGCACCATGGCTGTGCTCTCCGCCTATCACCTGCTGGATACCGAGAGCGGCCTGGGCCAAGGATTTGATCGCGTCAACGGCCCCCGTAACAACGACCGCGACGGCGGGCTCAGCGTGGACATCCTGGAGCAGTGGGTCGCGGATTCCGAAGGCCAACCCCTATTCATCTGGTTACACCTATTTGACGCTCACTCCCCCTATGGAGCTCCGGCCCCCCACAACGGAACCTACTGGGATGGCCCACGGCCCTTCGATAAGCAGGCACCGCCCCCTCTGCCGCAGCGGCTCATCCCCTACTTCCTGACCGGGCTCACGGACGTGGACTATCCCCTCCAGCAGTATCGAGGTGAAGTGGACTACGTGGACGTGCAGATGGGACGCGTTCTGGCTCTAGAGCGCATGAACTCGGCCGTGATCGCTTTCACGGCGGATCACGGTGAGTCCTTCGGCGAGCACGGGGTCTGGTGGGACCACGCCGATCTCTATCCCCAGACGGTGCACGTCCCGTTGATTCTTTCCTGGCCTGAAGGCCCCGAGGGAGTGCGGAGTACTGAGTTCGTACGACAGATCGACGTCGGTCGCACCCTGCTCGACCTCGCGAAGCTCGACCTAGAAGCCTTCCCGGGCCGTAACCTGGGCTGGGCGCTCGACGAATTCCCCGCAGCGGACGCGCTCTTCGAAGTCTCGGCCCACGGCAACGTGGCTTGTGTCCAGACTTCGAGTTGGCGCCTGTCCGTCCACTTGCGCAACCACCACGAAGCGGCCCTTGCCGAACCACGCCAAAAGCACCAAGTAGAGTTCTTCGACCTGCAGAAGGATCCCCTGTGCAATCAGAACCTGGCCAAGGAGCCGGCTCACTTCGCCCGGGCCAAGCGCATGCGTGGACAACTTCTTGATTGGCTCGCTGCGGCCGACCCCACCGGTTGGGGCGAGAGTCAGGCCCTTACCCTAGAGGCCATCAAGAGCCTCGAGGCCATGGGGTACGGCGGAGACGAGACGGGAGCGATGCCGGCGGGGAGCCTCTATGAAGAGGACCCCACCGATGAGTGGTGCACCTACTTCGCACGCTAAGCTAAATCCCAGAATGAGCCGCGCCAGAGGCGCGAGAGAGCTTCAAGGCCACCGGCTACCGAGCCATTTCTACCCTGTACCGGATCAAGCCACGCTCAGGCTTTCCGCGGGGTACGGTTTGGGGTGGACCTCAGTTTCAAACACATCAGCGCAAGGCATGCCCGCGCCGCTTTCTTCTGCGCCCTCCTAGGCGCCTGTCAGGCCACGGCTCCAAAGGCCAGCATGGTCAGCGCTGGGACGACCGTACGCGGTGACACCCTGCGGGAGGCAGGCGAAGTGGTACGAGCCCTTGCCCGTCTACAGCCAGAGCTTGAAGCCCTCGTACCTGGGGCCGCCCTGGGGGAATTGGAAATCTGGATCCAAGACCAACCCCACGTCTACGCCTTCCCGAGCGACATGGACTACGACGCGGAAGGGCTATACGCACCCGACCTGAAGCGCATCCTGCTGGCTCGTGGTACCCGGGACATGGAGCGCGTCCTGGCCCACGAATTGACTCACGCTGCCCTCCAGAGTCCCTGGGATTGCCTCCCTGGAACTCTAGAAGAAGGGCTCTGCGACTGCGTCTCCGCCTACCTGGTCCCGGCAGGCGCGGCGCGACTGCGCGCCGGCCGCCTGAGCGGAGCAGCCCTGGCCTGTGGTGGAATCCAACTGGCGCTGCGCGTCACCCCCATGAGCAAGGGACCCAATGATGAGGCAAATGGAGCCTGGGAGACTCAGATTCTCCTCTCCAACCCTCCCATCGTGCCCGCGGCCCACGAGGCCGTGTTCTCAGTGTCCGCAGGCCTCTCATCCTCGAAGCTGAGCACCGATTCCAAGCGAGCCTTTTACGGATTGTCATTCCTGGCCATGGACCGCATCGTCAAGCGCAGCGGATTCGCCTTCGCCTTTGAGTTGTGCCAACGAGCTAAAGAGTCGGGTCTAGACACCGTCCCTGAATCTTGGATTCTGGAAGCCGCAGGCCTGGACCGGACAGAGGCCTCATGGCGCCACGCCGCCATCGAGGCGTTCGGCGAGGAGGAACTGACGCACCTGATCTGCATGTATCCCAGCGGACTGGCGGGAGCTCTAGCCAATCACATCGCATCACGAGGCACCAGTCCCGAGCACGAACGCTGGTGGGAAGAGCTAAGCGTGGAGTGCTTCCTCGTGGAAGGAACCGCGAGCACAAGCCTCAATAATCTCTGGCCCTTGCGCGTCGCCGTAGCTCAGCATCTACGCCGCTGATTCACTCTGCAGGTTCGGTCCATTCCCAACGGCCGCGTTGACCGTTGGTCTCCTCCACAGCAACGACAAGCCGATCCAGGCTGACGCTCGGGAATTGCTGCTGCAACTCATCCATCAGCCGCCGCCCCACAAAGCAGGCCAAGTTCTCCGAGCTGGTATTGTTGATCGGTAGGACGATCACGTCCTCAGTTGGGGCAGCGTAATATCGGTCGGTGTAGCGGATCTCCGTGACTCCATCCCCGCGCTCGGTGGCTACTAGTCCGGGGTGCTCTCCGGGGAGCAGCAGGTGCTCATCCAGCTCATCCACTAAGCGCTTGACGATGGGCTTGATCTTCTTGAAGTCGATCACCAGCCCGTGCTCGGTGATGCCCGCATCCACTTGGATGAAAACCCGATAGTTATGGCCATGGAGCCGCTCACAGGTCCCGTCCGGGAAGATCAGAAAGTGCGCAGCCGAGAACTTAAAGGCCTGCTTCGATAGGTCGATTCCCCAGGTTTCCATGCCCTGCAGGGTACTCTGAGTCTCAATTTTAGTCACGGGCCCCTCCTGCCGATAAAGAGTCCATGGCCTACGGAAAGAAACCCTCCACCTGCGCACACCAGGTCGTTCTCGGCCTCTGTGTCATGTCCTGCCTGGCTTTCGGAGCCTCGCCCCGCCCCATGGAGAACGTCCATGAGGTGCAGGCCACACGGTTTGCACAGCAAATGGTCCTGGGCTTGATCCTGCAGGTACCCGGCATTCGTATGGCCGCTGATCCAGGTCCAACCCTTCAGTTGGCGACGGCAGCGTCCACCCGAGGCTCCTGGCCGCGCAAAACGCTGTTCTCACCGAACAACTGACTCTGGTCCACCTGGGGCTTTCGCTCTAGGGCAGCCACGTCAATCTGTCCGGACTGGGCGTACACGTCCAGCGCGTTCTGCCAGCAGGTCAAGTTGACCCACTCCGGATCCACACCCTGCTCAAGCATCAAGGCCGCCGTGCGCGGTACGGCGAGCGGATCGCTCACGCCCCAATCTGCCGAACTATCCACGATCATGCGCTCGGGTCCGTACTGCTTGAGCAGTTCGACCATGCGCTGTGATCCCATCTTCGTATCCGGGTAGATGGTGAAGGCCGCCCAGGCACCACGGTCCAGGACGCCTTGCACCGTCTCCTCGTTGTTGTGATCAATCACGAGCTTGCCCATGGGAATGCCGATTTCTGCGGCCACGTCTAATGATCGCAAGATGCCATTCTTCTTGTCCCTGTGCGGGGAGTGGACCATGACCACCATGTCGTGCTCCAAGGCGAACTCAAGCTGGGCTTGATAGGCGCGCTCCTCGGCAGCGGTGATTTCGTCGTAGCCGATCTCCCCCACCGCCACAACGCCCTCCTTCAATGCGTACAGGGGAAGAAGTTCAAGCACCTCGCGAGCCAACCCCTCATTATTGGCTTCCTTGGAATTGAGGCCGATGGCGCAGTAGTGGCTGATACCGAACTGCGCAGCCCGGAAGCGCTCCCATCCCACAATACTGGAGAAGTAGTCCACGAATGAACCCACCGTGGTGCGGGGCTGCCCCAGCCAGAAGGCCGGTTCGATAACGGCACGCACGCCTGCATCAGCCATGGCCTGGTAGTCGTCGGTGGTCCGACTAGTCATGTGGATGTGGGGATCGAAGAAACGCATGGAAAAATTGTCCACTGGAGGGAAGGGAGGAGAGAGGTCAGTCTTCGAGTTGAGTGAAGCTGCGGCGGCCCGTGTCGCCTGCCAGCATACGCTCGCGGATCAGAGTCAGTTGAGAATCTGGTTCTACCAGATCTCCGTGGCCAGCCCGCGCCAGCCCTAGGCACGCGGCACGGCGACCGACGACATGATCACTGGCTAGTTCGTGCTGGAGTGAATCGAGAGCGCGCTGCCCGCCGTGGGTCCCCAGGCACATCCACAGTTCGGGCTGTACCACGCGCCCTGCCGACCGACGTTCCTCGGCCAGATCGAGAGCCATGCGCGCTAGCTCAGGGTTCAGCCTTCGATCCAAACCCACGATGCGTACTAGCGGCGCGCCGATGAATAGCCCTTTGATCAGCATTTGATTCCAGGCCAGATCGTCGAAGCAGGTGAATGGAAAGGGCGTATCACAGGCAACCGACTCAAAAACGGGGACGATATTAGTGCGACAACCTTCTGCGGCACGGGTGCTGAAACGCTCGGCCTCGGGCAAGAGGGCCAGGCTCTTATAGATCGCTCGGAGCTCGCCCTCGTCCGCGTGCTGGCAGAGGGTCGCGAGGTCTTGAGGGAAGGTGTCCTTCTCCAAGTCCGGTCGAGTCAAAAGCAGACGAACGCGAGCGGCCTCCAGCACATCCCAACGCTCCGGGTTCCAGCCAGGCAGAATCTCATCGGCTTGGGCCAGCGCATCCGCATCCGGATCGAGGGCCACTCGCGGCGTGTGACGGCTGGCCACGGAAAGTGTGGCCCCGAAGGTGGAGCCGCTCAGACCAGCTCCCACGCGCTCCAGAGCTTGGGCCCACCAAACCGCGCCTTCCTCTCCCCAGTGGGGTTCGAGGGCAGCATCCAGCCAGAAGGCCAGGTCCTGGTTGATCCTATCGGTACTCATGAGGGCTCGTGTCGGGTTCATCGTGGCCGGCCCACCGTGGGGCATGCCGAGGCCGCCCCATGATGGCCCCTGTACTAGGGACGGGGAAGGGAACAGCCCCCGTTCTAGCCATAGACTCGCCTCTCACTGCGCCCCTCAGGTCGACAGGGCCCTTGCCCCCTGCGATACTCGCTGCCCACTAGGCTCCCTAATCCACCGAGCACCTGCCCCTCCAGCACCATGACCCACGGAACCTTCAAGACCCCCCAGCCCGTCAACGAGCCCGTACGCGACTACGCACCCGGGAGCCCCGAGCGCCACTCCCTGGAGAAGCGCCTAAAGGAGATGGCCAGCCAAACGGTGGACGTCCCCCTGATCATCGGCGGTAAAGAAGTCCGCACGGAGAACAAGGGCGAAATGGTCATGCCCCACAACCACGCACACGTACTGGGGACCTACTCCAAGGCGGGTGAGGCCGAGGTACAACAAGCCATCGACGCCGCGGACGACGCCAAGGCCGCCTGGGCGAACATGCCCTGGGAGGAGCGCGCCGCCATTTTCTTGAAGGCTAGCGAGCTCCTGCGCGGTCCCTGGCGTGACACCATCAATGCGGCAACGATGCTCAACCAGTCGAAGACCTGCCACCAGGCGGAGATCGACGCCGCCTGCGAGTTGATCGACTTTTGGCGCTTCAACGTGGGCTACATGGAGCAGCTCTATGCGGAGCAGCCGCAATCCTCAGACGGCATGTGGAATCGTCTGGAGCACCGCCCCTTGGATGGCTTCGTGTTTGCCATCACGCCCTTCAACTTCACATCCATCGCAGGCAACCTGCCCACGGCTCCGGCCATGGTAGGCAACACGTGCCTCTGGAAACCCGCCAGCACCTCGGTGTTGTCGAACTACTACCTGATGAAGATGCTTGAGGAGGCGGGCCTACCCGCAGGCGTGATTAATTTCCTTCCCGGATCCGGCGCACAAGTGGGTGACCCGGTGCTGGCCGACCGCCGCCTCGCGGGAATCCACTTCACCGGTTCGACCGGAGTGTTCCAGGGCATCTGGAAGACCATCGGCACTCAGATCGCGCAGTACGACCAGTACCCTCGACTCGTCGGGGAAACGGGCGGCAAGGACTTTGTCTTCGCCCATAACTCCGCGGAACCTCAGAGCCTCGCAGTGGCACTCGTGCGCGGGGCCTTCGAGTTCCAGGGCCAGAAGTGCTCTGCAGCCAGTCGCGCCTACATCCCCAGCAGCATGTGGGAGGACGTCAAGGCACGCGTGGCCGGCATGGTGGCCGAGTTGAAGGTCGGCGACATCTGTGATTTCAGCATTTTCCTGGGCGCACTGATCGACTCCTCCGCCTTCGCCAAGCTCAAGGGCGCCATCGACGGCGCCCAAGCTGATAGCACCGCCGAGGTAGTGATTGGCGGAGAGTACGACGACTCCGTGGGCTACTTCGTGCACCCCACCGTGGTGCAGGTCCAGGACCCCAAGCACGATCTGATGCGCACCGAACTGTTCGGCCCCCTGCTCACGGTGTACGTGTACGAGGATGAACGCTTCGAGGAAACCCTCGACCTGTGTGCCAACACGTCCGAGTACGCCTTGACCGGCGCGATCTTCGGCATCGACCGGGCCGCTCTGCGACAGGCCACGGACGCCCTGCGCTTTGCCGCGGGCAACTTCTACATCAACGACAAGCCCACCGGCGCCGTGGTGGGCCAGCAACCCTTCGGGGGATCTCGTGCTTCGGGCACCAACGACAAGGCGGGTTCCCTGCTCAACATGCTGCGCTGGATCTCTCCGCGCACGATGAAGGAAACCTTCGTTCCGCCCACGGATTACCGCTACCCGTATCTGGACTAAAACCCAGCATTCCTAGCGAGACCACGATGACCAGCGGACTGCAACTTAGACCAGGGATACCGATCTGCCAGACCGATCTGCCCCTTGATTGGTATCAGGACGAGTTCCGTCCCTATGCGGAGGAATACCTGGCGCTGCCCGATCGCACACCGGAGACGGTACTCCCCTGGCTGGATAGCTACGTGCGGCCGGCGCAGGATCACTTTGGTGATTCGTTGCTCCTCCTCGCCCACTACTACATGGGGGGCGAGATCGTGAAGTTGGTCGAACGCTACGGGGGAACCGTGGCCGACAGCTACGCCCTGGCCCTGCAAGCCACACGCCAGCCCGAGAAAAAGATCATCGTCGAGTCCGCCGTGCACTTCATGGCCGAGTCCATTGCCCTGCTCGCCCGGGAGGACCAGCAGACCTGGATCACCAACCCCAAGGCGGGTTGCACCATGGAGATGATGGCCAAGGACCACATGGTCCTGCCCGTGGCAGACCAGCTGTTGGAGCGCTACGGGGACGACCTGGTCTGCGTCGCCTACATGAACACCTCCGGGCGCCTCAAGGCGCTGGCCGGGCGCACGGGCGGCGCCGTTTGCACCAGCAGCAACGCCCACCAAGTGGTGGAGTGGGCTCTAAAACAAGGCTCCAAGGTCATGTTCGTCCCCGATGCACACCTTGGCGCCAATACCGCCCATCGCCTGGGTCTCGATCCGTCCCGGGTCGTACGCCTCGCCGACGCCGAGCGCACACGTGGGGCCTTCCCCTTGGATGACGACCACGTCGAGGGAGGCCTGGCCGCTCTGGACCAAGCCCAGATGATCCTTTGGGGCGCCTACTGCGGCGTGCACACGGTCTTCACTCCCGAGCACGTGCACTGGTGGCAGGAGCGCAACTGGCGCGTGATCGTCCACCCCGAGTCGCGCCTCGAGGTCGTGCAGGCCGCCGATGGTTCAGGCAGCACGAAGTACCTGTGGGATCAAATGCTGACCGCGCCCGCGGGCTCACGCCTGGTGATCGGCACCGAGGGTCACTTCGTGCGCAACGCACGCGAGGTCGGCCGGTCCCGCGGAGTCGAGATCATGCACCTGGCGGACATTCCCGATGCCAACTTTGGAACAGCAGGTTGCGGCTGTGCGACGATGAGCCGCAACGACCCCCCCCACTTGGCCGGCATCCTCGATCTCCTACGCAAGGGCTGTGCGCCGGATGCGAACCGGGTTCTAGCCGGGGACGCCGTCGACGAGATAACCGGAAGTCGCGAGCGCCTCGATGCTACTGAGCGCCTTCAATTGACCCGCGAGGCACGCTCCGCCCTGGAGCGCATGATCGCCGTGGTCGAACACGGGGCCTAGGCCCGTTCGACTTCCCAGACCTCGGTCCCGAAGTGATCCCAGGGCAGGCGGCCTTCATCACACTCGTCGTCAGTACTGAACTGCACGTCAACGAAGTAGATGATGGCGCTGGGAGCTGCGGGCCTAAGGTTTCGAGCGCCATGGGCCACGCCCGGCGGAATGCGCACCAAGAACGACTTACCATCGCCGAGCACGTAGCGCCGCGTGGTGCCCTCCGAAGATGAGCCGGCGCGCACGTCGCTGAGCACCAGCAAGATTTTGTCCGAGGGCGGCACGTACCACACATCGGTCTGGCGCTTGTGAAGGTGGAAGGCCTTGATGGCCAGAGGCTCCATGACCGAGTAGTTCATCTGCAGCGCCTTGAAGCCGGGAACGCCCTGAAGCTCACCGTTATCCAATCGCACGAGTTCGGTCATGGACCCGCCATCGTCGTTGAAGCGACGCAGGGGGATGATCTCGACCCCCGTGATCTCGGGCTGGGAGCTGTAGTCCTGGACACCGTAGGCGTCCGATGCGCTGGGGGAAAAATCGGTCATCGTTCAGGAATGGTAGCGGCTGGAAGGGAATCGGGGAGGCGAGGAGCGCGTTTCCCGGGGTTCTTTGTCGGCACGCTAGCCCCCTATCTCGAACAGAAATTCATCCAAAGTCACCAAGGTGGTGGTGATCACTCCCAAGAGGCCCCAAGACCCCACCCCCATCCACTGCGTACACTCCTGGCATGGCACACACCCGGAAGGAGTCCTGTACCCGTCCCCCGCTCGTCCACGGCTCGGTCACCGACGCCAGGCATCTTGAGGACCTACTCAACAACTGCCTGCCCAGCTTCGGGGGAGGCTACCTGCGCCGCATCTGGCAGCTGCTCGATGAGGCCATCGGGCTTGGCGTGCCCATGACCCTAGCGGTGGCGGGACCGGTCACCGCCTCGGGCCAGCACTACGCCTGGCTCAATCCGCTGCTGGACACGGGCTGGTTCTGTCTGCTCTCCACCACCGACGCGGTCTGCTACCACGATGGACACCGGGCGCTCGACGACGCGGCCGATCATCCCTTCGAGCAGGTCCCCATCTTCGGGGACGACGGTGAACTACGGGACGAGGGCACCATCCGCATCACCGACATCGGGTTCAGCGAACAGGTACTGCTGAACCAGGACGCTTTTATCAGCGCTTGCCTGAGGCAACCCGAATTCGCAGAGAGCATGTCCGGGACCCAGATGCGCCACCTGCTCGGCCGACGCTATGCCGCACAGGAAGGCAAGAACCAAACACCTGAGGGACTGCTCGCCCTCTGCCATCGCAAGGCGATCCCCATCTTCGTCGGCGCCCCCAGCGATGGGTCGGTGTTCTTGAACGTCATGAAATTGTGGGCCATGGGTCGAGCCGCCGGGAGCCCACCCGCGTTCCGCCTCGACCTGGAAGCCGAGGTATTCGAATCCTGCGCCTATCACCTCTGGGGCCAGCGGGAGAGCGACACCAAGGCCCTTGGAACCCTGATCCTGGGCGGAGGCGTACCCAAGAACTTCAACCTGCAGCCTGAGCCCGCCCTGTCCCAAATTCTCGGCTTCGACGACGTGGGCGGCTACCTGTACGACATTCAGATCACCAGCGCGCCGGTGACCGATGGCTCCCTGTCCTCCTGCCTGCCCGCCGAGGCCGTCACCTGGGGCAAGGTCGACAAGGACGCCTACCGCAGCACCTGCGAATCCCTGCAAGGGGACTACTCCATGCTGATGCCCATCCTGACCCGCGCCCTCCTGGAGAAACGGGAGAGGCTTGCAGACTTGGAATCCAAGCTCGGGTTCGACACTCTGTGCGAACGACACCCCGAGGCAAAGGGCTACCTGCGGCCCCGCGAGGGCTACCGCCTCTTTGATGAACGCGAGCGCCTGACAGCCCAGCTCGATTCCGAATTGAAGACCAAGCTGTCCGACCTCGAACCCACCTGCACCTACCCCCTGGCCGACCTGCCCCCCACTCCCTGACCTATGGAAGAACCCATCGAGCCCGATCCGCCTGCGGAGAACGCCCCCGAGACCGAACCCGAGTTGCCGCCCTTCGTGATCGAAGGTGCGCGCAGCGCCCGGGCGGGCTGCAAGCTGTGCCGCAAGAAGATCGACAAAGACGTACTGCGGCTAGGCACCCTTATCGAAGGCCCGTACGGAGTCGGGTACATCTGGGAGCACCTGACCTGCGCCGCTCGGCGTTCGTTCCCCAAAGTGGAAGAGGCCTACAAGAACAAGGCCTGGGAATTGGCAAAGTTCCCGCCCGAGGAGGTTCCCGATCTGTCGGAACTGGTCGAGCTACGCGAGGTGGCCGAAGCCAAGAAAGCCGAGCAACTTGAGATTCCCTACGCCCAGATCGCGCCCTCGGGTCGCTCGCGCTGCAAGCACTCAGGCGAGCCCATCGAGAAGGGATCGCTGCGCGTAGTACTTGGACGCTCGGTCGAATTTGGCAGTCAGACACGCACCACCCCGATCAACGTGCTGCCCGAATACGTAGGCGCCGCCCTCAGTGAGCAGGACTCCGCCACCGAAATCGATGGCTTCGAAGAGGCGCTGCGGACCAACAGCCGTGGCGTGGAGTCCGAAGCAATCGACGCCCTGCTCGAGGAGATCGGCCCCCTACGCTAGGCCATGGCCGCCAGGAGTTCGTGGGCTCCCAGGTGCGTCCACTCCACGGGCACGGGATCGGGACCCGGGTTGGGAATCGCCAGGGACACCACGTGCCCCTCTGGCGAGCGCGTCTGTTCGAACTGCCAGTGGGCTGGATCGCCGAATGCGTCCGGCAAACTGAGCAGCCTATGGATAGGCGAAGTGTCCAAGTCGAAGGACCACTCCTCGGGTGCCACGCTCAGGCCCACGCCCAAAGCCTTGGAGAGCGCCTCCTTTAGAGTCCAGATTTCGAGGAAGCGCTCGAGGGCAGGGCCTTCGGCCAAACCCGCACGCTCCCACTGCTCACGCTCACCGCTGGAGAGAACCGTGTCCAACAGCTCAACCACCTGGAGCCGGCGCGTACTCGCCTCAAGGTCCAAACCCACAGGGGCCGTGCTCCACAAGGCACAGCCCACGAGCCCGCGGGTGTGAGACAGGCTGAAGGAAACCTCCGCCGCCAGAGCAGGATCGGTCACGAAGGGCTTCCCACGCTCTGTTTGGTCCAAGCTCAACGCCAGCTCGGGCTCACCCAAGCTACGGGCCAGGGCCCAGCGCACGAGCAGGTGCGCGGCGGCATAGCGCGCTCGGTCGTCGCGCTTGACGAAGCGGGCCATGCGCTCCTGCTCCCACCCCATCAGATGCGCGGCAACAGGTGCCGCCCAATCCTCCAGGCTCTCACAGCCCGAAACCAGCACCACCTCTACGGCCGGACCTACCACAACCACGACGCGCCCTTCTCCAGGTAGCGCGGGTTCAACTTTCGGCCGAGCAAGCCGTGCGCGATCCCGAGGCCCTTGGCCAAGGCACCGCGCAGTCGACCTCTGGGAGCCGCGGCGAGCACCACGAAGGGCAAGGTAAGAACGTCAAAGCACAGGAACGCCAGCCAACGCCCTGCAGTGGGGTGGGAACGTAGAAAGCGCAGGGAGTTAAAACCATTCAGGTACTTACGTCGCGGACTGTAGCCGCCTCCCGTGGCGCTGGATGGCGTGTGCTCGCAGGCCACTTCCCCGACACACAGGCTCGCTCGCTGGGCCCGGGCTAAGCGCAGACCGAGGTCCACGTCTTCCATGTAGGCAAAGTAACCTTCATCGAATAAGCCCACGCTCTCAATGCTCTCGCGGGTCATGAGCAAGGCGCAGCCAGGAACGTAGTCCACCTCCAGCGTGTGCTGGTAGCGGGCTCCGTCGAGCAGGCCGTGACCTAAAAGCTGAGTTTGATTGGGGCCGAGTGCGAGCACGCCACCGGCAGACCAGATGCGATCCCGATCGCCGGCAAACAGGACGCGAGGACCGATGGCCCCCCACTCGGGATGCGCCTCAAGCACGGCCGTCAGGTGCGCCAGGGTGGGCGCATCCATTCGCACGTCGTTGTTGACGAAGAACACGGCCTCAGCTCCCTGCTCGATGGCGGCGCGAGCGCCACGATTGGCACCGCGCGCAAAGCCCTCGTTGGTCTCATTGCACTGGATGGCGAGGCCCGGAAAGCGAGCCGTCACGGATTCCAGTGAGCCGTCCGTCGATCCATTATCCACGAATTGGATGCGAGCTTCTGGCAGCCCACCGTCCAGCAGGGACTGAACACAGACGATATTGGCCTCCCCGCCGTTCCAGTTGACGACAATGGCGTGGGTCTGATCCAAGAGAGTCATTTATCCCCCTCCTCATTATCTGCGAGGCGTGTGTGGGTCACCGTGCTCTCAACAAAACCCTCGGCCAGGATCGTCTCCAACACGTCGCCGGTGCCCACGCCCTCAGAGCTCGTAATCGGTGCGCCTCCTCCCTGGGGGCGCGTGATGGAGTAGCCACGCCCCAGGACCGCGAAGGGCGAGACCGAAGAGAGGGAGCGTTGAGCGAGGTCCAGCGCCTGACCGCGGCGGTCCAGTATGGATTCCCCCATGCGCTGGAGTTGAGGGCCGAGCACGTCCAATCGACTGGACAGGCGGGCCAACCGACTGTGCGGGCTCTGCTGGCCCAAGCGACCTCCAACTCGGTCGGCGCCGGCCGTCGCCAGCTGGAGTTCGGCGCGCATGGCGAGACCCAAGCGCCGGCCTCCGGCGCCCAGGCTCTGGATACGGTCCTCGAGAATCCAATCGGGACTACGCAGGCTGCGGGATCGCATCAGGCGCGCCAGGGTCTGACCGCGCTCCTCCAGCATGCGCTCCACGATCTGCTCCAGGTGGGCCGCATGGCCCTCGAGTTGATCCAAGAGGATCTGGCGCTCGGGAATAACTTCCTGAGCGGCGGCTGTGGGCGTGTGAGCGCGGTGGTCTGCCACGAGGTCCGCTAGGGACGTGTCCGGCTCATGACCAATCCCGGTCACTACCGGCACGCTGCAATCCCAGATGGCATCCGCAACGACTTCTTCATTGAACGCCCACAGATCCTCGATCGACCCACCCCCACGCACGACGCAGATCAACTCCACGCCGGATGCGTCCAGCCGCTTCAGGGCCTGGGCAATCTCCTCGGCAGCACCGGGGCCCTGAACACGTGTGTGCACCAGACGCATGGGGTAGAGAGGCCAGCGCTCCGTGCGCGTCCGCAAGAAATCCCCGAACCCATCAGCGTCACGACTGGTGACGATGCCCACCACACGCGGCAAGCGCGGCAGCGGCCGACTACGATCGAACCAGCCACGCTCGCGTAGCTGAGCTTTCAACTTTTCGAGCTGCGCCAAACGCTCCCCCAGGCCGCGTTTCTCCACGCGCTCCACCATCAGACTGTAGGTCCCACGCGGAGCGTAGATGTCCAGTGTCCCGTAACACACGACCTGGTCGCCCTCCTCGAGGCTCGCGCCCTTAAGGGCAGCGTCCACACGACTGCGCCAGATGGCACCGGAGATCACCGCGCCACCCTCCTTGAGGGAGAAATAGAGGTGGCCGGATCCGGCGCGCTTGAGCCCGCTCACCTCGCCCTCCACTCCGACCCGACCCCATTTTGCGAAGCGCTGCTTCAGCGCGTCAGTGAGACCCGAAACCGTCAACAGCGGCGGCCCCGTGGAGGATTGGGCCTCGGGCTCCTTGGAGTGGGGTTTGCTCACGCCCAATTCTTCGCCGAGAGACGGCCCGGGGTCAACCCTTGCCTGGATCGGCTGCCGAACCCGCGCCCCCTTCTAGCGTGTCCGCCTACAAGCCGGGCAGTTTCTCCGCCCGCCAGACCCCATCCTTGGCTTCGGGCAAGAAGATCCGGTAGTGGCCACCGAGGAAGGGTGCCCGACGCCCGTGCCGGATCTGAACGCCTCCTTCAAGGTCCAAGCTCATTCCGCCACCCGGCTCACTCTCGATGACCAGGCGGTCCGCAAAGATCCGGCGCACCTCGCGCCCCTCTCCGTCCCGTTCAATCAGTTGCACGTCCCGCAGCTCCTTATCGACCACGCCGCCCAGGTCCACCAGGCGCCAGCCTCCAAGGACGGACCCCGCCGCTCGCAGGAGCCCATCGAGGCGTTGCCGCAGGGTGCGCAGATCCCACAGGCCATCGTCCTGGCTGGCGAGCAGATCCTGGGAACTGACCAGCTCCGGCAGGGACTCCACCCAAGGTTCCGGGTTCAGGTCGGGCAAGTAAATCCGCCGCACCCCCGTGCGTTCGCCGCCATCCGCTTCCACCGGGCCAAAAGAGATTTTGACGCCGGCATGGCGTTCATAGCCCTCCTCGAAGACCAAGGTCACTCCGAATCCAGCGCGACTCACCTCAAGACGAAGGCGTTCGGCAGCCAACAGGCCCACGGGACGGCCACGCTCATCCAAGAGGCGTACCACGACGGGCCCACACCAGCCCTCGTGAATGCGGCCCACCTCCAACACATCCATACTGAGCACCTGCTCGGATACGAGGAGGGCATTTAGCTCAAGCATCAACTGGCGGCGGCGCGCTGTGGTCGAATCCGAGTCGGGCGTGACCTCACCGTCGGGCTTATCGCCTTCCAGCGGAATGCGCTCGATGACGGCATCTGCCAAGAACTCGGGGCGCTCAGGTACCCGCTCGATGGGAAGCTGCGCCATGGCACGCAGGAAACCCACCCACTCCTGCTCGCGATCAATGGTCCGCTGGCGCTCTTTGGCGAGCAACAACTCCAGTTCGGTAATACGCCCGCGCAAGGATTGCAGTTCGTCGGGCTCGGGACGGGGAGCAGGATCGGACGCCGCGGCGGTGGGTGGTGGTTCGGGTGTCACGGCTTGCACGCTGGCAACTACGGAATCACCACCCTCTCCATCATCACCACTAAAGATGAGGCACAAGAAAGCGCCGCTGAAGAGCGCCACCAAACAAGCGACACGCGAGATCATCGGACGACCCCCCCGTCGCGCACGGCCAGTTCGCCCCGGCGCTCCCAAGCGACACCCGTGGCCCGGGTCAGTTCGATCGAGCCCTCCCCTGTAACTTCCGGGAGACCCTCAAGCTGAGCGGTCACGCCGGGTTCAGGCCCCCACAGAATAACGTCTGTGGGCGAAGGGCCTCCCAATGAACGGGGCGAGGCGGCCAACAGCGGCAACAGTGGATGGCCAGGCGATCCCTGGATGGACCCCAAGGGGGCCAGGCAAGCCGAACCCTCGCTGATGAGCTGCAGGTGTTCGGGATCGAGCACAGCCACCTGCTCCGCATCCAACCTGACTCGCAGCCGCCAGGGCTGGCCTTCAGGCAGATCAAAACGGCGGGCCAGAATCTGGGCATCCTGCTGCTGCCGAGCTGGATCCAGGTGCAGGGCACTCAGCTCGGCAACGAGCCGGCCTCCGGGGAAATCGAGCGAACCCGTCCAAAGGTCGACCTGGTCGAGGGAGCGCTCCTGTGGTGCGGAGGGGCGCTGCCCGAGGGGGCCATTATCGCGGCTCCGGGCCCAGAAAAGCCCCAGAACTCCGACCAGCAATGGAATCAGAAGAACAGCCGGGCCAACGCTGGACGGCACTTGGGTCGATGACGAGTTCATGAGATACGGGAGAGGGTGGTGGCCCGCCTACCGCAGACGAACAACTCCTAGTCTTCCTTATCCCAATCTTTCTTTTTGTTCTTGTTCCACCATCGGCGCCACTCGCTCGGCTTGCGCTCGTCGTGGCCCGACAGGTCCTGCAAGGTCGTGATCATGGGTGCGGCGATGGCGTCGTAACGCTGGCGCGAAATCGTATCGAGCGGGTCGGAGTCCACGCTGTTCCGCACGGAGGTAAGGGTCTTCAGGATCTCTTCGAAGATCTCCTTACGATCCTTGGATTTGAGGTGCACGAAGTTGCCCAGGGCTTCAGCTGCAGCCCCTTGGACCGTGGAGCTCCTGTCCGTGATCAGGTCCGTCAGGGTCTTGACCGACTTGGCG
>JAPKBO010000064.1 GCA_028823395.1 Planctomycetota bacterium | reverse complement strand
CGCAGTATCGGACCGGAAAGACTCAACGTCTTTACGGCGAATCACGCCGTTGCGACCCGTCCCCGATACTTCCGTCAGATCGACCCCCAGCTCGCGCGCCACGCGGCGCGCACTCGGAACAGCCAGAACCTTGGAGTCTGCATAAGCCCCAGGAGAAGGAGCCGCGGGAGTCCGGACGGCGGAGGTGTGATCAGGGGCCGGTGATGGAGCCGGTGATGGGGCCGGTGCAGGGGCCACCGCTGCCGGTGCTGGAGCAGGCTCGGCGCCGGACGATTCTGAGTCGAGAATGAAGATCACGCTACCCACCGGTACAACGTCTCCCTCTGCAGCAAGGGTCTCGGTCAAAGTCCCGCTTGCCGGCGCGGGCACCTCAACCGTGGCCTTGTCGGTCATGACCTCAACCACGGGCTGGTGCTCCTCAACCCGGGTGCCGGGACTGACGAGCCATTTCACGATCTCGCCCTCGGCGATTCCTTCACCGATGTCGGGTAGCTTGAATTCAATCATTACTCGGTATGTCCGTATATGAGGCTTAGTACGAGTGAACGTGCTCGATGGCATCGAGGACGCGACGCTCATCGGGCAGGTAGTGGTGTTCTAGGGTATTGGGAAAGGGCGTATCGAAACCGGTGACACGTCGAATCGGCGCCTCCATGTACTCGATCACATTCTCCGCGATCATGGCCGAGATCTCCGCGCCATAACCGCAGAAACGAGGCGCTTCATGCACGGTGACCACGCGGCCCGTGGATTTCGCAGCCTCAAGTACGCCCTCCTCGTCGAGGGGCATGAGCGTGCGCAGGTCCACAACGTTGCACTCGATTCCTGATTCCGCTGCGGTCGCTGCAGCTCGCTCCACAACGGGCACCATGGCGCCATAGCAAAACACAGTGACGTCGTCGCCCTCGCGAACCGTGCGAAGAGTGGACAAGTCCACCGTATACCAACCCTCGGGTACCTCGCCCTTCACGGAGCGGTAGAGAGCTTTGGGCTCCATGAAAAGCACCGGGTCGGGATCGTTGATGGCAGCGATCAGGAGCCCCTTCGCATCGTGGGGCGTAGAGGGAATGACCACCTTCAAGCCCGGCGTGTGGGCGAAGTAAGCCTCTCCCGACTGGCTGTGGTACAGCCCTCCACGAATGCCGCCGCCGTAAGGCGTGCGGATGACCATAGGTGCGGTGTATTGACCACCGGATCGATACCGCAGCTTGGCTGCCTCGGAAACGATCTGGTCAAAGGCCGGGAAGATGAAATCCTGGAACTGGATCTCTGCGATGGGGCGCAGGCCGTTGGCAGCCATCCCGATGGCGGCGCCGATGATGCCGTCCTCGGAGAGGGGCGTATCGAAGCAACGCTCCTCACCAAACTCGGCCGTCAAGCCTTCCGTGGCGAGGAACACGCCGCCCTTGGGGCCCACGTCCTCACCGAACACAAGGGTCGTGGGGTCATCGCGCATGGCGGCTTTAAGGCCGTCATTCACAGCTTGAATCAGAGTCAGGTTGGCCATGGCTACTGGGAGGCGTCCGTCAAAAGGATACGAACGGAAAGACCGTCGGGGGGCAAGGTTGAGGAATACATGGCAGAACGTGCTCTAGAGCGGGAAGGCTCCCTCGCCAGCCGCAGCATCCCCCTTACGGCGGGCCAGGTCGAAGACAGCCTCGCCTTGCTTACGGAGATGGTCGGGCAAGGACTCGAAAACGTCGCTGAAGATGGTCTCAAGCCCAGGCGGCGCTTCAGCCTCAGCTTCTTTGGCAGCAGCAGCGTGTTCGGCCAACAAGCTGGCGACAAGTTCGTCCTCCCACTCCTGCGTCCATAGACCCCGAAACTCAAGGTACCCGCGCAGGCGCTTGACGGGATCGAGGGCCTCCCACTTATCGAGGACATCCTTGGGTACGTACTTGCTTGGATCGTCCGAGGTGGAGTGGCCACCCATGCGGTAAGTCTCGGCTTCAATCAGCGTAGGCCCCTCTCCGGCACGGGCGCGCTCAAGCGCCTCGGACATCACCTCATGCACGGCCAGCAAGTCGTTGCCATCCACCTTAATACCAGGCATCCCATAGGCCTTGGCCTTGATGGCATAGCTTTCGGACCCGGTCTGCTGAGAGGAGGGGCAGGAAATTGCCCAGCCATTGTTCTGACAGAGAAACACGACAGGGACCTTCATTACGGCAGCGAAGTTCAGACCGCTGTGAAAGCCGTTACTAGAAGTTCCGCCGTCGCCGAAACTCGCCAAGGCTACGTGTGGCTCTCTGCGCACCTTGAACGCGTGAGCCGCACCTACGGCATGAGGCAAGTGCGTACCGATGGGAGAGGAGATCGAAAAGAAGTGCACCGGATCGACGAAGGAGAAGTGCACCGGCATCTGCCGGCCCTGGGCCGCATCCCTGCCGTTACCGAACATGTTGTGGAACATCTCCACCGGGGGAACGCCCTTGTGCAGAGCCATTCCAAAGTCGCGGTAGCTGGGGAAGATATGGTCGCCATCCCGCAAGGCCGCTGCAGCCCCGACCTGGGTCGCCTCGACGCCTCTATTGGGGATCGAGAACCCGATACGCCCACCTCGCTGCAACTTCATGCAGATGTCGTCAAATGACCGCACGGCGAGCATGGACCTAAAACAATCCTTCAGCTCATCGTCCGCTAGGGCGCAGGTGAACTTGGAGCGCGGCTGACCGTCCGCGTCAATCAGGGAGTAGGCTTCGTTGGGGTCCATGGGGCGCGAAGTCGGAGGGAATCAGTTGGGGTTCAGCACGGGTTGGGCGCGCCGCTTACGAATGAGTCGAGTGGCAAAGAACTCGCCGGCCTTATAGCTAGATCGCACCAGGGGTCCCGCTGCCACGTATTGGAAACCAAGCCCCAACCCCTCTTGGCGCAGCTCTTCGAATCGAGCAGGTGGCAGATATTCGTGCACGGGAACGTGCTGCTTGCTGGGCCTCAGATACTGCCCCAGGGTAAGGAAATCCACGTGGGCAGCACGCAGAAGGGCCATGGCTTCGGAGATCTCGTCAGCGCTCTCCGACAACCCGACCATGAGGGACGACTTGGTCAGGAGCGTGTCGTCTCGCTCCTTGGCCTCCTCAAGAGTCTGCAGCGACCGCTCAAAGGAGCAGCGGGGGTCACGAACCTTGCGCTGCAAGCGCGGTACGACCTCGACGTTGTGGGCAAAGACATCAGGATGGGCTCCCGGGCCCGGTGCCTCACGCCCGGGGAGAAGTAAAGCCAGATCGGAGCCCTGGTAGTCGGGGACGAGCGTCTCGATGATCGTCTGGGGCGCGCGGGCACGAATTTCAGCCACACATCGACTGTAATGGCCAGCTCCACCGTCGGGCAGATCATCCCTGTCCACGCTGGTTATCACCACGTAGTCCAGGTTCAGTCGCCCCACGGCTTTGCCCACGTTTGCGGGTTCGGCAGGGTCTGGAGCCTGTGCCCTATCCACGGTTTCCACGGCGCAGAAGCGGCAGCGACGGGTGCACTGATCCCCAAGCACCATGATCGTCATGGTCGGGTGCTCCCCGCTCCAGCATTCGCCCAGGTTCGGACAGCGGGCTTCCTCGCAAACCGTGTTGAGAGAGAGCTCCTTCGTCAGCCGCTTGAGTCGACCGTGAACCTCACCACCAGGCAAAGGGACCTTGAGCCAGGAAGGTTTGGAGGGGGAGCCCCCCGAGAGGGCCGTCGTGGAGGGGCTAGAGGACATTTAAAGGCCGATCTGTAGCCTAGAAGGGTAGCAGATCGAGCCTTTGGATTCTGCCCCTCGCGGGGGGCCTTACGACCCGTGACGGCAAGGAAAAGGGGGGTAGGGCGCCCCAGAGCCCTGCTTCAGGGCAAGCCCCGGCCAGCCACGAAGACCCTCTGACGGAGCTCTTGCTCCGACTCCGGGTCAGGCTGCCTAGGCCTACAAGAAGGGGCTAGCGGCCCGGCGCAGGGTCGGGGTACGAAGCTTATGGATGGCCCGCATCTGAATCTGGCGGATGCGTTCAAGGGACACTTCCATCTGGCCCGCCACTTCCGAGAGCGTGTGCTCGCGTGCTTCGCCCAGACCGAATCGAAGCCCCAGCACCCGTCGTTCACGATCCGACAGATGGACCATGGCCTCGGAGAGTCCGTCCTCCAGGGAGGTGTCCTCCATGCTCGGGGAGTAAACCTCCCCGGTCTTCTCATCGCACAGCCACTCGGAGGCCCCACGGCCTTCATCGTCCCTGCCCAGACCTCCGTCAAGTGAGATCGTTCCACGGTCCGCGGCAAGAGCCCCGAGGACGACATTCTCCTTGATCCCTGACTCGGCGGCCAAGGCGCGCACGTCACTGGCGCGCCCACTTAGGCGCTCCTTGGCCAGGTACACGTGCTTCATGGCTTTCTGAAGATAGACAGGAACGCGCACCGTGCGCCCGTGGTTGTAGAGGTAGCTGCGGAAAGCCTGGTTCAACCAATGCACCGCGTACGTGCGAAATAGTAATTCTCGCCGCCACTCGAACCCGTCCACGGCACGGAATAAAGAGGCCGAGCCTTCCTGGATCAGATCCAGGCGGGCCGCGGGCCCCTTGGTATAGCGCTCCACATTGATCAAGGCCAGGTAGAGGTTGCACTCCACGAGTTCGCGACGCATAGCATGCAGCTCAATCCACCGCAGGCACACCTCCGCAGGAATATCGTCACAGATGGCGTCCGCGTCCGAATAAGTGGACGGGTTGTAGTTCACCCGGTCGGACACGTCTCCTTCTTCTAGTCCGGCACGCTCAAGGGCCGAGCTCAGTCTGATGCGTGCGAACTCGATGCGACGAGCCAAGCGTGCCTCGCTCTCACGGTCCATGATCTGGATCTGATCAATCTCCGTGCGCAACTGCACCTCGATGGAGGCGACCCCTCTCGAGGCGGAGGCTCGCGGCTTGCGCCAAGCCATGGGATCCCGAATCTCCAGGCGGGCCCCATCGCGATCCCAGCGCTTAGCCAGAGCCTTGGCCCTACGGTGAAAGGTGTCCGGGTTGGCTACGAGAGGGTCCAGAGCCCGATCGAGGATCTGGTGCGAACGAGTGACGGATACGTAGGTGGATGCCATTGAGGATGGGGACGCCCGGGGCGCAAAGGGGACTGTTTCTGGAAGAACATGCCAGGGAGTGGGCAGCCTTCCCAGCCGAGTGCGGATTGGGGAATCCGCTCCCCCCCCAAAGCCGTATTGCTCACCCAACCGAACGGTGAATTTCCGGAACTTGTTGGGGATTCCCCCCGGACACCGAAATACCCGGAATACAGCCCCTGAAGGGGCTTAGGGCCGCTCTAGGTCCAGCTCCGCGAAGGGGCCTACCGAGCGCCTAGCTCGCAGCCATCATGGCCGCCAACTCAACCAACCGATTGGCATAGCCCCACTCGTTGTCATACCAGGCGAGGACCTTGACGAGTCGGCCATCGGTTACGCGAGTCGAGAGAGCATCGATCACGGCACTACGCGGATCCCCGGCAAAGTCTGCGGAAACCAGCGGCCGTTCTTCATAGCCAAGGATCCCAGCAAGCGGACCTTCGGCCGCCGCAGCAGCGAGAGCGTCATTGATCTCCGAAACGCTCGTCGGCCGTTCCGCGTGAAACACAAAGTCGGTCAGGGACGCATTCAATACCGGAGCCCGGACGGCGATCGCGTCCAAGCGACCCGCCAATTCGGGGATAATCATCGTCACGGCAGTAGCCGAGTTCGTACTAGTGGGAATGAGACTGAGTTGGGCCGCACGAGCCCGGCGTGCATCGGTGTGAGGTGCATCGTGGACACGCTGGGTATTGGTTGGGTCATGAATCGTTGTAATCATGCCCCGCTCGATACCTACCGCGTCATGCAGCACCCGTGCAATCGGAGCCAAGCAGTTGGTCGTGCACGAAGCCGCAGTTATGACCTTGTGCTCGCCAAGGTCGTAGTCCCGATGGTTGACGCCCACGACAATGTTGGGGGGGCCGTCCTTTACGGGTGCGGATACGACGACGCGGCTCGCTCCGGCTGTGAAATGGCCCTCTAGCAGGGCACTGGTCCGAAACTTTCCACTACATTCAAGAACAAGGTCCACACCCTCAGCGCCCCACGGGATATCTCCAGGTACGGAGTGGGACGTGCGCACAACAGGCGTTCCATCTACAAGCACCGTACCCTCGTCCAGAGAGGTGCAAGCGTGATTCCAACGTCCCTGAACGCTGTCGAATTCGATGAGCAGAGCAAGGGTTTCTGTCGATCCATGAGGCTCGTTTATGGCAACGAGCTGAAGATCTTCCCTCTCCCACCGCGCACGGAGCGCCAAGCGCCCCATGCGGCCAAAACCATTGATTCCTACTCGTAACGAACTCATGTAGCCCTCCTGCTAGGTCCGACTTGTCGGACAAGGTTTGATCCTCCCATTCTCGCTGCCACAAGAATCGCGAGAGGATGCTCAGCGCGAACCGAGTCCGTTACGACTCAGACTTCGTGGGTCACTTCAGCCTCATCGTAGTAAGGCTGCTGCTCTTCTACAGGGATGAACTCGGACAGGTGCTCGAGATCCGCGCACTCACGCACCAGGTGGCGCGCGATCACCAAGCGCTGCACTTGGTTGGTCCCTTCGTATATCTGAAGGATTTTGGCGTCCCGGAAGAATTTGGCGATGGGGTAGTCCTCCATGAATCCATAGCCCCCAAACACCTGAACGGCGTCGGTAGCCACTTCCATCGCCACATCGGTGGCGAAGCACTTGGCCATGGCGGCCATCTTGGAGTTGGTGGGACTGGGACCGACCTCATCTATTCCAGCAGCAGCGGCATAGACCAGTTGGCGCGCAGCCTCGGTCTTCATGGCCATGTTGGACATCATCTGCTGCACCATCTGGTGCTTCGAGATGGGCACACCAAACTGCTGCCTACGGTTCGAGTAGACGTTGGCCAGATCCAACGCACCTTGACATGCGCCCACCGCCTGCGCGGCCACACCCGGGCGGGCGTAGTCGAGGGTCTGCATGGCGTGCTTGAAACCGGCTCCAGGGCGACCACCGATCAGATTGGACTTGGGAACGCGGACGTGGTCAAAGTGAGTCTCCACGACAGGCACCGTGCGAATACCCATCTTGTCCTCAATCTTCTTGATCTCAAATCCAGGCGTGCCCTTCTCTACGATGATGGCGCTGATGCGGCGCGATTTCGAATTGGGGTCCGTCACACAGAAAACGGTGTAGATGTCTGCCACCCCACCGTTGGTGGTCCACTTCTTCTCTCCGCAGATGATGTAGTCGTCCCCATCTTCGAAGGCCCGGACCGAAAGCCCACTGGCATCCGAGCCGGCAAACTTCTCGGATAGGCAAAAGGCCACGAACTTGTCCCCGGACGCTACCTGAGGCAACCAGTGCTTCTTCTGCTCTTCGGTCCCTCCCAGGATGATGGGGAACGAGCCCAGAGCATTGACGGCAAAGGCCACACCAAAGCCGGAGTCAGCCTTGGCGAGCTCCTCGGCCACCAGCGCTAGAGCAAGAACTCCGGCACCATGGCCGCCGTATTCCTCGGGAATGAAGGTGCGGAACAGACCCGCCTCGGCCACCGCTCGTGCCGCTTCGAAGTTGTACTCCTGGGACTTGTCGTGCTTGGCGGCGGCAGGTCGCACATATTTGTCGGCGATCTGACGTGCCAGAGCTTGGAGTTCGAGGGCCTTCTCGCTGAAGTGGATTTGTTGCTGAGACATGCGTGTGTGTAGGGGCTCTGAGAGGGAAGCGGGCCTGATTGTACGAGGGGCGGTGGGCGCCCGCACCCTACCTTCTTCGTAGACGCAGCAGCTGTCGGGGGGTATCTGCAGCCAGGGGGCGCCCGTCGAATGCCCCAGCCACGGACTCCACCTCTATTTCGCGCTCCTGAAGGGGCCCGGTGAGGTCGGCCACCGTGTACAGGCGAACCTCTTCGCGCCAGCGGCGCACCTCCCCATCGGGTCGGGTCATGCACACCTGTTTCACAACTTGGAGGCCGTCGTTTTCGAGGGAGCGCTCCTCCGTGAGAACCACGCCCTGCTCCTCACGTTTGGAGCGCGGGATAAGTGTGGCGCGGATGAACTCCGGGTTCATCATGTCCATGAAGGCCACGCCCGACGGTTTGAGAACCCGCGCGATCTCGTCCAAGACTTGCAGGTCACCCTCTTCACCGAAATACCCAAAGGAGCTGAAGAGGTTCACCAGACCGGCAAAGGCGCCACGCTTGAACGGAAGTGACCGGGCGTCACACCGAGCAAGCCGACCCACGAGGCGGGGATCCGCTCCCAGCAACAACTCAGCCGAGAGGTCTACTCCGACAACCTCCAACCCGCGCTTGGTCATCGCCGTTGCGTGACGCCCGAAACCGCAGCACAGATCCAAAACGGGCCCCTGCAGGCCACGCGCCATGAGGTGGTCCACCTCCTCCTCAGCCGCATGATCGTCCCTGTGCGCGTACAACTCCCGATAGTCCGCGCGAAAGGCGGTGACAAACCAGGGCTCGCTGGCATCTGAGGGGGAGGGCATGGAGGGCTGTCGCCGTGGAGAGGGCGCGGGAGCTTGACTTACCCAGTAGACTGGGTGAACCCGAACCTCGCAACGCGCGTGAGGCAATGGCGTTCGGGTGAAACCAGCCGCCCTGCGTCGCGTCCACCCGGCAGTGCCAAGTCCCGTGAGTTCCCTCCAACAGCCCCTCTTCGAACGCTCCGGGAAGGAGAAACGCGAAGAGGCCCAACTTGCACCCTGTGCGACCCATGCGGCCCAGTCCAGGGGCCGGGCGCATCCTGAAGGTGAGGATCCCATGCGAACGTGCTACGAGCGCGATCGTGATCGCATCACCCACAGCACCGCATTCCGACGGCTAGGCTACAAGACCCAGGTTTTCGTCAACTCGGCGGGCGATCAATATCGCACGCGCCTCTCGCACTCATTGGAGGTGTGTCAGGTCGCACGCAGCCTCGCCAGCGCATTGCGCTTAAACGGCCCTCTGTGCGAGGCGCTTGCGTTGGCCCATGACATTGGTCACCCACCGTTTGGTCATCGGGGTGAGGCAGCCCTGAATGACCTGATGGCCGACCACGACGGCTTCAGGCACAACGCCCAGGTACTACGGGTCGTTGACTCTCTCGAGCGCCGTAGCCCCGACTACCCTGGGCTTAATCTGACACGGGAGGTCCGAGAATCGCTCCTCAAGCACGAGGCGGAGAGGGACTGGCCCGAGGAACTTGAACCGCGACCGGCGAGCCCCCTGCTCGAAGCGCAACTCGTGGACATGGCCGACTCCACCGCCTACACCAAGCACGACCTGGAAGACGGATTACTTGCAGGCATGTTCAGCGAGGAACAGTTGAACGATGAAGTGGAACTGTGGCGGGATGCCCGGCAACGAGTCCAGGATCGGCACCCCGGGTTCCTCGACACCGACCAGGATCCGAAGCTCAGGGTGCAGCGCGTGGCGAACGAGTTGATCGGCCATAGCATTGAAGACCTGCTCACTGAAACCCATACCCGCATCATGAGCGCTCGAGTGCTCTCCCCTGCAGATGTGCGCGGCCACGGTTCCATGATCGTAAGACACTCGGCGCGTATGGCCGCCATGACCGGTGAGCTACGCAGCTTCCTGTACAACAACTTCTATCGGCATGAACACCTGCAGGCCTTCCTGGCCTACGCGCAGCAGGTCCTTAAAAACCTCTTCCAGGCCTACCGCGATAAGCCTCAGGAGCTCCCGGTCTGGTATCGCTCCTGGGCCGACCAAGTGGGTCTGGAGCGGGCCATTTGCGACTATCTCGCAGGCATGACAGACCGCTTCGCCCAGCGGGAGTGTGTTCGTCTCGCGGACCCCACCCTGGCGGAATTTCCGCGAATCGGAAGCTAAACGCGCCCTGAATCTAAGGGCCAGAATCTTAGGCCCAGAACCAAAGGCCAAGGGCCGTAGCGAGTAGCGCGACGATCAGAAGCCAAGGGAACTTGGCACGCGCCAGCGATTGCTCTGCATCCGCATCCGCATCTGCGCCCACCTCAAGCCCGTCAAACAGCGGCTCGACCAGTCGGTCATTGGGTCGTGGTCGATACTCGTTCGTCATCGGTTCCGGTTCACGGGGGCTACTGTAGCATGCACTCCGCGGCCCAGGCCGCCCGACTAGATCTCCAGCGTGCATGGCCACTATCCCCCACATATTCGCGCAGCCTGACCTGCTCGAACTCGCCCTCACCCACGCCTCACAGAAGCGCAGCGAGGACAACGAACGCATGGAGTTTCTGGGCGATGCGGCCCTTGACCTGGTCATTGCTGAAGAACTGTACCGGCGCCACCCCGACCTGGCTGAGGGGGACTTGACGGAGATGAAGGCTGGCGTGGTCTCGCGTCGGACGCTCGCCCGGGCCGCCCATACCATGGGCCTGGAGGAAGTGGCCCAAGTAGGAGGGGGCTTGCAGCACCGCGCCCTCTCGCGCGCCGTCCTCGCCAACCTGTATGAGGCCGTCCTAGGTGCGGTGTATTTGGATGCGGGCCTGGATGCAGCACGGACCTTCGCGCTGGCCACCCTGGACGAATACCTCAAGGCCGTCCAATCCAAGGAGAACATCCTGTCCCCCAAGCAAGCTCTACAGGAGTTCTGCCAAGGGCAATGGAGTTGCCTACCGGAGTACGTGGAACTCGAAGCACGCGGGCCCTCCCACGCGCGAGCCTTCCTGGTACGAGTCCAGGCTGGAGGGAAAAACTTCCCGAGCGCCTGGGGCCGCACGTTGAAGGAAGCGGAACACTGGGCCGCGAGCGAAGCCCTGCTTGTCCTCGAAGAGCGTAGCCCCGCGTGAACGACACCCAAAGTGACAAGCACGAGGCCACCGTCATCGATGCGGCCGGTCTGCCACTCCTGCCAGAACTCCAAAAAACGTTGGAGCATGCGCAGCGTCACGGCACCTGCAGCCTCGGAAATCTGTGGGGCTCGTCCCAGGGGCTGATACTCGCATCCGCCCTCTCGCACCCCCCCATGAACGGCGAACTCGCCCTGGTCGTGACCTCCACGGAAGCTGAAGCCGAGGCCATGGCCGCGGATCTACGGAGTTTCGGCCAAGAGGCGCAGCAGTTTCCCGCACGTCAACAACGGACGAAAGGCGGACCCGGCTCCGACGCCCGCTCCATGCGAATGCGTCTGCAACTCGTGCAGTCCCTGGGAAGAAACGCGGCAGATCGGCCGCAGGCAGTGGTCAGCTCACTGCTGGCCCTTCTCCAACCCGTGCCACCCCTCAAGGAACTCGAGAGCCATTTCCTGCAGCTGGCCGTGGGCGACGCCCTTGACCCCGATCCCCTCCTGCGCTCGCTAGTCGCCGCAGGCTACACCCGTCAACCCTTGGCAGAGGCGCCCGGTGAAGTCTCCTTGCGGGGAGACATCCTGGATCTATTCCCCTTCGCCGCCGAACTGCCCCTGCGCGTGGAGATCTTTGAAGACGAGATCGAGTCCCTGCGCACGTTTGATCCCGAGAGCCAGCTCTCCGTGGAGACCCTCACCTCCCTGGAAGTGTGCACGGCTGCAGAAAGCGCCACCCTCGAGAGTGGTGAGGGGGCCTCTCTTCTGGGTTTCCTCGGACCCGGCGCTTGGATCGTGGAGGTCGAACCCCTGCGGATAGAGGAAAAGGCCGAGAGCCTGCGCAACCAATCCGCGGCTCACGAACTGGCCCTTCGCCAGTTCACGTCCCACTGCGCGGACCACTCAAACCTACAACTACAGAGCCTCCCCGGCGAAGATCGCTCACTCGACACGCGCTCGGTCAAGTCTCTTGAGGTCGGTATGCGTCAGGCCGCAGGTGCCCTCCGCGAAGCGGCGGTGGACACGGGACGCGTCATCGTCTTATGTCTGAATGAAGCAGAACGCCACCGCCTAAGGGAAACCTGGGCCGACGAGGTGGGGCTGGATTCCGTGGAACTTCAAATCGGTTCGATCACTCGCGGCTTTCGCCTGCCGGCGTTCGACCTGTTGCTTGTGGGGCACCACGAGCTCAAGGGCATGCTGGGCGCGCGCCGACGCACTCAGCCACGCAGCACCCACAAAGTTCGAGCCATCCAGTCCTTCTTCGAACTGCGTCCTGGGGATCTGGTCGTCCACGCCGTCCATGGTCTGGCGCGCTACAAGGGGCTGGAGAAGATCGAGCGTGGGGGCGGACACGAGGAGCATCTGCACCTGGAATTTGCCGAACGGGTCAGTCTGTATGTCCCGTCGAGCCGCATCGACATGGTGCAGCGCTACATTGGACCGGGAGCCGCGGGCCTCGCCCTTGATCGCATAGGAGCCGGCACATTTCGCAAGCGCAAGGAGCGGGTCGAGCGGGGCCTGTTCGACATGGCGGCAGAACTGCTGGAGGTACAGGCCCAACGAGCGCTGAGGAAGAGGCCCAACTGGGAGGGGGATTCGGAGCTCGTCGACGATCTTGTGCAGAGCTTCCCCTACGAAGACACCCCCGATCAGGCGGAAGTGGACCTGAGCCTCGCCGAAGACTTGTACGGCGATCGCCCCATGGACCGGCTAATCTGCGGCGACGTGGGATTTGGAAAGACGGAGCTCGCCGTTCGGGCCGCCTTCAGGGTGGTCAACGGCGGGGGCCAGGTGGCGGTGCTCGTGCCCACTACGATCCTCGCCGAGCAGCACTTCGCGACCTTCCGTGAGCGCATGGCAGATTTCCCCGTGGAGGTAGAGGTGCTGAGCCGCTACGTCAACGCTGCCGGCGCTCGCAGCGTGGTAGAGCGGCTGGCGGCAGGCAGCGTAGACATCCTTGTGGGCACCCACCGCATCCTGAGCAAGGACGTGCAGTGGAAGAACCTGGGAATGGTCATCATCGATGAGGAGCAGCGCTTCGGCGTCACCCACAAGGAGCACTTCAAGCTGCTGCGCTCAGAGGTGGACGTCTTGGCCCTAACCGCCACGCCCATTCCCCGCACCTTGCACATGTCCCTCGCGGGGCTACGGGACATCTCTGCTCTGACCATCCCCCCCCCTGGGCGCCAGGCCATCGAGACGATCCTGGGCTATGGCGACGACGAGGCCCTTATTAGCGAGGCCATTCTGGGAGAACTCAACCGTGGCGGTCAGGTGTTCTTCCTGCACAACCGAGTGCGCTCCATTGATGGAGTGGCCGAGCGACTGCAGAAACTGATACCGAGCGCCGTGTTCGCCATCGGCCATGGCCAGATGGGAGCCAAGGAACTTCGCACAGTCATGGACGCCTTCGAATCGGGCGAGGTCAACGTCCTGGTTGCGACGACAATCATCGAGAACGGCCTCGACATCCCGCTGGCCGGCACGATTCTGATCGATGATGCCGATTGTTTTGGCCTATCCGAACTGCACCAGTTGCGCGGTCGCGTAGGCCGCGGTGACCAGAAGGCCTTCTGCTACCTCCTGGTGGAACGCCACAAGCCCCTCAAAGACATCGCCCGGGAACGGCTCAAGGCACTCGAAGAGTTCAACAAGCTCGGGTCGGGTTTCGAGATCAGCGTCAAAGACCTGGAGTTACGCGGGGCCGGGAACATCCTCGGAGCCCAACAATCCGGCCACATCGCGGCCGTCGGATACGACATGTTCTGCCGACTGCTGAAATCCACCGTGGACCGGTTGGAGGCGGGCGAGGGCCTGGGTCCGGAAACCATCAGGGTGGAAGAGACGGAAGCCGGGATCGAGTTGGAGCTGGGACTGGAGGCCTACCTGCCCGAAGACTGGGTTCCCGGCCAGAGCCGCCGGCTGGACGTGCTCCGGGAGATTTCCGTGCTCCACGAGCCCGCGCAGGTGGAAGCCTTCGGGAAATCCTTGCGCGAGCGATTCGGCCGGCTGCCAGAACCCGCCCAAACCCTGCTTCGAAGCATCGCCCTCAAGGTTCGGTTGGACGCCTTTGGCCTGCGCTCCCTTGCCTGGCGCGACGGCGCCTACCTGATCACCTACACCGACCCCGTGGCCTTTACCCAGCTCTTCGAAGGTCGTGGCCTCGACATTCGCCGGGCTCGGCGCGGAGTCGTGCATCTGATCCTCCCCACCGAGGTGCAAGGGCCGGAAGATGGGCTCATCTGGCTGGAGGATCTGTTGCAGCAGGTCCCCGAGGCCGCCAGAATGCCTGTCGGAGACACTCAATGATCACTACCACCATCGTACTTGCCCTCTTCAGCCAGCAGCCGCCGCAACCAACAGCTCAAGACGCGCAGGCAGCCGCCGTGCAGAGCGCACGAGCCCTCGTCGAGGACCCGAGGACCCGGCGCGCCTATCTCTCCCGTGACTGGATGATTGGCGTCGCCGGGGATGAGATCGTCCTGCGCTCCGATCTGGATGTGGTCATCAGCCAGAGCGCCGACCTGCGCGGCCGCTGGCAGAATGCCGACGCCCAGGGACGGCAGGTACTTTATGAAGATGCTCTCGGCCAGCGCCTCGAGACTCTCCTGCGTGTGCAAGCCGGTATGGACCTGGGCTTCGACCCCGAAGTCGTGGACCAACGAACCGAGTTTGCTTTCGGCGATCGTGTGGAGCGCCTTGGCGGACACCGCGCCGCTAGCAAGGCGCTGCAATCCGACCAACTCACTCCCGCCCAATTCCGTTCGCACTTGCGCGACCAACTCCTGGCAATGACCTGGTATCAGGTGCAGGTTGGACGAGCCGCGGGACGCACGGGTCGCGTTTTCGTAGATAGGAACGTGCGACCTGGTTGGATCTACAGCGCATACCAGTCCTTCTCCAAATCTGCGTCCGTCGAAGAGCAGGCTCTTGTAGGGAAGAAGGAAACAAATTATCGACTGCAGATCCTGCGCGTGCCCGTTGACCCGGAAGGCAGCCCGGCCGACGCTGAAGCTCTGGCTCTTGAGCTGCGGCGAATGTACGCAGAGGGTGAGGTGAGCTTTGATTTCCTGATCCGCACCTATGCGGACCCCGCGAGCCAAGAAAACCTTGGACGCCTGTTGCCCATGACGGCCCAACGGGCAGCCCAGGTGGCCCAGACCTTCCATGGACCGTCCGGGGAAGCTGTGGGCGAACTGCTGGAGTCCGGCCATACCGGCAACACGACGATGCCCCTTTTTCGGGCGGGACCCGACTCCTGGCTCATCTACAAGCTTGAGGGCATAGACCCGGGCACGGATGCCCAGCCTCTGTCCGCCCCCGAGATCCAGCAGGCGCTGCAGATCTTCCTCCTCAAAGCTCAAGATAAGAGCCGGGAGAGGGCAGCCTTCGCGGAGGTCCTTTCCGACTCCTTCATCTACCCCGCCGCCTTTGGGCCGTTCCTGGGCAGGCGGAACGCCCAGTCCAACTAGCGCCTACCTGAGATCCAACCGGCCCAGTCCACGTCCTAGGCTGGCTCCATGAGGGTCTCGCATGACCTACCGCCTGTATGACACGGAGACAGCGGAGATTCCCTGGGAGGACAGCCAGCAGCAGTCTGTTCAGTCAGATAGCTCGGACCATCCCATTGCTGCACTGCCCATCACCGCGATCCCGGTTGAATAGGTGGGTTTGGCTAGCCGAGCAAATCTATATGCGTTTTCAACACGTCTTCAGCGGATGGTTCCGGGTTGAGCAGCTAGCTCCTGGAAAAAAGAGTTGAGGATGCCGACGACCTCCGCCGGTCGCTCCTCGTGTGGGTAGTGGCCGGTATCGGGTAATGCGACTAGGCGCGCATCTGGAATCTCGTCGGCGAAGCGCTGAGCGTAATAGTCAAGAGTGTACGCAATGTCGTCTGCGCCCCAGAGCAGCAACGTCGGGGGCCTAAGTTGAGACAACTCGTGCTCGCGCGCGCCGTTCTCGTCGCGGGCCAGGTCGACCATTGCTTTCCAATTAGATGCGTTGTTGCAAACCAGGAAGAACTCCTCGACCCGGTCAGGAGGCAACCCTCTGAAGTGTGGAGCGAGGGCGACCTCGATGCGCTCGCGAGCGTTAATGAGCCATCCGATTTTGGCTAACGAATTGTCGCGCATCTCGAGTTCCTCGGGAAGCCAGTCCGCGTCGCGGCGGCGCACCCCCGAAGAGTCCATCAGCACGATGCTCTCGATCAGCTCGGGCTCGTTGAGTGCCGCGCGCCAGACAAACTCACCGCCGTAGGAAGAGCCAACTAGGTGCACGCGCTCAAGACCCAAGGCTCGGATCGCCGCACCCACGAATTGTGCGCAGCTCTCAAAGGTGTAAGGCGCCAGATCGTCAGGGGCGACCCCATGGCCGACGACCTCGATCGCATAGACTTCGTGGCTCGCGGCCAGGCCCTCAAATCCGGAGCGCTCGGAGCTCTCCTCGGCGCCGTGGATCAACTCGCTCCAGGAGTAGAGCGTCGAGGGAGTACCGTGGATCAGGAGGATGGGAATCGCGCCCTCAGGTCCAGGGCCGTTGGTCCGCGGAGCGTGGTGGTAGACGAGCTCCAGGTCACGAGGCCTGCCACCCATGTCGCCTACGAAGTCGAGCCGTTCGAGCTCTCCAATAGCAGCATTTTTGTCCAGGGCAGCCAGGCGCTCCCCGAGTTCAAACTTCCCTAAGGAGCCCAAGGAGCCGGCCACGAGTGGAATTACGGCCAGGGCTAGCAGGGCTAGAACCCAGGTGGAGCGCTTCAACTGCCGGGTGCCGTTAGCCCCGTTCTTGATCCAATTTTGCATAACGGTCTATTCGATTAAAAAAACCAAGTGGATGCATCCAGCAAGGCATTTTCGGCGAAGACTCCAAGTGGAGACCCCTCATTATTTACCGCTAATCGCCCTGGCACTCCTGATTCCCGTCATGGCTTTGGCCTGGCTTCGTCAGAAGCGTACAGGGAACGCCGGGATCGTGGACCTGATCTGGGCCGGCAGCATCGGCCTTATGGCACTGAGCTACGGGCTCCTGACCACCGGCTGGCTGCCGCGACGGGTGCTCGTCATGGTGATCGCTGGCACCTGGTCCGCGCGCCTGACTTATTACCTCTACAAGCGTTTCAGCT
>JAPKBO010000271.1 GCA_028823395.1 Planctomycetota bacterium | reverse complement strand
GGCAGGTCGGGCTCGCTGCATTCTTTGCGGGCGACTACTCCGTGGGCTGCGGCAAGCCCCGGGCAATCAGGAGCGGAACCACAATGATGGCCGCCGCCAGGGGGTAGGGGACCTGGTCGCCGAGCTTCCAGTACACCACGCCCCCCAGAATGGGGCCCAGGGCACGGGCCAGGGAGCCCATGGAGCGGAAGATACCCATGGCCATGCCCTGGCGCTCGGAAGGACAGTAGCGGGAAACAAGGGCCGAGAGGCTGGGCATGACGGCCGCGCTGCCCGCCGCCAGCAGGCCCAGGCCGACGTAAAGGAGGAGCACCGATTGGGCCAGGCCCACGATGACAAGGGCGGGGATCGTCACAGCCATCCCCAGGGTTGTGAGGCGCACTTCGCCGAAGCGGGGCACCAGACGTCTCACCAGTCCGCCTTGGACAAAGGCCAGGGTCAGGCCGATGAAGACGAACATCTTGGCGATGTCCATGGGTCCGAAGCCGAAGCGGTCGGCCACCAGGAAGGGCAGGGTGAACTCCATGGCGGCGAAGGCCACCGAGTAGATGAAGTACGAGCGGTTGGCCCCGCGAACTCCGGGCAGGTCCAACTCTTTCAGGGCGGCAAAGGGGCGCAGGGTGCGTTCGGCCTTCGCATTCCCACGCTTCTCGACCGGGTGGGTCTCGGGAAACAGGAATGCGGCCAGGCCGAGGTTGATCAGGGACAGCACCAGAGCCACGGCGGCGCAACCGCTGAAGGGGTTGAGTCCCCATGCGCCACCCCCGTGGCGAAACCACAGCTCGGACCAATCAGCCAGCAAACCTCCGATGGCGGGTCCGACCACGAACCCCAGACCGATGCCCGCGCCCAGCATGCCCATGCCCTTGGCCCGATCGGGTCCCTTGTGGGTGTCGGCGATGGCGGCGGAAACGGTGCTGATGTTGCCCGCCATGATTCCGCCCACGGCGCGGGCTAGGACCAAGAGAACGAAGGACCCGGCGAAGATCCAGCCCACGTAGGAGAGGGCCGTGCCCGCCAGGGTCCAGAGCAGGATCGTGCGTCGTCCGCGGCGATCCGAGGCTGCACCCCAGAGAGGCGCGGACACGAACTGCAGCACTGAGTAGAGCGAGCCCAGCAATCCGCCGAAGAGAGTCGTCACGGCCCAGTCGCTCTCCGCCAGGACCAGCAAGGCTGCCCGCACACGGCCAACACTGCCATCGGGCCCCTCCAACTCGAGGTAGTACTCGAGCAGCCTGGGGAAGAGAGGGAAGATGATCGAGAACCCAACCATGTCCAGGAACACGGTCAGGAATGCGACGAGGAGGATCGATTTACGCTGGGTCATGGGAGGCCGGTTGTACGCTTCCGAACGGTTCGGGAACAGGATCCGCGTCGGCGCAGGCCCACCTTTGCCCCGGACTCACTAGCCTGTGAGTGTGGAACCGCGCACCGTCCAAGCTCTCGTGACACCCTTATCTGGGGAACTGGGTGTGTCCGACTGGCTGCGTGTCCTGAGCGAGCGGCCTGGACTGGTGGCCCTGGACAGTGCGGCAGGCAGCCCCCGGGGCTTCTCCCTTGTGGCCTTCGATCCTCTGTCCATTCCGGCGCCGAGGGACTTCCATGGCCTGCGCGATCAGGTCCAATCCCTACAGCCCATGGCGGACGTTCCCGGCCCCTTCCAGGGTGGGTTCATCGGCGCGCTCACTTATGACCTGGGCGTCCATGGGGATCCGTTGGAACTTCCCCTGGACCCCTGGGGAACCGCGCCCATCGTGGGCGGTCTCTACACGGACTTCATTGTGTTCGATCACCTTCAGGGGAAGAGCTGGCTGGTGTTCGGGGACGTTGAAGGGGAGGAGCGCCCGGATCGCCAGCAGCGGCTCTGCGTTATCAAAACGTTGATGGGCGAAGTGCCCGTGGCCAGGCAGGCTAGCGGGGTGGGGGAGCTCATTCGTCACTGCCCGCCCGAGGAGCACAAGCGCCGCATTGAAGCCGCGCGCTCCCTGATTGCCGAGGGGGAATTTTATCAGGTCAACCTGGCCCACCGCTTCACGAGGCGGACGCACGGAGAACCCATCGACCTGTACCTTGCCCTGCGGGCCGTGAACCCTGCGCCCTACATGGGCTACCTCTCTTGGAATGCACCGGATGGGTCGCGGCACGCAATCCTCTCCGCTTCGCCCGAACTCTTGCTTGAGTGCACGGGCCAAGACGTTCGCACGCGGCCCATCAAGGGCACCGTGGGGCGTGGGATGGACGACAAACGGGACCAGGCGTTGGCGCGCTCCCTGTTGGCGAGCGCCAAGGATCAAGCGGAGTTGGCCATGATCGTGGATCTAGAACGCAATGACCTCTCCCGGGTGTGCACGCCGGGAAGCGTGCGCGTACCGGAGTTTCCGATCCTCGAGAGCTATCCTGCCGTGCACCATTTAGTGGCGGATGTGTGCGGTACCCTGCGCCCCGGATTGGACGGGCTCGACGCATTGGCTGCCCTGTTCCCCGGGGGCTCGATCACGGGAGCTCCCAAGCTGCGCAGTATGGAGGCGATTGCGGATCTGGAGGGGGAGGGGCGAGGCGTATTCTGTGGCTCCCTGGGATTCCTGGACGCTCGCGGCCATGCGCGCTTCAGCATCCTCATTCGCACTCTGCGCTGGCGCGCCAAGGAGGGGGCGGATTCTGATGGTGAGGTGTCCTTTCACGTGGGCGGAGGGATCACCTGGTCATCCGAGGCCGATCGCGAGGAGCAGGAGACCCTGGTGAAGGGAGCCGCTCTCGTGGCCGCCCTGGGGCAGGCTGATGAGGCATTCGGGGTGCATTTACGACCCAGTCCCACCGGGTAAGCCGTTTGTAGATAGTCTCACAAAGCGGTGAAACCCACCCGCTGTAGCTGCCCTAGATAGGGGCTGTTGCCGCCACCGACTCGCGCCTAAAGTAGCTGGGCCAGAGGTGCTAGGCTGTTTCCAGCATCCGTTCTTCCCTCGACCACTCCTTCCTATGATCTGCACCCTGTTGCTCTGCTTGGCTAGTCAACCCCTGGCCAGCGTTCCTACATCGATTCCTGCATCTGACCTCTTGGTCCGCCCGGTCCAGGATGAGGAGGACGAGAAGCCCGACAAGCGTCCGGAGGTGAAGGAAATGCTTGGACGCCTGAAGGACCACTCCACCGCACGCCTTGGGAAGGAAGATACCGAGGCTGTGGCTGTCGTAGATGAGCTGTTCGCGGAGTTCCCCAAGAGCGGACTGAAGGATCGCGCCGCCATCGCTAAGGGGCTCTCCGCTTGCTTTAAGCAGAAACGGCCTGAAAAGGACGGCGTGTATCCGAACAAGCTCTTCCTCGCTTCCGCAGTTGCCATGGGACACATGGGACCGGAAAGCGCCAAGCTCCTTCAGGGTTGGATCGGGCACAAGACCCACCGCAAAGACATGACCCTCCAGCGCCAGCTGATCTTGGCCCTCGGCAAGACCAAGGACGCCAAGTCGGTCAAGACCCTGACGGACCTGATCACGGACAGGAGCTCCACGGTG
>JAPKBO010000270.1 GCA_028823395.1 Planctomycetota bacterium | reverse complement strand
CCGTGGCCATGGAAACGAGCGTTCGTCCCGTGGCCGTCGTCGCGCCCCTACGGGCACGTCTTACGGCGCTCTTGCGCATGGCCGCGAGTATGCCCAGCGCTCCGGGCCCCCGCGCAGTCCCGGGCACAGTTACCGGAGCCCTGCCCTCCAATGCTCCTCTTGCGCGACCGCATCGAGGTCTTCGTTCGTGGCGTGCTTCCCTCGATCTAATCTTGGCTCAGTCCGCAGGAGCGCAGTATCTGCAGATGGGCAACGTTCTCCTTGGCGGCGGATGGAGTCCCATGGGATCGAAGCCGATCGTATTGAATTTGAATGACCATGCTCCAGAGGGACTTGGACTGCTCTCGAGCCCGGCTCTTGAACTGCCGACAAGCCCACGGCCCAGCTCTCCGCTTGGGGTTCAGGTCGCGTCCGTCTTCGGGGATTCCAATCAGGCGGCCAACCTGATGATGCCCACGGCCGTACCGAGCCAAAACGAGCAGCCCACGACAGAGCTCGAGCGCGGTCTCACTCCTGTCGCGCAGGGGAATCGCTGGACGCGACCGGAGATTCCCGAAGGTGCCATAGCCCAAGCCAGCCGACTGCTTACGCCCGGCGTGGGAATTGTGCGCGCCACTCTGCATGGTGGTGAGGTCTTCGAGGGCCGCTTACACCAGGTGGGTATGGGGCAAATCTGGATCGACACGCGACTGGGTCGCATGAGCCTGGAGTCTCACCGGCTCGCTACCCTGGAAACCCTGGAAGCTATGGGGGAAGGTCAGATCGGTGACCGACAAGGAAGTCGACAGATTGGACAACTGACTCAGGTGAGCGTGGGGGTACCGGGTGGGCTTCTGACCGGAACTCTCCTGAGCCGGGACGGAGATGACGTCACTTTGAGGATCGCTACTGGCCTGCAGGTGACGGTGACCAGCAACGATGTGCGTCCCCTAGCGGGGGGCAGCGCCACCCTTGGGGTCCGTCCCAGGGACGTCGACCCGCAGCAGTAGGGGGGCCGGCCCGTTGGGCACAAGGGATTGGGAAACTTCGGCGGCGAAAACCCCTATCCTGGGTACGGACTCGAAGTCCGCCCTCCCATGCCGATACTACCCCGCCCCTTCCTGATCTCGATTCTCGCCTGTGTGCCTTTGCCCCTGGCCCTGTCCGGCGCCAGAGCTGCCCTTGAGGGTGTGCCCGCAGTGGAGCCCGCGTCCAGCGTTGACGACGAGATCATCGCCGAGTTCAAGAAGTACTACCGCAAGTTCAAGGAGGTCGATCAGAAGATCGAGGCCATCTTGGCCCTCGAGGGCGTGGAGTCCACGGAAGTGGTAGATGTGCTTTTGCCGCTCCTTAGTGCTTCAGAGGTTGAAGTCGTGGAGGCCGCCACGCGTGTGTTGGGCCAGTTCAAAACCCGCGGGCCTATTGATCACCTCTTTGCGAAGCTCGAGAAAGAGAAGAAACCCGAGCGACGGGCCGGGATTTTGGACGCGGTGATGCGGGGGGGCTACGTGGATCTGGGAGAAGCCCTCTTGGAGTGCCTCGAAGACCGGGATTGGAACGTGCGACGCATGGCATTGATGGCTGTCGCTGCAGGGGGCAAGCCTGAAAATGCGGCCCACTGTCTACCCTTATGTGACGACAAGGAAATCGCCGTGCGCTGCGCGGCCCTAGACGGACTGAGCTTGATGGGGTCGGACCTCGTTCGCTCTCCGGCCATGAAGTCTCTTGGCGACTCCGCATGGCAAGTACGCGCCTGCGCTATTCACGCCTTAGGAAACGTGCGCCACAAGGATTCCATGCTGCCCCTCATCGAGGCGCTGGAACGAGAAGAGGGTCGACTCCGTGCCGATGTCGCTGCTGCATTGGAGAACTTGACGGCCCGCAGCTTCGGGCAGCGGATTGAGCTCTGGCAGCGCTTCTGGAGTAACTACAAGGATCGCTACGAGATTCCCACCGATGCGGAACTCGCGGCGCTGCGAGCCAAGCAGGCGGAACACGCCGAAATCTACAAGCCTTCCGATGGTGTTGCCTTTCACGGGGTGGATACTCCGAGCCGGCGAGTCCTTTTCATCATCGACGTTTCGGGGTCGATGGAGAACGAAGTGGTGGACAGGGAGCGCTTCGCGGACGGGGAGTACCCCTCCTTCTCCCGCATGGACATCGTCAAGACCGAACTGGCGCGCACCATCGAGGGCTTGGAGTCCTACGTGGAGTTCAACATCCTGGCCTTCGCCACCGAGGTTAAGAAATGGAAGAAGGGGCTGACCCGGGCCAACGTGCTCAACAAGTCCAGCGCCATGGATTTTGCTCGCAAGCTCGAACCTCTCGGTGGGGCGTCCAAGCAGGAGTTGGCTGCGGTGGGTCTGGTGGGGGCTGCGGGTCTGGGAGCCGGCAAGACCAATACTTATGGTGCGCTGGCTGCGGGCCTGGGCCTCGACTCCAAGAAACCGAAGGGCTATGACACCAAGCTGGACACGATTTTCTTCCTCTCAGACGGCAAGCCCACCACGGGGCAGTTCACGGACCGGGACGAGATCCTGCGGGAGATCAAGCGCGCCAACGATTTGCGCCGGATCGTGATCCACACCATCGCCCTGGGGCAGTTCGAGAAGGGATTCATGCGCCGTTTGGCCAAGGAAAACGGCGGCGTGTTCGTTGATCTGGGGGAGTAGCTCCCGCCCGGGGCCCTCGCGTCGGTTGACGAGTAGGGGGGCTGGGCGTACTCTCCTTGCCCGCGTTCGGGCTTTGGTCCGTCGGCAGATATCGGGGTGTGGCTCAGCTTGGTAGAGCGCTGCGTTCGGGTCGCAGAGGTCGGAGGTTCAAATCCTCTCACCCCGACCACCCCCGGGATCCACTTGGGTCCGAGTGTCCTCAGATCGGGGCCCTCAGAGGAGCATCGCAGGGCCTGTGGGGTCGTGTTCTCGCCTCCGCGTCGTCTTAGGACTGGACGGGAAAGGAGGTTTGCGGCATTCTCTTGAATGTCGCCGGTCATCTGACCTAGAGTCGGGCTGGCGAGTCAGTGTCGACCCATGGTCGGACCCCTTGCGGGTCGCCCATCAGGTCTCTGACCTTGCCCGCGGCAGCGAGTCCCGGGGATCCCTGTGCACCTCCACAAGTGAGTGCCAAAGAGGAAATCCCCAACGGTCTAGCTGGCGTGTCCAGTGAATCGACATCGTCTAGCTGACGGAGTCTCCCAGAACGGATAGCGCGCTTGCAGTAGGCGAGCGCCACACCCCCCCTCCCTCCGCTCCGGCGGTGGGATACACCGGGCCCTCGGGCCTCAGATTGAGCGAGGACATATTGGCTTCCAAGGAAGGCACAACCACCAACCGCGGTTCAGACGAGCTCCCCTTTGGAGCCATGCCCGGTGAAAGCGGCGGCACACTTAAGCCTAAGCGACGGTCCAGCCGTCGTTCAGGTGATGGAGAGGGAGAGCCCCGCCCCAAGACGGCCAAGAAGGGAGCCAAGAAGAAGACGGCCAAGAGGAAGACCAAGAAGGCATCGAGTCCTCCCGAAGGGGGCGCTCCGAAGCCCGAGAAGCAGGAGAAGCCCGAGA
>JAPKBO010000269.1 GCA_028823395.1 Planctomycetota bacterium | reverse complement strand
GCTTGCCGCTGCAATCTTCTCTGATATGGTCACCAAGGCATGATCCTCGTACATAACTGTACATTACCGAGCGGTTCAATGTGGAATGCGTTACAGTCTGGTCCTTCCCGGGCCCAGGTTGGCGAATCATGCCGGTCCTCCCGGAGCTGGTTGGAATGAACTCATGAGCAACGCACAGAAGTACGTCCCCTCAGACCGCGAGCAGGCCTTCCTCGAGCAGGTCGAGAGTCCCCGATACGAGCGCGAGAGCATCAACGGGCTCAAACCCTTCATGGATGGGCGTGTGGCTGACGAGGTGCAGAATTTCTACAGCAGCGACGAGCTTGACGTGTTGAGCAAGCTACAGGGCACGGAACGTGACGTGGAAGCTCGCATGCCGGTCAAGATGACCCGTCACTACTTCGATCTGGCACAGAAGAGCCTGCCCATTCGAGACCTCGTCAAGGCGACTCCTGAAGAGACCGAGAACTTGGTGGGATCGGAAGATCCGGGCCATCAGATGGATTACAGCCCAGTCGAAGGTCTGCTGCACAAGTACGAGATGGGTCTGATGTACGTCGTCTCGACCTGCTCTGCTCACTGCCGATTCTGCTACCGGGAGGAGTTGATCAGTCGCAAGGAGATCGAGCGCCAGGACGGTACCGTGGCCAAGAAGGGCATGGCCCAGGTGGGGGAAGTGACCGACTACATGCGGCGTCACAACAAAATCGTAGCGGATAACGGTGGGCGTCACCCCGAAACCGGCCGGGAGAAACTGCGCGAGATTCTTCTCTCGGGCGGCGACCCCATGGTTCTCTCGAACATGAAGCTCGCCATCTGGCTGGGGGCCTTGGCCGAAGCTGGAGTCGAGGCTATCCGCATTGGCACCAAGGAGATGGCCTTCTTTCCCGATCGCTTCGACGACACGTTTCTAGCGATGATGGACCTGTTCCATGAGACCTGGCCACACGTGAGCGTGCGCATGATGATTCACTTCAATCATCCGGACGAGTTCCTCCTCATGGACGATGATGGCAACTACGTGGAAGAGGATACCGGAGTGCTCAAGTGGCATCCCTCTACTCAGCGCGCGATGGAAGGCGTTGTCTCGCGGGGGTGGCTACGTGTCGAAAACCAGTCGCCGATCATTCGCGGCGTCAACAATGACCCGGACGCCCTGCGCATCATGCAGCGCGCCATGAAGCGCGTGGGCGCTGAGAATCACTACTTCTTCTGCGGTCGGGATATTATCGCTCACAAGGCCTTCAATGTGCCGATTGAGGAAGCCTGGCGGATCATGAACGAGTCCCAAAAGGGCCTCTCCGGTGTCGAGTCTCACGCACGTCTGTCGATCACTCACTATAAGGGCAAGACGGAGGTCGTTACCGTCACTGACGGGCCGATTCCAGGCGTAGAAGGAACAGAGGACGGCGTGGTGATCTTCAAGTTGATACGTAGTGCCGCAGGAGCCGAAGAGCGTGGCAGGATCTGCATTGTTCGGCGCAATCCGGATGCCATCTGGTTCGACGGTTACGAGGATAGAGTCATCCTCGATGAAGCCGGGCTGTTTGACTATGCCCGGGTGGAAGCCCCGAGCAACTTGAAGCCCAGTGTTCATGAGTTAGAGGATGCCCGGTAATCGTTCAGTCGCACCGAGAACATCATGATTGACAAGACAGTCGAGAGCCTGACGGTTGCCGTCGGGGGTATCACTGATGGCGCGACGGTGATGGTCGGGGGCTTCGGTGAAGCTGGAAGCCCCATAGAGTTGATCCATGCTCTGATTGACCATGGCGCCCAAGGCTTGACGGTCATCAATAACAACACAGGCAGCGGAGAGGTTGGCCTCGCCGCCCTGATCAAGGCGGGCTGCGTCGCCAAGATGATCTGTTCCTACCCGCGTTCCATGAATTCGACCGTCTTTCCCGACCTCTACCGGTCGGGCAAGATCGAGTTGGAGTTGGTGCCCCAGGGCACCTTAGCCGAGCGCATCCGGGCCGGTGGGGCGGGTATCCCCGGGTTCTACACGCCGGCTTCCGTCGGGACGCCTCTCGCACAGGGTAAGGAGCAGCGCACCTTTGATGGGACGGATTACGTTTTGGAGCATGGGCTGCGTGCGGACTTCGCCTTGATCAAGGGCAAGTGCGCGGACCGCTATGGCAACGTCGTCTACAACAAGACGGCGCGAAACTTCAGCCCATTGATGGCCACGGCTGCTGGCACCACCGTTGTGCAGGTCGCCGAGATCGTGCCCGCAGGGGATATGGATCCCGAGGTCGTGATCACCCCTGGGATCTTCGTTCAACGCATCGTGCTCGTACCTAACCCCGCTCATGAGTCGGATCTGGTGCGCAAAGGAGTGTCCTACCCATGAGCTCAGTTGAACCAAATGTAGGACTTGCCCGCGACGAGATGGCCCAGCGCGTGGCCGCGGACATTCCGGACGGAGCCTACGTCAACCTCGGCATTGGCATCCCCGAGCTCATCACCAAGTTCGTGCCCGAGGGCCGCGAGTTCATTTACCACACCGAGAACGGCTTGCTCGGCATGGGTCCCTCGCCGGAAGAGGGGCAAGGCGAGCCCGAGCTAATCAATGCCGGCAAGCGCCAGGTGACGGCCCTGCCCGGTGCGGCTTATTTCCACCACGCCGACAGTTTTGCCATGATCCGCGGAGGGCACATTGACCTGTGCGTGCTTGGCGCCTTGCAGGTTTCCGAGGGTGGCGATCTGGCCAACTGGTCCACCGGAGCGCCGGATGCTATCCCAGCCGTGGGCGGGGCGATGGACCTCGTGGCCGGTGTGAAGTTGGTGTACGTCATCACCCAGCACTGCACCAAGAAAGGTGAGCCCAAGTTAATCGAGAGTTGCACCTATCCCCTGACCGGCACCGGAGTCGTCAATCGGATCTACACCGACCTGGCCGTTATCGATGTCACCCCCGAAGGTTTCCAGGTGTTTGAGTTGAGCCCTGGCGTGGATTTCGACTACGTCCAGGAGAGAACGGGCGCGAAGCTGCTCGACCGTTCTCACTCAACGGATTCCTGACCCATGGACTCCAAATCCAAGAGCGCGGCCCTGTACGAACGCGCCCTCAAGGTCTTGCCTGGCGGCGTCAGTCGCAACACGGTCTTGCGCGATCCGCATCCGGCCTACCTGGCCTCCGCATCGGGCTGTTACATCACCGATGTCGAGGGGGTGAAGCGCATCGACTTCTCCAACAACATGGCCTCCCTTATTCATGGGCATGCACATCCGGCGGTTGTGGCGGCTGTGGTCGAGCAATTGGGGAAGGGGTCGGCCTGTACCATGGCAACCGAGGTCGAGGTGGAGTACGCCGAGTACCTCTGCACCCGTAACGCGGGCTTTGAGAAGCTTCGTTTCGTGAACTCGGGAACAGAAGCTGTGATGGGCGCCCTGAAGGCCGCGCGCGCTTTCACTTCGCGCCCCAAGATCGCCAAGGCCGAGGGCGCCTACCACGGACAATACGACTACGCGGAAGCCAGCCAGACCGCCAATCCCTCCAACTGGGGCGAGGCGGATGCTCCGGCCAGCGTGCCCGTGGCCCAGGGCACGCCCGAGGCCGC
>JAPKBO010000268.1 GCA_028823395.1 Planctomycetota bacterium | reverse complement strand
GCCGCCTTAGATCAGTATCGGCCCTGAGCCGACCGAGCCTGGCCTCAGGCCGGCTGTTCGGCGCGCAGCAAGGCGCAGATCCAGTGGATGAGCACCCACAGCACCGACACCATCAAGCCCGCTCCGGAAATCATCATGAGCGTTGGGAACAGCGCCACGAATTCGGAGTGATCTGATGCAGCAGCACCTGCGTAGCGCGACCAACCGGCACTCGCCCCACGTAGAAGGTAAACAAGGATGAAGCTAAACAGGAAAACGTTGGCTAGGCGGACGGCCCAGCAGATCGAGGGCTTCTGCAAGCTGTGGTGGTCTGCGCCCACCGCGCGGCTGACAAAATAGGCCATGGCAGCCCAAAGGATCATGGAATCAATGCCCACCATACTGCCCATGACATGAGCCGAAATGGCGTGTGTACCGTGCAACATGGCGTTCATGGGGGGCACGGCAATGACGATGGAGAGGGCCAGCATAAAGAACGTCCACATTGTGGCCGACCGCATGAATCCTTCGATGACCGGATTGGAAGGGGCGCCTGTACGTGCCTTGAGCAACTTGCCCACGTCCAAGAAAACCTTGGCCAAGATCAGCAGCTCCAGCATGCTCACGATGAAACTGACCCAGTGAATCCAAGCCGACTGAGGCAAGTGGTAGGTGTGATGCCCGTAGTTGCAGAAGGTATTCAAGAGGCCCACGGTGAAGAACGCGAAGGCGGTGCGCGAGTGGGCGTAGGTTTCGCTTCCCTGAAGGGCACACGCCACAAACATCATGGACCCGTAGGCCAAGAGGTTGAAGGATCCGACGTGGGCGCCCGCTGACTTCCACTGAATCGCCAGGTCACGCAGCGGCCGAAGCGACACGTACTCAAGCAGGTAGGCGTGGGCCTCGGCGTAGGTGAAGAGGAACAGGGGAATGGCGATCCACCACATCATCACGTAGACGGGTCGCCCGTTCAGGGACCAGCCAACACGCGAATAGAAATTCCAGGCGAAGAGCAGCCAACCCAAGACGATCAAGACGGAGAACACCGGTGAATAGCCAAGGTACTCACGCCCCGTAAAGTGTCCGCTGAGCAGACTGATCACGATGCCCACCCCCGCCGTTGCCCAAAGAAGGACCATCGCTAGCGTTCGCTTGCGCATGGCCGCGTCCGGTGGGCCGTGGGCCTGTACCAGCCACAAGTGCACGGTGGTCACGCCGCCGATGAACACCCATGCGAACGCGCAGGATTCGTGAATCGGGCGCAGGTGCTGCAGAGTGACCCCCCACTCGCGCAAGAGCGTGAACTGATCTGTGTAGGTCAGCGCAACGGGAAGGCCGATGAGGAAGGTCAGGCTACAAGCCCCAAGGGCAAGGAGCGCTAGGCCGCGGAGGGAGCGAAAGCCGACCAGGGGAGCGCCAGCTCTCCAGGTATCTGCAGGCAAGGGATTAGGGCTACTCATCAATACTCAAACCAGGGGAGATCTGACCAGCGGAAGGAGTCGTACTGGGTGAACTCCAAGTTTAATTCGGACAGGATCGGACGGTTATCTGCCACCCATTGCAAGAATGCCCCGAGCGTGCGCACCTGATCATCGTCGAGCGGTGCTGCCGGCATGCGCCCGCTCCCCTCTGTGATAATCTGATACAGGCTTTCAAACGAACGGTCGGTGGCAGCCGCGGTCAGGTCCGGCTCGCGCAAGAGACCCGCCTGAAAGGCGCGGTGACAGGTGCCGCACTGCATCGTCGTCCAAAGGTCCAGCCCCTCTTGGGCGGAACCCGGAATCGTCACGAGATCGCGCTCACCAGCCAGAGCGATAAGCTCGTTGAAATGCATGGATGCAATCGGACTAATCGCGGCTTGCAAGGGCTCGGGCTGCGCTCTCCCCGAATCGTTGATCCCGCGTAGCCAAGCCATCAACGCATCCAGGTCCTCGTCCGGCAAATCGAAGGCTGGCATGCGGCCGCGCCCTGACAGGATCACCTGAATCAACTCGTCATCGAGAACACCATCCGTAAGGCGATTGGTCAGGTCCGGTCCATGGAACCCTCCGAAACCGTGGATCTGGTGGCAGACCTGGCAGTTGTTACTCCGCCAGACTTCAAGCCCACGCCGCTCCTGGGCCCCCATCGGACTAAACCCCTCGCGCGGGTAGTCACTGTAGGCCACCACGGTCAGGCTGAGGAAACACCCCAGAAGCAGGAGCAGAACCTGCCCGCGGCTGAGGCTGAAACGGTCAGGGGAAGAGGTCACGGTTCGCTTGGGGTTCTAGACGGGCTCTGGTGCCATGAAGTGGCCGCAGATAGTAGCCACTGCCTTGCCCGAACGGGCCCTCTGCCCCCGGAAAGGGACTTCCTACGCAGGTACTTGAGATCAAAAAACGCTGTGGCCGACTCGCTCAAGGCCCAGCCTCTCGCTCAGCCCACCGTTCTCAGCCCCCATCGCCACCAGCAGCTCCCTGGACGCGCGGCTCGGAGGTCGAGTGGAGCATCGGTCTACTCGCTCAATTTCAGAGTAAGGAGAGCACACTCTCTGGGGGGCGTCCCACACGCGCCGCCCCGCCGCGGATGAGGATCGGACGCTCCATCAAGATCGGATTTGCGGCTACGGCGGCGATGAGGTCCGCCTCCCCGCTCTGCTCAGAGAGGCCACTCTCTGCGAATTCCGATTCCCTGCTGCGTATCCATTGGGAAATGGGTTGGCCTAGGCGGCCCACGAGATCTGTCAACTCCTCACTATCGAGGGCATCCTCGAGATAGCGACGTTCCACGAAATCCACCCCGCGCTCCTCGAGAAGAGCCATTACCTGGCGACTCTTGGAACAACGAGGATTGTGAAGCAAAAGCAATTCGTCGGGCTGGGCAGGCAGGCTCATGGGGGTTTTCCTCGAAGGGTGGCCCTCGGTGTACCCCATCCGTCCAGTTCCGTCGAGTAGCCTGCCCGCAACTCGCCCTTGCTTCTCACCTAGCAGCATCGGATGCTCGGTAGCCATGCCCCTCGACACCACTACGGCTCTGGTGATTGGCGCTGGTATCCAGGGAGCAGGTATTGCCCAGGCGCTGGCCGCCGCGGGCCACGATGTCCTGCTAGTTGAACGCAGTTCGATCGCCGCTGGCACATCGAGCCGATCCAGCAAGCTCATCCACGGGGGCCTGCGATACCTGGAGAGCCTGCAGTTCTCCCTGGTTGCAGAGTCACTGGCAGAACGTCGCACCCTGCTGACGATCGCCCCACACCTGGTTCGCCTCGTCCCCTTCTTCATCCCCATCTACGGTCAGACTTCCCGCAGCCGCTTGCAGATCCGTGCCGGGCTCAGCCTCTATGCCCTGCTCGGAGGCTTGGGGGAGGACTCCCGATATCGCTCCATCCCCCGCCGCAACTGGGATTCACTGGATGGGCTCCAAACGGAGGGGCTGAAAGCCGTCTACCGCTACCAGGACGGCCAGACCGACGACGCGGCCCTGTGCCGAGCCGTGGTTGCCTCGGCAGCCGAGTTAGGCGCGCGAGTCGCTCTGGGCGCCGAGGTCCTCGGTGCTGAACGTCACTCCGATCGTTGGCGGGTGCGCTTGAGGTTGAACGATGAGGTCTTGGAGGTGGACA
>JAPKBO010000063.1 GCA_028823395.1 Planctomycetota bacterium | reverse complement strand
CGCGGCCAGCACCTCCAACTTCACCGACGGGATCGAGGTGATGTTTAGGTAGGGAAGTGTGTCGGTGCTGGTGTCGGTGGTCGTGGTGCGAAACGGTGCAATTCGGTGCAAGAGCGTGCAGAACCCAAGTGGTTACTGAACACCTGCAACCGGTCCGTACACAGTTGACGTAACTCCAGCCAAGTACTGGAGTTCGCGAGTCCTTGCCCCACCTTGCGAGAGCTTGCAACGCGCGGGAGGAAGTGGTGACCCCGAGGGGATTCGAACCCCTGTCGCCAGGATGAAAACCTGGTGTCCTAGGCCAGACTAGACGACGGGGCCACCGGAGACCGAGACGCCAGTGCGGGAAGCACTTGCGGTCGGTGGCGGGAAGATACGGACACCCAAGGGGAGTGTCAACGAATCGGAAGGCGGATTTTGCCGCACACCGAGAGAAGACCGGAACTCGTTAGGAGGAGGACCAGCCTGCGCCCCGTAAGAGGGCCTCCACGTGGCGGAGTTCGCGCTCCAGACCGTCCACCAGACTGCCACCTGGGCGGCCTGAGGCGGGCAGGACGGACCAGGTATAGGTCTCCACCTCCACGTGCAGCTCACCCGAGGGCCAGACACCCGGGTCCGTCAAGGCCTCAGCCAGGAGCGCATCAGCGTGGGAGCGAGTCGTGGACAAGGACCCGTAGCTCTCCAGGTCTACCGGCACATGGAAGTGGCAGCGCCACTCGGGAGCTTCCAGCCAGGCCTCAGCGGTGGAGTCCTCAGCGGCCAAGGTGGCTGCCAAGTTCCCAAGATCGGACTCAGCCAGAGGTCCCGCGGACGACTGGGCGCGGACCTGATGCAGGTAGCGAGGCTCGTCCATCTCCAACAGAAGCGCCCGACCCTCGGGGTCAGACGCAGGCGAGCTCAAAGCCAGAGCACTGGAAAACTGGATCTTGCCCAAGGTGTAGCCAAGACGGGGCGAGGCGGAGAAGGCACCGCCGTCCGCGCCCTCCTCACTCGGGCCTCCCCCACTGCTCAAGGACCAGGCTTCCCCTGGGTCCTCAAACTCCACCGCCGAATGGCAGGCATCCAAACACACGCCCAAATGACGGGCCGCCAGAGCGCCGGCCTCTGAAGCATCATGGCCCAAAGCCTTTAGTTCACGCACCACGGACATGTTAGCGAGCACCAGGAACTCGGCCAATGCACGCGTGTTACCCGCGCTGGCGAAAGGCTCGGCTTCCAGCGAGAGAACCACGGGCGGCACGCCCTCCTGCTGTGTGAACCGGGACACAACACGAGCCATGGCATCCGCGCAAGCCTTCAACTCGCTGCGATCCGTAACCCACGGACCATAGGTACCCGGATGGGTGCTGATGGAGACATGACCGGGAGGAGCATCGGACGGCGTAGGAGACTGCGTAGAAGACTGGGCAGAAGACTGCGGGCCACGGCAAGCCCCAATCAATGCAGCGGCCACGTGCGCCACATCCAGGGTGTACTGCTCGCGCTCGGGCTCCGTCCAAGTGGGACGGTAAACGTTCTCCTTCAGGCCGTCCTTGTGGAACCCACCAAAGGGAAAGGCGTTGTAAGTGAACGGGTCAAAACCCGAAACACAAAGCCACTCGCCTAAGTCGGCTAGATCCGAAACTCCCTCGGGACCGGCCAAGTACGCGGCGAGGGAAGCAGGCAGATGCAAACCAATGCCCAGGGTGCCCTCGGGGTGCAACCGCTCGCGCAAGGGCAACGCCACCTCGGTCAAGGCGTGGCGCAGGTCCGAGAGAGTCTCTACCGGCAGCACGTTCGTGCAATAACCCAGACGCACGCAGCGGCCGGGATGGTCAGGGTGGGTCCAGGCCACGGGTATAGGCTCGCCAGCGCGCCTAGGTGACGGGGATGCCCTCGTCCACCAGGAGCACCGGGATGGTGTCCCGCACCGGATAGGCGATGGTGCCGTCCTCGCGCACCAGCGCCCCTTCCAGCGCATCGGTGACGTCTTCTCCACCCACGTTCTTACAGCCGCCTGTCTGCACGCGCTCGTTGAGGGCGGCCAGGGCGGATGCGTCCGCTTCCGTCAGGGGCTGATGAGTGGCGGGGCAGGCCAGAATCTTGAGCAGGTCGGGATCAATCACTGTGAAGGGTTGGGCTGGGGGCACGGTCGGCCGGGGGAGCTGCTGGACGGGGACTAGTTTGGCCCCCAGGGGGGCAGAGACACAAGTGCCAAGCAGGGCGGCTTATTGTGCCACCCCCGAAAGGCCTGCGGGCACAGTTGGCCACACAAGCGAGGGGACAATCGTAGGGCCCAGTGGGTAGGCTGAGGCCATGGTCCCTCCATCCCCTCCCCAGAACCCCCGCCACGGCCTGGGGTTATCCCTGCGTGGCCTCACGGGCATGGGCGCTATATGCCTTGCCTTGACCGGAACAGGCAGCAGGAGTGAAGCCACGAGCACTGTCGATGGCGTCGTGCTAGAGCTGCCCGATGGGCCCGCAGCCAAGGCCTGGGCCGGGGTCGGCTCCCAGACCGTGCCCCATCCACTGCACCCGAACCTGCGCAAGGCCTGCGCCACCTCATCCCCCGCCGGAAGTGCCGTCCCCACCTGGCGCATGTGGGCCGACTGGGTCGCCGCGGAAGCCCGCACAACGGAACCCGAACGGCGCGCGGCACTGTGTCTCCTGGCCCGGGCACAAGGACGCCATGCCGACGCCTGGGGCCACTACGCGAAGGTCGGCGCCGATCCGCGCTGGGTCGCCAGCGTCACCCCCTATCTGCTGCCCGGCGCACCACTCGACTCTCCACTGGAACCCGGCGGCAACCTCGCACCACTACCCGATGGAGTGCTGCTGCAACCGTTCCTGCCTCCTCCCATCCAAAATGCGGATGCTGCTCCGAGCGCAGTCGCCTGGCGCAAGGCGACCGTGCGCGGCATCCGCGTCGGAGACGCCACCCTTGAGCTAACCATCAGCGTCGAAGCCACCGGCGTCCAAGTCGACGTGGTTCACCGCGGCGGCGGCGCAGCCAAAGTCGCCATCCTGATCCCCGAACCCCCAGGCTACGAGATACGCATCGAGTACCTCGACTGGATGCAAACCGACCAACCGCGCCTGCCGATCCTCGTGGACCTGCAGCCCGGCGGCGAACCCACCACCCTTTGGGGCCGCATGATCGAGCGGCGCGTTGCGCTCCCCACGGGCCAGGCCAAGAGCCTGCCCCAGAGCCTAGTCAGGGGCGGGCTATTTCTGTCCATGCCCGCCGACGACCCGCAACGCGCTGCGGTGGGACAAATCGCCCCCGTACTCGCGAAGCTGCTGGGTGTACGCGTTGGCCTAACCGAACCCGGCGGGCAACTGCCCGGCTGGACGGGCACCGTCCTGCACCTAGGTACCGCATCCGAACGGGGCGAACGCCTGACCTGGCTCGCCTCCGCCATCGAGTCCTTTCTGCTCCAGCCACAATGAAACCCACACGACGACGGTTCTTCCTCACCTCAACCCTGACTCTCTGCCTGTTATGGGGCTCGACGCCCTCGGCGACGGCGCAGGCGGACGGCACGTTTCTGGAGTTCAGCACCGGGGATCGGATCGTCTTCCTAGGCGACAGCATCACCCACGGAGGCCACTACGTCGCCTCCTTTGAGAACGCCCTGTGGTGCCTGATGCCAGAGAAGGGCCTGACCTTCTTCAATGCCGGGGTCAGCGGCGACGTGGCGGCCAACGCCCTCGAACGCCTCGACGCAGAAGTCATCGCACAGAAGCCGGACGTGGTCACGATCCTGTTGGGCATGAACGACGCAGGCTATCGAGCCTTTGACGAAGAATTACTGGCCAACTATCAGCGTGACATGACGGCCATCGTCAAACGCCTCTCTGAAGAGACCGAGTCCGAATTGGTGCTGCTCTCCCCCACCTATTTCGATCAACGCCAGGAGGCCAACGGAGGCGCTGACGAGAGGGGCTACAACGACACCCTGATCCGCTACGGCGATGCCTGCCGCACACTCGCGCAGGAGTTCAACTGCCGCTTCGTGGATCTGAACAAACCCCTGATGCAGGCGACAGAACGCCTACGCGCCCAGGACGAGAACGCGACCCTCATCCCCGATGCCATTCACCCAGGCGAGGCCGGCGGGCTAGTCATGGCCCACGCCATGCTGACGCGCCTGGTCGATCCAGGCCTGCAGCAACCGCTGAAACTGCAGGCCTCCGGCAAGAGCGCCAGCTCGGGGCAGGGGGAATTCCGGCTGCACGCGCTCTCGCCCGCATGGGACACCGGCACCTGCTCGGAAATCGCAGCCGATCTGAAATGGGCCGAGTGCTGGAATCCCTACTCCCTACAGACGAGCTTCCTGCCCCGGGGCCGTTGGAAAGTCTGGCTGGGGGATGCCGAACCCGTGGTCATTGAAGAGCCGCAGGATGCGAATTTCATTCTGCCCGCCAGCCTGATCGAGCGCGCCGGCCGGATTCAGGCCTTGGTGGACCGGCGCAGACGCACGGTCTGGACGGACATCCGCGATGAGGTCTGGCAGGTCAAGGGCAGCGGCACCCCCACAAGCCGCAAGGAACGCTACGCAAAGATCCATACCCAGACCCTGAAGCTGGCCTGGGTCAAGATCCACGCCCTCGACAAGCAGATCGCCGCGCTCCTAGAGCAGCCCCTGGTCATCCCCTACCGCATCGAACGCCTAGACGACTGAGTCCGACAGGTAGGACAAGCCCCCCTCCCGTTCCGCACGGGGGAATCGTATCCTTGGGATCCACCCCTTACCCAGACCTCCCCATGTACGCAGAACATCGCCGCCAATTCCTCAAGCACCTTTGCACCACGGGCACCGCTGCCGTCATCCCCACCAACCGCTCCATGGTGCGCAACCACGACTGCGATTTTCGCTTTCGGCCCAGCAGCGATTTCTGGTACCTGACCGGCTTCGCCGAGCCCGAGGCCTGCCTGGTCCTGCTCCCCGACCTTGAGGGGAACGGGCCGGGACGCTCGATCCTGTACCTGCGCGAGCTGGACAAGCTGATGGAGATCTGGAACGGCAGACGCCTGGGACTGGACGCGGCACCCGCGGCCCTGGGAGTCGACGAGGCGCGCGACATCGAGGATCTCTGGGAGGACCTCCCCGAGTGCCTCACGGGCTACGAAGAGGTCGTCTACGGCACGGGCTTCGACATGGAACGCGACCGCAAGATGGGCGAGGTCCTCAGCGCCGTGCGCCGCAAGGCACGCGGAGGCGTTCGGCCCTTGACGAGCATGGTCGACCACACGCCCGCTCTGCACGAGCTGCGATTGTTCAAGTCAGAGGCCGAGATCGATCAGATCCGCCAGGCCTGCGCCATCACCACCGAAGCACACGTGGCCGCCATGGCCGCCACAGCGCCGGGTATGAACGAGTGCGAGGTCGACGCACTGGTGGAGTACACCTTCAAGCGACGTGGCAGCACCGGAGCCGCCTACAACAACATCGTGGCCGGAGGCGGCAACGCCTGCATCCTGCACTACGTAGAGAACAACGCCGAGCTGCGCGATGGCGACCTGCTCCTGATCGACGCGGGAGCCGAGTGGAATTACTACGCCTCTGACGTGACGCGCACGTTCCCAGTCAATGGCCGCTTCAACGACGAACAGCGCGCGATCTACGAGATCGTCCTGAACTCCCAGGAAAAAGCCATCGAACACAGCGTTCCGGGCGTCAGCTTCGCATCCATTCACGAAGTGGCCCTGCGCTGCCTGGTTGAAGGACTCGTCGGGCTCGGTCTCCTAGAAGGCAGCATCGACGAGATTATCGAATCACGCAGCTACACGGATTTCTATCCGCACCGCACCGGACACTGGATGGGACTCGACGTGCACGACTGCGGGTACTACGCCAGCGAAGGCTCCTCGCGAACCCTTGAGCCGGGCATGGTCTTTACGATCGAACCCGGGCTCTACGTGGACCCCTCGAACCAAGACGTCGAAGAGCGTTGGCGCGGCATCGGCGTGCGCATCGAAGATGACATTCTCATCACGAACGACGGGAACGAAATTCTCACCGCCGCGATCCCCAAGAGCATTGAAGCCGTGGAAGCGGCCTGCGGATCTCGCGCTGCGGAACCGGTGGCCTAAGGGTCGAACGGCATCGCTGACGCTCCGGCATCCGGGGTTGGAAAAGGAAGGTGGTGAGCGCGCCAGGGATCGAACCTGGGACCTACTGGTTAAAAGCCAGCTACTCTACCAACTGAGCTACGCGCCCACCTGTTTTCCAACTCTCGGCTGCAGGTGATTGCCGAGCGGCGAGAATTCTAGTCCAAACAGCCGGACCGATCCACCGCCAATCAGATCTCACAAGTTCTCGGTCAGACCTCGAGAATCTCAGCGGTCTTCTTGTCCTGGATTTCGCCGACCTTGCCCTCGTACTCCTTGAGGAGCTTTTGGATCGCGTCGTGCAAGTCGTGGCACACGTCCTCGGCCATGGAACCATCCTTCATCAGGGCGTCGGCTTCCTTATTGGCATCGCGACGCACGCTACGGATGGCTATTCGGCCTTCCTCAGCCAGCCCCTTGGCCTTGGCCGCGTACTTCTCGCGCTGATCCCCCGACAGGGGCGGCATCGTCAGGCGCACCACCTTGCCGTCATTCTCGGGGCTGATCCCGAGCTCGGACTTCAGCAGCGTCTTGGTGATTTCCCCGAGGGTCGAGACATCGAACGGCTTAATCATGATCTGACGCGGCTCGGGAATCGAGATCTGCGCCATTTGCAGCAGGGGCGTGGGGCTGCCGTAGTAGTCCACCCTCAGATTCTCCACCAAGCCGGCGGAAGCACGCGAGGTGCGAATGTGACGGAGCTGGTCCTGGGTGTGATCGAGAGCCTTGCCCATGCGTTCCTGGGCTGTGGCCAAAATAGTGTCATAAGTCATGATGAGTTCCTAATCCGGGTGCCCAGCTCTTCGCCACGCACGACTCGCTCCAAGTTGCCCTCCTCGAATAGGTCGAAGACGACCACCGGAAGGTTGTTCTCCATGCACAGAGTGATGGCTGTGCTGTCCATAACCCGCAAATTGCGGCTCAAGACGTCCATGTAATCGAGGCTCGAGTAGCGCTCAGCACTCGGGTCAATCTTGGGGTCGGCGCTGTAGACACCGTCCACCTTCGTGGCCTTCAGAAGTACCTCGCAACCCAGCTCGGTGGCGCGCAGGGCAGCCGCCGTGTCCGTGGTGAAGAAGGGGTTACCCGTGCCGGCGGCCAGCAGGACGACTCGGCCGCGACCCAAGTGGGCCAACGCACGCCGGCGCACGAAGGGCTCGGCCACCTGACGCACTTCGAGAGCACTCATGACGCGCGTCTCTACCCCCTGTTGCTCGATAGCATCGGACAGAGCCATTGCATTGATCAGCGTACCCAGCATGCCCATGTAGTCGGCGTTCGCGCGTTGGCCACCCATCTCGCTGAACTCGGCGCCGCGCAGGATATTCCCGCCGCCGCAGACCAGAGCCACCTCAACGCCGAGCCCAACGACCCGGGCGATCTGACGGGCTATACCGGTCACGCTGCCGGCGTGGATACCGTGCCCGTCTGAGGGCTGGCCCAATGCTTCACCGGAGAGCTTGAGAAGAATGCGTTGGTAGGACATGAGTGGGATTGCGGTTGCGGGGACAGACAGGGTAAGAACTCAGGCCCCGCCCCGGAAGCACGCTTAGGATTCGATGGGCGTTCCCTCACCCATACCATTTTCGAGCATGTCCTGGACCGTGGGCGGCACTTCGCCCTCGGGGGCTCCCGCGCGCTCCAGCCAACGCCTGAACAGGGCCAGGGGATCGAACCCCTCCACCGGGGCACCCTCCTCGCCCACGCCACAGTCCCCCACGGGATCGTCCAAGAGCATGGCGCCAGCTCTGGCGCCCGCAATCATCTGGGGATGGCATGCATCCAGCCTGGGACACTCAAAAGAGTGCTCCCTGACCCCCAGACCCATATGGGGAGCGCCCCTATTTGCACAGATCGAATCCGTGCGCGGGATCAGTTGCCCAGCTGGAAGCGCCGGAAGGCCGTCAGGCGAGTACCGTCACCCAAGGCAGTGCTCAGCGCCTTGCCCACCGTGGACTTGTCGTCCTTGATCCACGGCTGCTCGGTAACCACGCGCTGGGCGAAGAACTTCTCTAGCTGACCCGTCATGATCTTCTCCTGGATCGCCTCGGGCTTACCCGCGAGATTCTCCCGGATGATGGTCTTCTCGCGTTCAACGATCTCGGCATCCACCGCGTCCCGGTCGATAGCATCGGGATTGAACACCACGATGTGCATGCACAGGTCGCGCAGAGGGTCGGCAGCCGTCGCCTTGTCGCTGCCGGTCTCCACGCTGACAAGAGCACCCTTCTTCATATCGTGGTGCACGTAAAACGCCACCTGACCCGCGGGAGCGGAGTAGGCCTGAACACCGTCGATGAGGATGTTCTCCCCCAGCTTGCCGATCAGGGCAGCCAGTGCATCGGCCACCGAACCACCGTGGGGCCAGTCCTGAGCCAAGCACGCTTCCACATCAGCGGGCGTGTTCGCCAGAACATTGGCACAGAGGTCGGTCAAGAAACCTTCAAAGTCAGGAGTCTTAGCGACGAAGTCCGTCTCACAGGCAATCGAAACCATCGCGCCGCTGTGCCCATCGTCGGAGATGCTTGCCGCCAGACGTCCTTCACTGGTGGAACGGCCAGCCTTCTTGGCTGCCGTCTTCAGACCGGACTTGCGCAATTCGTCAAAGGCAGCCTCGATGTTGCCATCGGCGGCGGTCAAAGCCTTCTTGCATTCCATCATGCCGGCGCCGGCCTTCTCGCGCAGTTCGCGCACCATACTTGCTGTAATTTCGGGCATGGATCGATTGTCTCTCGTAGGAGAGTCTCAGTGACTCGCTGGGGGATTCAGATAAGAAGGGATTACGCTTCGCTGCCGGCTCCGCCATCAGCGGGCTTGGGCTCTTCAACTGCCGGGGCAGCCTCAGCCGTTGCTTCAGGTGCCGGGGCAGCCTCAGCCGCTGCTTCAGGTGCCGGGGCAGCCTCAGCCGTTGCTTCAGGAGCGGCAGCTCCCTCCTCTGCCACGGCCACCGCGGCCGTGTCGGCATCGCTCGCCGCAGCCTCGCCGCCAATGGGCGCGGGCAAGGTACGCGTGCGGGTCGGACGCACCTCGTCACTAATTCCCTCTTCGCGCTTCTCGGCAACCCCAAGGGACGCTTCCTTCTCGCCGTGGTCGTGCCAGCCAGCTTCCACCGAGTCCACGAGTTGTTCGATCATCAGGCGCACGGACTTCAACGCGTCGTCGTTAGCGGGGATCACAATGTCCACGGAATCCGGATCGCAATCGGTATCGAGCAGACCAATGGTCACTACACCCATCTTGCGAGCTTCCTTGGTGGCGTTCGTCTCACGTGAGGGATCGATCACCACCATGGCACCAGGCATCTTGGACATCTCGCGAATACCACCGAGGTTCCGCGTAATCTTGCGCTTCTCGCGGTTCATCCTGGCGAGCTCTTTCTTCTTGAGCTTCATCTCCTCCACCTTGGCGTCGTCGTAGGATTCCAGTTCCTCGAGTCGCTTGAGGCGGGAACGGATCACGGAGAAGTTGGTCAGGGTGCCCCCGATCCAACGCTCGGTGACGATAGGCATGCCGGTGCGCTGGCCAGCTTCTTGAACGACACCCTTCACCTGGCGCTTCGTACCGACCCAGAGGACACTCTGTCCCTCGGAAGCGATCTTGAAGAGCAAGTTCTGGGCGCGCAGGAGGCCGCGCATGGTCTGACGGAGATCGATAACGTGGGTGTTGTTGCGGCGTCCGTGAATAAACGGAGCCATCTTCGGATTCCACCGTGAAATACGGCATCCGAAGTGCACGCCAGCTTCGATAAGTTGCTGAACGGTTAGTTTGTTGTCCATGGTCCTCGTGGGGAACGCGTGGTTCCCCGTTGAGCGATTGGAAGAGATGTAAGGAAGTTGAAATTTGAAACCCAGGTGAGCCCGTCCCGACGGGACGGAGAACCCCCTGGGGTACATTTACGGAGTGTTCCGGCCGCTGCCCGAACACCCTCCCGAACACGCTTGAGGCCCCATGCAGAGCAGGGTCTCATTCGGAAACGGGGAGGGGAGTTTACGGCCCTGGAGGGGCGTGTCAATCGGAACGGGCCAAGGAGTGGGTTCTCCTCCGAGCCCTCCGGGGGATACACTTGAACTGTTCATTATGGGACTCCTGCGCCCGACTAGGACATCCTTCCCCGGCCATGCCTTCTCCTGAAGCCCCCCTCATCCTTATCTGCGACCACCGTGGAGAAGGATTATCCGAACACCTACAGGCTCTTTCTTCTCTAGAAATGCGCATTGAGACGAGCACAGGTCTGGCCCAGACCCGCCAGCAGCTCGCCCGTCAAAAGCCAGCCCTCGTGATCATCGACCCCCTCTCCAGGGGCGGGGTGGTCGAGCTGGAGGTCCTGGCCGCCGCCCGCGGGGACGCCACCCTGCCCGTACTGGTCGTCACGACCCCGGACGACCCCCTGCCCGCTCTCATCGCCGCGCGCACACTTGATCCGGGTCCCTGGGATCTGATCTACAGCAAAGCCCCCCTGGAAGAATTCGCCATGCGCATCGACAGCCTACGTCGGCGCGGGGCACACCAAAAAGAGTTGGACGAGATGCGTTACGCCGCCGTGCACGACGACCGCACGTCTCTCCTGCGACCCATGGCCTTTGACCTGCGTCTGGGTGAGCACTTCTCCGCAGCCCAACGCCACCACCTCGACCTTGCCCTTGTCCTCATCGATCTGGACAATTTCGGCAACGTCAACAAGATCTTCGATCACACGGTAGGCGACGCGGTCATCGAGGTAGTGGGCTCGGTGGTGCGTGACAATCTGCGTACAGAAGACGTGGGCGGACGCATCGGCGGAGACGAGTTCGCCGTGCTCTTGCCCTATACACCACGGGTCCATGCGGCCCGCGTCGTCGGACGAATGCGCCAGGAGATCGAGGTCCTAAGTGGTCCCTATCCAGGTACCGAAAAGCAAGTCGAAATCTCCGCCAGCATCGGCTTTGAAACCTTTGACGGCGAAGACATCGAGTCCGTCGAGGCCTTGCGCCGTCACGCGGAGATTGCCCTACGCCGATGCAAGGAAGCCGGCGGTAATCGCGCCATGTACTACCGGCAACTGCCCGAGGCCCAAGCACGCCGCTCCCGCGAGGGCTGAAGCGCAAGGGACCTACTGGAACTGCACGCGCAGACCGCTAGTCATGTTTGAGGTTGGGCTCGGGTTCTTGTCACGGAACCACAACTGAAAGTACCAGGTGTCCCCGGGAACGACCCTGGGCGGCAGGGGCAGCGGAAGGTTGTCGAGCTCAATGGGTACGAAGAAGGTGCCGTCGGGGTCGGTGTAACCCACGTCCATCCGGAAGCGTCCAATGCTGCCGCCCAGACACAGATTGCCTTGTCCCCCATTCACGAAAGGCACCCAGCCCATGGTCTGGCTCGCTAGGGCCATGGCCGGTCTGGCCGGCGGCAATTGACTAGCCGCCAACTGAAATTGGCCGCAAGCCACCTCATCCGCCCCGTAGGCACCCATCAGAGCGGGCAACCCGGTCGAGTTGGGATTTCCAGGAGCGCAGTAAGGCTGGCCTAAATCGCGCATCAGGCAAAACAAATGCGCCTCCCCAGAGCCGGCCCCTGCGTCACTCGCGAATGGCACGCCCACCAGAACCCGGGCGCCGCTAGCGGAGAGGCGTGTACCGAAGCGGTCCCCATCCTGCAGGCCGAAGCGGGTGAACTCACCCAGCGGGGCTCCAGTCTGAGAATCCAGCAGATGCACCGACCCGAGATCGAGGCCCGCCGCATCCGCGCCGGGAGCGGACACCAGCAAGAGTCCATCAGCTAATGCCACCGCCGAGCCGAACCGATCATTCTCTGCGATATTCGGAGGCGGAGGGAGGTACATGAGCTCGGCTCCGGTGGTCAAGTCAAAGAGGTACGCCTTACCTAAGTCTTCGACCGGCCCCTGGTCACTGCTGGGAGCACCGATCAGCACGCGGCCGCCGCCCGCCACCAGTGAAGCGCCGAAGGCGTCGCCCGCCTGGCCGTTCTGAGCATCCAGCTTGTGTAACTGCTTGCCTCCGAAGAGATCAAAGACATAGACCGTGCCGCGTCCTAGGTCCGGCTTGTCCCAGTTGGCGCTGGCCACAATGTGCGAACCGTCCAGGCCCAGCCTCATTCCCAAGCGCATCCCGGGCCCAGGCCGCTTCGCCACGACTTTCTTCAGCAGGTTGCCACTCTGCGTATCGAACACGTAGAGCGCTCCGCAGTCCTGGTCGCCCACATCCGCACCCGGAGCCGCAACCACCAAGCGACCGGGCCCCATCGCCAGGCACTGGCCGAAGAGATCCCCCGCTGCGCCATCGGAAGCACGGAACTCGAACAGCTCCTGTCCCGACTGCAAATCAAAAAGAAAGACCGACCCCGAGTTGGGGCCATTGTAATCAGTGGCAGCCGAAACGGCCGCCAACCCACCATGCACCGCCACGGCGAGCCCGAAGGTGTCGTTGGGGCTGGAGTTGGAGGGGCTCAGGGCATAGCGCGGGGCGCCACTGATCCCGTCGAACACCCAGGCGCGACCACGGTACTTGGGTCCCTTAAAGGGCGCGGCCAAGACGGCATCCGCACCCTCCACAGCCATGGCCATGGCGAATCCATCGCCGGCCCCAACCGAGGCGTGGGTGACCTCGGCCACATGAGCCTGGGCGGCCACCGGAACGCTCGTTGCCAGAGACATCACCAAGCAGGCGAAGGATTGAATAATTGCGAGGCGGGTCAAGATGAATAATCCGATGGACAGCCGAGGTTCCAGGCTAGTGGGTCGCCACCAGAGACACAACAAAATGGCTCCCTATGCCCCGTGCTGGGCCCCTAACGTGGTTTTGACGTTGGCATACCCCGGAAGGTTCCTCCCACGGCCTCCAACCAATCGGATAGGTATCGCGCCCTCCCGAGCGAGGTAGGATGAAGCCATGTCCCGCTGCCTACGATATGCACTTCTCTTGCCCGTTCTATGGGTAGGACTGCTCGGCTTTGGCCCTGCAGCCAGCGCCCAGACCACGATCCAGGTGGACGTGGGACGTGGACCCGTCACGGTCTACGTGCCTTCATCCTACGACCCGGCCGAGCGCACGCCGCTGCTGATCCTGCTACACGCCATCTTGTTCGATGGGAACATCCAGGAGGCTTACTTCAGGCTGCGCCCCGAGGCTGAAGCACGCGGGATCCTCTACGCCTATCCCGACGGAACCGTGGACCCCCTCGGGACACGTTTTTGGAACGCGACGGATGCCTGCTGTGATTTCTATGGGTCGGGAGTCGATGACGAGGGCTACGTCCTGAACCTTATCGATGCCATCGAGAGGGTGCTCAACGTGGACCCGCGTCGGGTCTGGCTTGCGGGGCACTCTAACGGTGGATTCCTGGGGCACCGTCTCATCTGCTCAACAGGTGAGCGCTTTGCCGCGCTGGGTACCCTGGCGGGTCTCACATGGAACGACCCGGCCAACTGCGCCGCAACCGACCCCGTCAGCGTTCTGCACGTCCACGGCACGATCGATCCGGTCGTGCTCTATGCCGGTGGCTTCTATGTCGGAATGCCCCCGTACCCGGGAGCCCAATACACGACCAACTGGTGGGGCACCTTCAACGGCTGCGACCCCGTGGACAAGTCCGCTCCCTGGATGGATCTCTCTACGCTGGTCATCGGCAAGGAGACCCAGGTGTGGCAGTGGAAGAACGGCCGTGGAGGAACAGGGGTTGAGCTCTGGAAGATGCATCTCTCGCAACACTCCCCCATCTTCAATTCAACCTTCGCCCCACGGTTCATGGACTGGTTTGAGGCACACCCGCGGGCGGGAGTAGGCACCGGGTTCTGCACGAGTCACGTGAACTCAGCTGGCCGACCGGCGCGCATGGACGCCGAAGGTTCAGCCTCGGTCGCTGCCGCGGACCTCACCCTGCGGGCGGTGGCCCTGCCCCCAGGAGCCACAGGCGGCTTCTTCCACGGCGAGGAGCGCGACTCCACGCCCTTTGGCCAAGGGGTGCGGTGTGTCCAAGGAGGCAGCCTAAGGCGCCTCTTATTGGCCCAGGCCGATGGAACAGGTACGGCGCGCTACACGCTGGCTTTGGGCGCTTCCGGGTTCCTGGCCGGTTCCACCCACTACTTCCAGTTCCTGTTCAGGGATGGAACGGACTCCTTGCCCGGCATGACCGACGGCCTGCGCATCACGTTCTTACCCTAGAGCCCCGTTCCAAAAGTCATTGCGCGCGCACAAGCACCGGGCGCAACCAGTTGGCTCGATCGCAGAAGAAGGCCTCGCTGGCGGGATCCACCTCTAGGATCAACGAGTGTGCGCCGGTGAGATCCAGAGGGGGCACGCTCAATGGGCCTTGGCCCCCGCGCACCAGCGGACTGGCCCAGCGCTCTACCCCGTCCACGTGCACCCGGAATACCACCGAGCCCTGGTAGGCACCGCCCAACGCCGAGTCGTCCAAGCCCGCTCCGAGACGCAGGGATTTCCAGGATCCATCCAACTTCCAAGTGAGACGACTGGGAGCGTGCACTCCCAGACCCCGGGCAAACGTCCGGCCCCCTGTGCGCAGAGCGTCACCTGCGTAATTACGATCCACTTGAGCGGGATAACGCATACCCAACCCCTCTGATCCCCCAAACAGATCACTGGGGCCTGTATCCGATAGCGGTAGATCCGAGAGGAATTGAAACGAACCGTCGGCGCTCATCACTTCGCGCACCAGGGGCAAGGGGATTCGCAAGGCCGTGCCGAAAGTCGTCGTCAGTTCCAATCCACCCGCACTTACCGTTATTAGGTCGCCGCCCAAGCGCCCCCCCCCACGCAAGTCCACGACGACCGGAGACTCCGCCACCTGTTCAGTCGGCTCATCAAGCTGTTCGACAAAGACTGCCACGACCTCCTTCCAGGGATGGGACTTCAGACCAAAGCGGCCCTGAAAGCGGACCCCCTCGGGCTCGAACCCATCGACCAAACCGTCGACACGGTCCAGTCCCGCGCCCCGACGCAGGTAGAGGCGGTCGCCTTCATCGGGAGCCTCAGGCAGGATGCTTCCACTTGCGGGCTGACGACCGGGAAAGCGAATCGCAGCCACCTCATCGATTGAGAGGGACACCGGCGTAGCCCCACCCAGGGCCAGGTTGATCGACTCTCCGGTGCCTCCAATCAGGCGGCCTCTCAACCATGCGCCGCAGTGCAGGTACACGCTGGCGACGCTCTCATCCATGGCTCCGGGCTGGGACACCGCCGTGAAACCCTCGCAGCGCAAGAATGCGACGCCGCGTGCGTCCAGGTCGTCCACCGGGAGGTCGTCCAGGCTCAGGAAGGTGATTCCACCGGCCAGATCCTCAAGTTCAATGACGGGTGGCGCTGGAACCTCCTGAGCATCCTGACGGAACAGCGGGCCGAGAATCACAATGCAGGTGGCGGCGAGGAGGGGCGTACTCATGGGGTCATCCTAGCCACCATTGCACCCCACCTCACGACCCCTTCCGCGGGGATCGAAGTTACCTGTCAGAGTGGCAGGCCTAGGGTCCCTATCCCTCAGCACCTGCCATCCTGGCAGCATGGCGCGGGGTATGAATGCGCGCAAGTCTTTATAGAACAAGCACTTGCGAATCAAAACGAGGGCGGCACCCTTCTTGCTTTTGGTGTGCACACCCCGCCCGCTCCGCTGCAGGCGGCACCGATCACCCATCCCCACACGTCCCTACGGGACACGAACCGGACAAGAAGGCAATCCATGGCCAAGCAAATGGTTTTTGAGACGGAAGCACGCGAAGCTATCCGACGCGGCGTCGACAAGCTCGCCCGCGCTGTCACCTCCACCCTTGGCCCCCGCGGCCGCAACGCCATCCTCGACAAGGGCTGGGGCGCACCGACCGTCACCAAGGACGGAGTATCCGTCGCGGAAGAGATCCAACTCAGCGATCCCTACGAGCAAATGGGTGCACAACTGGTCAAAGAAGTGGCCAGTAAGACGAGCGACGTCGCGGGTGATGGCACCACGACCGCCACGCTCCTGACCTCCGTTCTCTTCGAGGGAGGCATGAAGGCCCTCGCCGCTGGAGCCGCACCCGCTGTGATCAACCGCGCTCTGCACGATGGATCGCGCGCCATTATCGCAGCTCTCGATAAGGCCGCCAAGCCCGTGGGCGACGGCTCCGAGATACGGCAGATCGCCACCATCTCGGCTAACAACGACGTCCAAGTGGGCAAGTTGATTGCCTCGGCCATGAAGAAGGTCGGCAAGGACGGCGTCATCACCGTGGAAGACGGCAAGACCATGGAGACCGACGTGGACCTGGTGGAAGGTATGCAATTCGACCGCGGCTTCCTCTCGCCCCACTTCGTCACTGCGACGAACACCATGGAGTGCGAGTTCGACAAGCCCATGATTCTTGTCCACGAGGGCAAAATCAGCAACGTTCAAGGCATCCTCGGTCTCCTTGAGCAAGCCAAGCAGGCCAACGCACAGCTGCTCATCATCGCCGAGGACGTGGAGTCCGAAGCCCTTGCCACCCTGGTCGTGAACAAGATGCGCGGCGTACTGCAAGTATGTGCCGTCAAGGCACCTGGGTACGGCGACCGGCGCAAGCAAATGCTCCAGGACATCGCAGCCCTGACTGGCGCCACGGCGATCATGAAGGACCTGGGCCTCGAGCTCGAGGACGTCAAGCTCTCCCACCTAGGCAGTGCAAGGCGCGTCGTGATCAGCTCCGACGCCACCACGGTGGTGGGCGGAAAGGGCGCACGCGCCGAGGTGGATTCTCGCGTGGCGCAGATTCGCCGCGAAGTTGAAAGCACCACCAGCGACTACGATCGCGAAAAACTGCAGGAGCGCCTGGCGCGCCTGACGGGCGGCATCGCTCAGATCAACGTGGGCGGAGCAACGGACACCGAGGTGAAGGAGCGCAAGGCTCTCATCGAGGACGCCCTGCACGCCACCCGCGCCGCTGTCGCCGAGGGCATCCTGCCCGGTGGCGGATCGGCCCTATTGCGAGCCCGAGACGTCCTGAAGTCCATGCACGTCAAGGACGACGTGGACTACAACATGGGTCTCGATATCCTCTTCCGCGCGGCTGCCGGCCCCATCGAACGCATCGCTGAGAACGCAGGGCACGACGGCCCCGTCGTCTCCCACCGGGTGCTGCGTAGCAAGCAGTCGAGTTGGGGCTTCAACGCCCTCACCGGCGAGTACGGCGATCTCATAGAGATGGGCATCCTCGACCCCGCCAAGGTCACCAAGTCCGCACTGCTCAACGCCGTCAGCGTGGCAGCATTGCTCCTGACAACCGACGCCCTCATCGTCAACAAGCCCGAGAAGGAAGCCGCGGCCCCTGGTGGCGGTGACGACATGGGTGGCATGGGAGACATGGGCGGCATGGGTGGAATGGGCGGCGGCATGGGCGGCATGGGCGGCGGCATGGGCGGTATGGGCGGCGGCATGGACATGGGTTTCTAGCGCCTCCGCACACCTCACCTTTCAA
>JAPKBO010000267.1 GCA_028823395.1 Planctomycetota bacterium | reverse complement strand
ATCTGGGTGATATCTGTCACCCACGATCCATTGCCAAGGAGTTTGATGTAGATATTCTCCTTGGCATCGTTATGGTTGGGCACGGGCGGGCAAGCGAGGACGCAGTCGTTATAGTGGTCGCCATATGCGTCCAGGGTGGTCGCGTTCTCGGTCCAGGGCTCGGGTCCGTCCCCGCAAGCAGGATCAATCGGAGTGGATTTCTTCACGCCGCGGAACGCCAGGGAAATCGAAGTGCCCATAGGCTGGTCCTCCGCACGCGGTTCCATCGTCGGAGCCATATAGAGAGGCTGTGCGAAGAAGGTACCGTCCTTGGGGTTGGTCGCAGGAAACCACACCGAGTAGCTGTGACTCACGCGTACAACGAAGTCCGCCGCACCGATATAGAAGGCGTTATCCATCCCGTATGTTGGCTTGCCCGGAGGCTTTGAGCCGGGATTGAAGCCACCATTGGCTTTACTTTCCGTATCGGGATCGATCGTCACCGGGTTGCCCGACTGGTTGTAACCACCAGTCGAGAACGCCCGGAAATAGGGCTTGGATGATGAGTTGGCCGCCAACGATATATCGAGGCCGTTGATGCCGGCGGCCCCCTGGTCGGGGAAGCACCGGAACTCTGTCAGGAGAGCCAATCCGATGGATCGAACGCTGGCCTGCTTGTAGTAGAAGCAGCCCGGGTCAGTCAGACCCAGAGCCTTCCACAGTTGCTGCGGATCGACGCCGCCGCACTTGGGCCCTGCACGCTTGCGCAGGCTCGTATCGCGCCAAGTGTAAGTTGTCCAATCCTGAGGAGCAGAGTTGCGGTTCCAGGGATAGGGCATCAACTTGGTGCCTGACACCGGATGAACTGTCAGATCGCCAGGGCTGATGAGGTAACCCAAGTAGCGAGGGTGGACCACGTTCGGCGGATCATTCGCCTGGTCGAAGTAGTTGCTCGCAAAATTGGGTTTGAAGCCACTGATGGGAAAGCGCGGCCATAGCGAACCTGGATCGATGTACTCATCCGGCGCGTACAGGGAGTGGCCCATCTGGATCTCGAAATTGGAGAAGTAGTCCGAGCCCACCGCGCCCCCCACCGGAGCCCACCAGATACCCTCCAGGTCCACGTTGTGGTTAGACGGATCCGCCAAGCCGAAGGAGAAGTCCACGTAACGCCACATCTGCTGCATCTTGCTCCCCAGGCTGGAGAGCGGCGTCTGGATTCCAAGGGAGAAAGGGACCATCTGAGTCACCATGGGCTGGGAACGGTCCACGTTGGTCCAGGTACGCACCACTGGCCGAGGCTTGATCGATTGGCGAACCAAGTCGTAGAGGTGCTGCCCCGTCCACTCGGGGATAGGCCCGGTCTGAGGATCGCCCAGGGGAGCCTCCTCGTCCATGCCCGTAAAGCGGCTCACGCGCCCGCCGTTGCGCTGGTTGATGGCCGTGGGATCGGTGCTTGCCTTGATGGACGGTAGCAGAGTTCCTGGGTGATTACCCGCGAGGTCCGTCGCCGCGAGATCGTCGGCGGAGAGGGTCAGCCAATAATCGAAAGCGCTCCCCAGCCAGTGGGCCAAGGGCAGGTCCGGCACGTAGGTGAACTCCAACAAATCCAGTGTCTGCGCCATGGAGCCGACCACGAAGTCGCTAGTGGGCAGGGGCGGCTGCCCAGACGGGGGCATGGGCTGTCGAGTCAGCGTCATGGCGTCGAAGGCCGTGACGGAAGACGGATCCATGGGCTCACTAAAACGCAGAGTGAACGAAGACGCTGGAGCCAGCCCGGTCGTCGGTTGGCTGGGATACCCCAAGGGAGTCGGCAGGATTCGCACGAAGCACGTCTCCTGACCCATGTCGTCCGACGGATCAAAGGCCGCCAAGAACTCAGAATCGCCCTGTCCGTTGAGAATCCACTCCTGAACCCCTTGGCTTCCGGCGTCATCCCAGAGAGTCGGGTACAGCAGCACGCGCACAACCACGTTCTTCAATACCCCGTCCTTAACGATGCTAGGCGCCTGGCTTACCTCAGCGAAGAGGCCGTCCTGGAAGAACACGTCCCCCGCACTTGGAGTCGTGGAGCAGAAGACCGAATCAAAGGTCACCTGCGGGAGCAGGAAATCCGACCCCCCCAGATATTGGGGAGCCATGTCGATACTGACCTGCTGAGTGCCCACGACCTCGGGGGGGAGGTTATCCAGTAGGAACCCGTTGTACGCGTCGCCGGTCACGTTACCCGAACCGCCGGAACGAGCAGCCCGGATAACGTCCACTGTTGGCGAACTCCAGTCCACGGGACCGTTGCCATTGGTCGTCAGGGGGTGCCCGGAGGGGTTCATCAGCAGCTTGTTCTGGCCGACCGCAGAACTCATCACTGTGGGAATTCGGACCTCCACACTAGCTAGGTTCACGTCGAGGCCGGCAGGGAAGCCAACGCCATTGATGGGCAGGGGCGGTTCGTACTGGAACGACTCGATCTCCGTCACGGTCGTATCGATAATGATGCGGGTAGAGCGGTAGATGGGCGAGTTACCGGCTCCTCCGGAGATGAGTTCGCCGTGGAACGGGTCGGGTAGAATGCGTGCCTCGAAGGGTGTTATCGGCGGACTGCCGACGGACAACCGCAAGGTGGTGTCGCTGATAGTGGAAGGGTCCATCACATCGTCAAACTGCAAGACGACGGCCGAATTGCGCGGGACCATGGAGTACAGACCGGCACCCATCGTGTCGGCGTCAAAGATCGGCATCAGGTTCTCGCCCACCGAATACAGCAGGCTGTGAAACTGCGCCAACCCACCACTGGCTGTCGTATCCATCACGTCACGCAGGATGACGAGGACCTGTTGAGCCGTAACCGGGTTGGCCTCAACCACGTAGTTCTGGCCGTCACTGACCTGAGTTGGGGCCATGACGAAGTCACTTGCCATGTGAACCCTTATGCCCGAAGAATCGAGACCGAAGACTTCAACGAGCCGCCCATAGGCCTGACGTGAAATGTGCACCTCAGACCCGTTGCCCATGTTGTTGGCATCGGCGTAAAAGAACCCGCCATCCGGCTTGACGACAAGAGTGCCAGGAGGGTGGGCTGCGATGGTCGATGAACTACCCGGTCCGGATCCACAACCCGCAAGGACGAGAGCCACTAGGCCAACCCCCCACTGCGTTAGAGGGAGAGCGTAGGAAGTGTGGGTGCGGGCGGTCTGAAGAGAGTGAGTCATGTAGTGTGAGTAGCTAGGCACCCGCCTTGTAGATCCCCCACGAGAGTTCTCAAAAGCAGGAACTCAGTGAGGGGTACAACCGGGGCTCGCAACCCCTCCAGGAATGGGCCAGGTGGAGGCTATCTAGGGGGGGCAATCGGCTTGGTTACCATTGTCTGGGTTTGAGCCCTAGGGTCAAGGAGTCAACCATCAAGGAATCGAGGCCAGACGCAAAAAAATCAGAGAACAAAGCCCAGGAAGAGCCAACCCGCCCCCACTGGCGGCAGGGTGGCCGCATATCAGGAAGGACCGGTGCCACCTCCAATACAAACGCCGTGCCGTTCGAATCACAGGCCAACGAAAGTGACGTAAACCAATACAGGGCATGGGTTTACATATAATAATACACCACTCATTCGGAATCGTAACGGGCTCGATGTGC
>JAPKBO010000266.1 GCA_028823395.1 Planctomycetota bacterium | reverse complement strand
ATGGAATGGTCGGAGTACCCCCGGGCCCAATAAGCCGCCAAGTCCGTCTGGTCGGACAGTATGAGGACGTTGAGTCCCACATCACGTTGAATGAGCCGCGTCTCCTTTTCACCGGCCCTGGCGAGAGCCAGGGAGACGACCACCAATGCCACGGCTATGCCGACGACCAGTGTCCCTATCAGTGCACCCGGCCAGCGATGCCGCAACTCATGCAGAACAAGTGAGAGAGCGTTCATGCAGGACGCCTTCTCATGTAAATCCAAAGGCACAAACCTGTAACCAGCGCAAGGAGCAGAGCCAGGGACCCTACGACGGAGGTTTTGAAGTTGGATGCCCAGGAACGGGGTACGGGAGCAGGTTCGCCGGAAGGTTCCTCAAAAGACCAGTCGTCGCCCACCACGGGGTGCAAAGAATTGGGAGCCCCCGCAGCACCTTCCAGTTCTCCCTCGGCCGGAGTAGGCAGGGCCACGCCCTCCGCCAGTGAGGATTCTGTGTAGCCCAGAAGCAACGCGGCCACGCCACCCTTTGATCCCCCTCCCCGGTTTCCAGCCTGCACTTGCGAAAGAATGCGCCCGACCTCCGCCACGACCAAGGGACTTTCAGGGTCAAAGCCCAGACTGTCCGCCGCAGAGTGCTGCATCTCAGTCGACCACCGAAGGGGCAGGCTGGGCTCAGAAAGCCACTGGCGATCCGTATCGCACTCACATGAAGACCCGACAAGGGCCAATTGAGTGACCAATTCAGTCTCGCTAATGGAGTCCCCCACGAGAACGTCCCCGGCCCGTTTGGCGCGGCCATAGAGGACAGCGACAGCCGGGCGCCGCTCGGGATCCGACAGCCCCATGCTCCAGAGGCTCACACGCGTGGCCGCCTGGTCCGCGACAGTAACGATCCTGATCCGCGCGGGGTGCTGCAGGGGCCTAGGAAGAGAGGGAGCCAGTCGCTTCAGAGCATCCACAGCGGCTTCAACCTCTGCCAGTGCAGCCGCGTTAGCTTGAGAGTCCACGCCCTCGAACACCCAAAGGTCCGCAAAGGTCGTGAGCGCATCCTTGTTCCACTCCTCCCGCAAGGGGGACTCGAGGGCCCAATCAACGGCAGCGCGTAGTTCTGCATCGGCGCCACCGGAGCCATCGGAGGTGAACTCCGGAAAGATTAGCGGCGGCAGGTCGGGGCCGGTCAAGAACCACCCCGAACTGCGATCCGCATCGCGGAGAAGATCAAGCCACTCTCCACCTCCGGCTCTTCGCGCGTTCAAACCGGTCACCCGTAGGTTGCTGTCCTGACAGAGAACCGCACCCAGGGTGGATGTCTCCTGTGAGAGGACGGCCCCATCACCTGCCACGGCGGACTCAACCCGTGTAAGTACGTACTCCTCAGGCCTCAGGTTGACGAAGCCGATATCCCGGATGGTGTAACGGCAAACCAAAGAGCTAGCACCGAAGCCAAGGAAAACAAGAGCGGCAACCAACCGCATCAGCGGGCCTCCTTAGGAAGGAAACCCATCGACGCTTCAATCCACGACCCACAGGAGCACCCCCCTCCGCCCTCGGGCGATAGCAACATGCCATTGCCCGGAATGGTGCTGATCCAACAGTCCGGCCGTAGCCGGGCCCAAGTGGACGAGTCCCCCTCTTCGGTGTCCCAAACGCACAGATCTCCCGCGCGCAATATCAGGGTGTTGGACGTAGCCGCATAACTGCCGCATTGGTGCCCTTCGGGGAAAGCCATGTCCAGAACATCGCCAGTCTGCAGATCGAAAACGCCCGGGCGCGCATAGACCTTCCCTCCAACGAGAGCGGGTCGGGAAAGGTGCTTCCCGTGGTGGTCCGCCTCCCATGCGTACTTCTTACGCCAGCGACTATCGCCCGTATCCGCATCAAAGGCGTAGAGCGCCGAGTGCCCAGCACTAGAGGACAAAAGCACAAGATGCCCCTCAGAGTGAGCCAGGTAGAAAGCAACGGTACCGGCCATCGGCTTGGCCTCCCGTTCCCAGAGAACATCCCCGCTAAATACATCCAGGCACACCAGAGTCAAATCAGACCACAGGTCCGGGCCATCCAGGCGCCCAGTCGACGGATCCAAGTCAGGGTGCCTTGCTGCAATAAACCAAACACAACCATCCGCAATGGTCAGGGTTACGTCCAGAATTCGGCCACCGGTGTAAGTCCAGACCGGAGCTCCACTGGCTTTATCCAAAGCAAACAAAGCATGGCTCGCGATCTTCTTAGCTGGTTCCCCATCATGGCCGTCGTACCAAGCACTAGATCCCCACCATGCCGTGTGCTGGGAACCCAAGGGGGTTCCCGTTCCGATGAGCCGGTCTTCGATTGAGGCGACAAACCCCCAGTCCCCACTTACCCCTCGAGGCAGGGAATACGTCTTGACCAGTCGTCCATCTTGGGCGCCAAGTCGCTCCACCCGCTGACCCAAGACCACAAACAGGCTCTGCTCGTCGGCACACCAATTGGAGGAGGAGCGTGGGACATTGAAGCGAGCTAATTCGGGCCGCTCCTGATTCCAAAGGGGCTGGCCGTTGTGGCCATCCAAGGCAATGATGCGCTGATGTCCCTGCAGGAAAAGCCTGCCCGCCACTGCCAGCGGAGAAGGTTTGCGATTCTGGCGATCCGTCTGATAGCGCGGCCCAGGCCTGCCGACCCAGACAACATCGAGGTCATCTACGCCGTGCGCACCTGCTAACTCCTCTCCGCCAAAGGCCGAGTTGTCAGGGGATGCATACATGTGAGTCCAGGACCCAGCACCTTCGAGTTCCCCCCGGACAAGGAGTTTGAAACCCTCCACCCCGGACGGCGAGGCCCAGTCCGAGCATCGCTGAACGTCGTTCGTTTCCAGCCCAACGGGCAACCAGGCTGTACCGCCCGAAGGTCTCAAGGATTCCAAGATCCCACCCATCAGCCAACCGCGGGCGCTCGCCAGGCAAGCGGGGTCCACCAGAAGCGTGTTCACAGAGCAAAGCGGCAGATCGAGGGCTGCGCCATCCGGAAGGCTATGCACATTAACCCGCTGACCGTGGAGGCCCGCCTCCAGCAGAAACTCCCGCAGGGCTTGGGCCCTCTCATCCGTTGCCGCGACAACCAGAACCTGCGCTTCCGTGTGCCGAACACAGTCCAGCCATGGCCCATCCTCCGTGGCCCCGAGCACCACAACGACACCGCGATCTACAGCCGCTTGGGTCAAGACACTCGACCACGGCTCCCGGGGCGCTCCACCCAGTATTCCAGGAAAGCCAAGGTCGAAATGCGTATCACACTCGAGCACAGGACTCCTCGCCCCGTCGGATTCAAGGTAGTAGGTGTATAGAGTCTGAGGGAGCAGGGCTCGTGTTGTGAGTTCATGATGCCGAGCGGTGCTCTCGCCGGACACCACAACCTCCTCGCCCCGCGGCCCCACCAACACCCAACGCAGAGCACCAGCAAGGGGCAGGTGCACCCGTAGCCGTGTCTCTCCCCTGACCGGAAAATCGATGACGGGCCCGCGGGCCATGATCAACTCCGAGGCCGCGACCACCTGGGCACTAGCAACCTCCGTGGGTAGGGGCGCCGGCTCAGGGAATAGGTGCTGCTTCAGTACGTAGCGGCTTCGAATCTGGTCAGCC
>JAPKBO010000265.1 GCA_028823395.1 Planctomycetota bacterium | reverse complement strand
GCGTAATTGGGTGAAACCCACTCCCAAGCAGTAGGGCCCTTGGGGGGGCCTCCCGTGTGGCCCAGGTAAGAAGGTCTACCAGGCGTGATCCAAGAGTGTCTTGGATTGCATAGACTGGCTTGCCGGTAGATTTCCTGCTGCTGCACTTCATTCCAATTGCACGCGACTTTCGTGCCTAATTCATGAACAAGCTCATCCTTTTCGCATCGTCCATCCTCTTGGCGACCACTCTGTTGGGTCATGGGGCCTTGGATAACTACAAGACACTCAACGTCGAGTACCAGACGGCTGTGGCTCGTCACCAGAAAGCCTTTGAAAGTGCTCCACTGAAGGAGCGCAGGAACCTGCGCAAGATGCATCCCATCGGCGATTTCTGGCTGCGATTCGAAGAGCTCGGCAAACACGATGGGCAGGCCACGCTTTGGCTTATCGCGAATGCCAGGAAAGGTGGAGTCAAGAAAGCGGAACTCGCTGGCTTCAAGCAGAAGCACTATGAGCACATCTTTAAGATGGAGACCAGCGCTGCATTCCTAAACGCTGCCATTGCGAGCCTAGCCATGGACGTTGCGAGCGTGGGCGAGGAGTTTGTCGAGGGGCATCTACGACGCCTCCTTGCAGGTACGGCTTCGCGTTCGGTTAAGGGCATCGCCACGGTCAAGCTGGGCGAGGTGCTCAGCGCGTCAGAAGACGACGAGCGTGCCGCTGAGGGCGAGAAGATGCTGGCCGAGTACGAGGCCAAGTTCATCTCTGAGGGAGCCATGGCCATCGATTTTGAGGCGACGACTATTGATGGGCATGAGTTCAAGCTCTCCGACTACCGGGGCAAAGTTGTTCTGGTGGATTTCTACGGCTTCTGGTGAGGCCCCTGCCGCAGTGCGATGCCGCACTTGCGCGAGCTCGTTGAGCTCTATGATGGCCGCCCTTTCGCTATCGTCGGTGTGAACAGTTTTGATGACGAGAAGACCTACCGCGATGGCGTGAAGGAATTTGGGGTGACTTGGATCAGTGCCTACCAGGGCGCCGATGCGGCTCCCATCTCGGAGATGTACCGTGTGCAGGGCTACCCGACCATGCTTATGATCGATCACACGGGCAAGATTCAGTACAAGGGCCACGGGATGGATGACGACATGCTCGGTCGACTCGTGGATGAGGCAGAGAAGGCCAGTCAGCGCTGAGCGGCCAGCCACATCTCGAACTCGGATATGCTGAGCGGCCCGCTCCCTCCCTGATGGGATGGAGCGGGCCGCTCTTGTTCTTGGCTTACTCCGAGCTTGGGAGTCACGCAGTTGAGGGGAGCCTTTGGGCATCGGAACCCCGCTGGTTTCCTTCAGAACGTGCGCCGCAGGAGAAGTTGCAGGGGGGTGCTGCCGGCGATTGAGTAGCTTGTTTCCGTCAACTGACCGTCGGGGCCTACCGTCAATACGGTGACTTGCCCGCTATCGCTATCCGCCAGGTACAGGAAGCGTCCCAGCGGGTCGAATCCGAGGTCCACCGGTGCCAAGCCAATGGAGGAGGATCCCTGGTGAGAAGGAAAGCCGGAGAAGGGGTCCAGTCCGTAGTGGCCTACCTCTCCGTTGCTCGTGTTGTCCACGAGGGGGGCATAGGCCAGGTCTTTGGATGGGTGGCAGATGAATTCGAGGGAAGGTCCGCCCGTGCTAGCGGGTTGTCCCACGGGAGTCAGAAGACCCGATGTCGCATCGATGGTACAGGTGAGTACCAGGCCTGAGCCGTTCAGGACGGCATACAGTGTGTCGGCGTGACGTGAGAAGCTGAGTAGCGCACCTGTCGTTCCTTCGGGGGTGGTCAGGTTTCCAAGCGGAGCCGTGAACTGGCCGTTGTTGAGACGGAATCCCAGCAGCCGCGATGCGCCTTCGGCGGACAGGTAGAGAAACTGACCCGTGGGGTCAATGGCGATGGCCTCGGGTTGGGCTAGGGTTCCGATTGTGGCTGTGAAGCTCAGCTCACCCGTGTTGGAATTCACAGTGTAAGACTCCAACATGTTCGCCATCGGATAGCTGATGAAGACGTGTTTCCCGAGAGGGTCCAAGGCAATCTTGGCTGGCATGTCCGGCAGCGGGTGGGGAGGCCCAACAGGAGAGAGCGTTCGGTCCGTGTGATTGATCGAGTAGATCTGAAGGGTGTTGGAAATGGCGTAGCAGACGCATAGGTGACGACCGCGTGGGTCGATGGCCATACAAGAGGCGCCGAGCTCAGACATCCATTCCGTGCCGATGGACACCAACGAACCGTCGACTGGATCCACGTCGAATGCGGCAATGGAGTCATCCCCTTGATTCAGAACGTATAGGCCATCTGCGCGTGGGGCGAGAGGGGCATTACCATGGATCAGACCCAATACGCGCGGCGAGCGCCTTCCACGTTTCCAATCGCGCACGGTGGGTTGGGCCGGGACGCTCATGTCCAGGATTAGCACGTCCTTGCTTCCGCTACAGGTGACGTATGCGTTTTGGTGGGACTCGTCAAGGGTGAACGCGTTGGGCTGGGAGCTGACCTGAAGCTGATATTGGGAGGGAATGACGTCCCCGGTTGTGGGGTCGTACGCGTACACGAACACCGAGTCGGACGTCAGGCTGGGGACGTACAGGAGGGGCTGGGTCGGGTGGATCTCGATAGATGCCGGCGAGGCGCAGGACAATTCCGTGTCTGCGAATGTCAGCGCACCGGTGTCGGGGTTGATATTCCAAGCTGTGACTTGCTGGGTGTCCGCGAGGAGAACGAAAAGGAACTTGCCTTGGGGGTCGACCCTTAGCTTCGAAGGCTTACCCGGCATGGGGACTGTGATCCCGGGCTCCTGCAGGATCCCCGAGCTCGCCTCAATGGCGAAGACGCTTACCGTTTCGTCCCGATTGTTTGGCAGGAAGGCGAATCGTCCTTCCGGGTCCAGGGTCAAGTCATTGGGTCCGTCACCGGTGGGCACGTTGTCCAGGAAGGTGAGTAGCCCAGTCGAAGCATCGATTCTAAATACGCGTACACTGTCGGATCCGTGGTTGGCCACGTATGCCGTCAACCCGTTCGGGTGGATGGACATGAAGTGGGGCGACGTGCCGAGGCTGACGGGGGCCTGTTGGTACAACGCACCTGTGGCCTGATTGACGGCAAACGTTGAGAGATCACTGGGCTTGGAAGCGTTCCACAGGTTCGGGACGTAAATGACCGGTAGGGTGGGGTGAGGGATGACCGCTTGGGGTCCCGGACGGGCGGCGGCATCCCTGTAATTGCCGGCGTAATGAAGGAGCCCGGTCGCCGCCTCCACGGCAAATGCTGAGATCGTGCTGTCAATGACGTTGGCCGTGTACGCCCAGTTTGCGGCCCGGACCGTGCGGAAGCTGACCTGAGCCGTGATGGCTCCTCCGTCATTACTGGCAGTGACGTTGTAGGTGGTCGTTGGACTTGTGGCCGTAGCAGGGCCTTGGATGACGCCGGTTACGGCGTCGATTTCGACTCCAGGGGGGAGTGCAGGCGCGACGCGCCAAAGGTCGACTTGACCCGTGATGGTGGGAGTGAGGGCGAGATCCGCTGCCCCAAGGAAATACAGGCTCCCTGCATCCGGATAGGAGAGGTTCGTGGGCGGATCAATTGAACCACTGCCTGGATTCGTCGCACCCCCGCC
>JAPKBO010000264.1 GCA_028823395.1 Planctomycetota bacterium | reverse complement strand
GAGGTTGAGGGCATCCCCTTCTATCCAACCCTGTCCGCAGTAATCACCGTACCGCAGGTGGCCACAGTGGACATCCCCCTGGAGCTGGCGGGACGACAACACTAGTACGGTCACCGCAGGCCCCATCGTAAGGGACGTCGCAATTTGGACACCGTGCGGCCCGCCGTGCACTTCTCGCTTAAAAGAAAAAGGGCGGCCCGCCTCGTCGGCGGACCGCCCTTGGTACTTACGCCCGGGTGGCTTAGGACTGCGCGGGCACGAGGCCCTGCTCGACGAGGTAGTCGAGGATGCGATTGGCAGAGTCCTCGATGGACTCTGAGCCCGTGTGAACCGTGACCTCGGCGTTCTCGGGAGCCTCGTAGGGATCGCTCACACCAGTGAAGTTCTTGATCTCACCGGAGCGGGCTTTCTTGTAGAGACCCTTGGTGTCGCGCTCTTCCACAACCTCCAGGGGCGCTTCAACGTACACCTCAATGAACTGGCCTTCGCACATGGCGCGGCACTCGTCGCGAATGGAACTGTAGGGTGAAATGGCCGCGGTGATCGCTCCACACCCGTTGCGTGCCAATAGGTTGGCCACGAATCCAATTCGACGGATGTTGGTGTCACGATCTTCCTTACTGAAGCCAAGACCCTTGGAGAGGTTAGTGCGCACAACGTCGCCGTCGAGCACCTCAATCTTGACGCCACGCTCAAGAAGGATCGGAGTCAGGAACTCAGCGAGGGTGGATTTGCCAGAACCGGAGAGGCCGGTGAACCAGAGAATGAAACCTTTATTGGACATGAAACTAATGGGGGGATGAGGCTGCCGAAAGGCGAGCTGTGGAATCGAATCAGTAAGGGAATAACCAGGCCTGCGGCCTAGCGGATCTTTCCTTCGAGGTACGGCACCTCGAAGCATTTCTCGTGCATGATCGGGCCGTGGCCGAAGTAGCCCTTCTCCCCGAAGAGCTCGCCATGATCGGCGGTGACAATGATCCAAGTGTTGTCCGGAACCATGTCGTAGAGCTTGGGGAAAACCTCCGTATCGAGGTATCGGACCGTGTCAATCTGACGCTCGCGGAGCTCTTCCATCTTTTGCTCATCGAAGAACTTGAAGGTCTCTTTAAAACGCTCGCCACTGTCGTCGTCCGACTCCTCAATCTGGTCGTTCATCTTCTTGAAGACGCCGTTCACTCCGCTGATGCGGGGCCACATGGAGGAGTCCTCCTCGGGCTTGGCGTAGGGGTAGTGCGTCTCGCCGACGTTGAGCATGTAGAACTCCGGACGGCCTGAATCGAACTTCATCGTGGGCAGCATGGCCGCCATGTCGTTGTGGCTATCCATCAACTGGAAGTCGTCGAAGTCGCGGTTGATACCCGTCTTGGGGTTCAACACGGGAAGCGACATGCGTGCGCAGGTCTTGTAGCCGAGTTGGTTGCGCAGCAAGCCAGGGAACCAAAGCCCCGGGACCATCTGTCCGAATTCAATACCCTTCGCGCCGAGACGCTCGTTGTAGTTGAAGAAGTCTTCCTTGTAGTACTCCGAGGCGTACACGTTCTCGGGCGAGGTGTGCGGCAGGAGCCCGGTTAGGAGGTTGTAGTGCGAGGGTGCAGTCCAGGAGGCGTAGGAGTAGCGCTTCTCAACCTTGCCCAGCTTCATGATCGTCTTCGGTTCAGCCGCCATGAACGAGTCATAGCGCAGGCTGTCCAGAGTAATGATGATGAAGTGGTTGTCCGCTTGTGGCTCGGGGTGAGGAGCCATGCGCATACCCATGGGGCGCGGAGGCAACTTCGGCCGGGGCCCACTCGGTGTGGCCACTTTCTTCTTGTTGAATAGGTCGAGGAGTCCCATGGGCGAATGTCGATTTGGATGAACGGAGTGGGGCAATTGGCGGAGCGCCCTAATGGGCGCCCCGCCGCAAACGGATGGTTGTTATCGGACTACTCGGCCTTGGACTTGTAGTACTCAACGAGGATTGCTGCTGTGGTCTCGCGCATAATGCGTGGATCGGGGCTCTCGCCTTCCACGAGCTGGGCGCGCACCTTGGTGCCGGAGATGAACACGGAGGTGTTCTCCTTGTTCTCTGCCATGAGACCCACTCGGCCGATTTCCTCGAAATACGCGGCAAAACCCACATTGACAGCCTGAATGGAGAGGGCCCCACCCAGGTTCTCGAAGACCTCTTGGGCGTCGAAATCACCCCAGATGGCCTCGCCGTCGTCAAAGGGCGCGTCAGCGTGCTTGCGACCGACAATGAAGTGGCTGAATCCCAGGTTCTGGCGGTAGATGGCGTGCATCACGGCCTCGGCGGGGCCGCCGTAGTACATGCGCATATCCAGTCCCACCAGCTTCAGGTTGTCGTTGAGGTCCTGGCCGTTGTCGCTCCAGAGGGCCGCATCCTTGTCCCCGTCGCCGAGAAGGCGGTTAGCCACGAGGGCCTCATAGGTCTCCATGCGGGTCGCAGCGGGCACGTCGTCGCCCTTCAGCTGACCCACCAGGGGGTTCAGGACGACGCCCGTGCGCTTGCCATTCGCCCGCAGGATGGTCTCAGCTCCATACACCAAGGCGTACTCGTGGGCGCGGTGCAACGGGTTGCGTGTTTGGAAGGCGATGGACTGTTCCCAACCCTGCTCGACCACCAGGGCTCGAGTCTGGTTGGGGCCCATCACGCGTTCTGCGAAGGAACGCGAGTCTTCACTAGGAACGAGGCGGATGGTTCCACCGACGAGCTTGGTGCGCTCGTCCGCGGTCCACAGGCGTGCACCGGGGTGATCTGTGCGCTCAGTGCGGTAGACCGTCTTGATGAAGGCCTCCTTGTCCCAGTCAAAAACCGATTCCACTTCGAGGGTCCCGAAGGCGGTCCCGCCAGAGACCAAGCTGACCTTCGCACCAGCGGCACAGAGAGATGCCTCGGCGTCGGTGATGGGCAGGATGATCGGAATGGTCCAGGCCCAGGCACTGCCATTGCGCTCGATCGCGCCCTTGGAGAGGACGTCCTTGTAGTCCTGCTCGCCCATCGGTCCTTCGAGCGGGCTGAGGGTGCCGTCGGCGATGCGGTACAACGTGGTGTGGTCCACGTCTTGAACCTCCACTGTGGGCAGGCCCGTCTCACTTGTGGCGGACGGGTCGATGCGATTGACGGGCTCGGAGAGGCCGCCGTGGACGGGAGAGACGCTGGAGAGGGTGGAGGTCATGGGTAGAATTTGGATACGGAGGGGATTGGAGCGGGCGCTTCGGCCCGTGGTCAGTTGAATTACAGGTAGCCCAGGTTCTTGAGCTTGCGTTTGACGTCATCGAGTTCGTGCTGGGTGAACTCGGGCTCTGCCTGCTCTGCCTCCGCCCCCATCAGGTCGCGCAAGACGTAGACGATGAAGTCCGTCGGCGAATCAAAGCCCGATTCCTCCACTACCTGTTGGATCTTCCGGTACAGGGGGCGGGGGATCTTGATGGTGACTTTGGACTCGCGCATTACTGGTCTTGAGGCTTGGGCCGCGGGTGGTGCAGTGGAAGCAGATCGTGCCGGAGGCTCTGATAGCACTCCTGACACACTCGGATAATACTCCGATTAGAGTGTCCCTGGAGTGCGATCGGAGTGTTTGAGCACGATATGACCTAAGTCGTTTGCTAGAAAGGCCTTGGAATGTGGAAAATTACGCGGCG
>JAPKBO010000062.1 GCA_028823395.1 Planctomycetota bacterium | reverse complement strand
GGACTCCAGGAAGGATCGCGCTCGCCAACCCCATCCGAACGGGTCAGGTTGCGGGGGGTACCCTTATCCGCGGGCAAGGTCCAAATGTCGCCGCGGGCCTCCACGGCCACGCGCTTGCCCGTGGACGAAAGACCGCCGGCGCTGATCGCATCGGACACATCCACCATGCGCGGGCGAATCGACTCGCGGGCACCGGGGATTTTCACCGAAACCTGACGGGCCTGACCGCTGCCGAGGTCGAGCAGGAACAGCCCGGAGTTGTTCTGAAAGACGATCTCACCCTGGCCCTTGTCCCCGGGGCCAATCGCCGGCCACTTCACGTCGAAATCGGCGAAGTCCGTGATTTGACTGTGCTCGCCGCTCTGGGCGTCGAACTTCCAAACGTTGAGCCGTTGCTCACTTCCGCGATCCGACACGAAGTACAGGTCATCCCCATGCCACATCGGAAAACTATCGGTCCCCTCCCAATGGGTCACCCTTTGCGAGGTCTTGTCCTGTAGATCGAAGAGCCAAACGTCCGTGGCCGTCCCCCCCAGGTAGCGCTTCCAGTTGCGGTTGTCCCGACTGTTCGGGGTGTAGGCCAACATGCGCCCATCGGCACGGATGGTGCCGTTCGCGCCATAAGGAATGGACACTTTGGTGGGCAGTCCGCCCGTGGCGGGCACGGTGAACATCTCTGCTGCTCTACGTTGTCCCGTGAAGGCCGAGGTGGAGAACACCAACCTGCCGTCCGCGGTCCAGTCCGTGAACTGATCGCCACCTGCGTGATGGGTCACTCGAAAAGGAATGCCCCCGTCCACGTCCATGGTGTACAGGTCGCTATCCCCTTCGTAGTTGCCGCTGAAGGCGATGGTCTGCCCGTCGGCACTGAAGCGCGGGTTGCGCTCGGCCCCTGCTGGGCTCGCCAAGGGTGTCGCCAAACCACCTGCACGGTCCACCAGCCAGAGATCGTTGGCGTAGACAAATACAATCTGAGCTTGGCTGACATCTGGATAACGCAACATGCCGGCTTGGCCCACTTGGGCATACCCGGGGGAAGTGAGAGGAAGAGTGAGTGCCAAGAGGGAGAGCAACGACGATAGGCAGCGGGTATTCATGGCAGTGCGGGAGGGGATCAAGGAGATAAGAGTGGGCACAGCTGGAGTGAGAGCAACCATGATGGGCTGGATGAACGAACTCTAGGCGTCCGTGGCTGGGCCAAATGGTTGGTGGGGGAGGCTCACGAGCGCCCCCTTGCTATTGGTGGGATTATAGACGGTGAGCTTTTGCTCACATTGCCCCAGGCAGCGAGTGTACCGAAAGTCTTTGAAAGCACTTTTGTGGGTCGGGGGGCCAGATTTGACCTGCCCTTTGCACTTGGGCTCCGACTTCCGGATATTGAGTCAAGCACAGTGAGATAGCCTGATCCCACGCACGCCAACCGCAGGGCCTCCTGTGCTAGTGGGGGATGCGTCTACTCCCGGTGCCTCCCATTGGGCTTGCCTTCTCAGGCCCGGTCCCCGAACATGGTACGGGTCAGGCCCCGTCCCCTCCTGTCCCCACCACGCACCATCTTGTCTGAGGAACGCCGCAAACCCGATGCCTCGCCCGGAATGGCCTTCGAGGCCCCCATCCGGCACATGGAGGCGCAACTAGCGGAGCTGACCGAGCTCTCGCGCGTGAACGATCTGGACATCTCGAAGGAGATCGGAGCCCTGCGCAGCAAGATCGAGGCGGCCCTAGCCGCGACCTACTCCGATCTGGACCCCTGGGAATCGGTAAACGTCTCACGTCACCCGGAGCGCCCCGTGGCCTCGGACTACATCGATCAGATGTTCGACGAGTTCATCGAGCTCCACGGTGACAAGAACTACGGGGACGACCGCGCCATGGTGACCGGCTTCGCCACGCTACGCGGCCGTCGCATGATGATCGTGGGCCATCGCAAGGGAAAGACCACCCCCGAGCGCCTAGAGACCAACTTCGGCTGTGCCCATCCCGAGGGTTATCGCAAAGCCCTACGCAAGATGCGCCTGGCTGCCAAGCTGGGCCTGCCCATCGTCACCCTCATCAATACACCCGGTGCCTATCCAGGCATCGGAGCTGAGGAGCGTGGCCAGGCGGCAGCCATTGCTGAGAACATCCTTGGCATGTTCGATCTGGCTGTGCCCATTGTGTGTGTGGTCATTGGCGAGGGTGGCTCCGGTGGTGCCCTGGGCATCGGCGTGGGGGACCGAGTCCTGATGTTGCAGTACTCCTACTACTCGGTGATCAGTCCCGAGGGCTGTGCGGCCATCCTCTGGAAGGATGGAGCTCGTACCCCTGAGGCTGCCAGTGCGTTGAAGTTGACCGCCGGGGACCTCACCCGGTTGGGCGTCATCGACGGAGTGGTGGCTGAACCTCTGGGGGGCGCGCACAGGGATCCTGAGGTGGTCTTTCAGAACCTCGGGGACGCGATTCTTGAGCACCTCGACGAACTTGAGGGCGTGGACCCCCAGCAGCTCGTTGCCGATCGGCGCGAGAAATTCCGCCGCATGGGGGCCGTAGAGGGGCGCTTCCCGACAGTCTGAGGGGGGGGCTGGCCGCCAACGATCGGATTGCCCCTACGTAGGACCCTCTGTGGGCCTTCCTCTTCGATCTCGTGTGCAGGTGCTGGGAAAGGATGGCCGATACACTAGGTTCAAGGTCCACACGCTTGCCATGTCCTCTACGTCTCCCAGTGATTCCGGCGCTCAACCCGAGCTTACTCCCCGTCAGGTGGATCATGCCCTGATCCGTCGGGCCCTAGAGGGGTCGGAGGACGCTTTTGGGGATTTGCTCCGGCGCTACGAGAAGCGGGCGAAGCACGTGGCGCGCAAGATGGTGCCCACCGATGAGGACGCCCAGGACCTCACCCAGGAGGCCTTCCTGCGGGTTTTTAAGAACCTGGAGCGGTTTGACTTCCAGCACGACTTCAGCACCTGGCTCTTCCGCATCGTCACGAACCTGTGCATCGATCACCTTCGCAAGCGTCGGCCGACCCAATCCACGTCGACTGAAGACGAGGACGGTCCGGGCCAGATCGACCTGCCCGATCCCAGCCAGGCCTTGCCGTCGGACGCTCTAGAGAGTCGCGAAACGGGCGATGAGGTGCGGGCCTGCCTAGATGCCCTGGCCCCACATTTCCAGTCGGTGCTGGTTTTGAGGGAGCTGGAAGGTTTGCCCTGTACGGAGATCGCCGAGATCGTGGGGGCCACCCACGTCACCGTGCGCTGGCGCCTCCATAGGGGCCGGAAGCTGTTCCAGGAGGAGTGGGAACGCCGTACACGATTGGCTCAGGCAGGCTTGAGGCCGGTCGATGGATCAGACTGGGGCTTCGGCGCGGGAGAAGAACAGGCGTAGAGCCTCATTTTCTGCCAAGACTTCGCCAACGGTCCCGCCTCGGGGCCCGTAGACCTCCCTGAAGAACGCAAGCAAATCAGTTTTCAATCACTAATCATGTCCAACCCTTCGCCCAACTGCGCTGACGCCCGTGCCGCCCTGCCCCTTTATGTGGGTGGTGACATGGAGTTCCAGGAGTTGGCTCAGGTGAAGGCTCATCTGGACGATTGCGAGACCTGTCGCCTCCACGAGGACCGTGCCCGTCAGGCACGGGGAGCGCTGGTTTCCATGTTGCAGTTCGATGAGTCTTCACCCGAAGGCGGATCTGTATGGGATGGTGTACGCGCTGGCCTGGTTGCCGAGGGACTCATCGTCGGTAGGGCAGCGGATTCTGGCTTGGAGGGAGAGCGCGATATTCTCGTTCCCCTGCGGGCCGCAAGCACGCCCCGTCCCGGTCCATCTCCAGTGCGCGCTTTCCCGCGCCTACGCGTGGCCAGTCTGGCCGCGGCTGCGGGACTGGTATTTGCACTGGGCATGATCCACTTCCTGGGCGGAGAAGGATCCGGGATGAATGGAACTTCTGGGCCGGGAGGCCTGGACGGTGGACTAACCGTCCGGACCCACTCGGCTGTGCACGGGGACGACCCTACAGCTTTGAATTCCGGACACCTGCGCCCCGTCAAAGCCGGCGGTATGGCGATTCACGACTCGGCACTCGAGTTGATTCCGGAGCAGGGTTGGATCGTTCCCCAGGGCAACCTCCGGGGATCGAACCTGGCGCGTAATCCCAAGCGGCTTCTGCCCCGCGCTGCGGACAAGCAGTAGACCCGCGCAGGGTCAGGTCGATTTTGGTGTCGGCATTCCTGGGAAATGCAGGCCTTTGCCCGGAATAGGCAGATGGGCTGTTCCGCCGAGTGGAGCGGGAATCTCCGCTTCGGGTACGAGAGCCAGCAGCACAGCCGTCTCGTCGCAGGAGAAGAACTTCGGACAATTCAGGCAGTCGTTGAAGACCTTGTGGGGCAGGCGTGAGTGCTCGACGACTTCGAAGCCCAGTCCCGTGAAGAACCCGGTCACGTAGGTGAAGGCCATCACCTGGGGCAGCCCCAGTCGGCGCGCCTCGGCGATCAGGGTATTTGCCATGCGGCGACCCAGGCCCAGTCCCTGATGGGCGGGATCTACGGCGATGGAGCGGATCTCAGCCATGTCGGACCAGACGATGGCCAGAGCGCCGCATCCGGCGAAGGCGCCATCCACCTCGGCCACCACGAAGTCCCGGATGTGTTCGATAACCGAAGCTGGAGAACGAGGCAGCATGACCTGCTCGGCTGCCAGTCGGTTGACCAACTCCATGATCGCTGCGGCGTCCGTTAGAGTCGCTGGGCGGATCGTTACGGCGCTCATGATTCCAACCTCTCTTTCCAGGCACGGGCCTGGGCTAGGACTTGAGTGGGCGCAGTACCCCCCAGGCAGTCGTGCCGCTTGAGGCAGGCCTCCACAGACAGGGCGCTGGCTAGATCTACCCCGGCCAATTCGGGCAGGTGTTGCTCACGGTCGGAGGCGTCGAGGTCCGCAAGGCCCACCTCCGCCTTCTCCGCCGCTCGCACGGCGGCTCCCACCCGTCCGTGGGCGTCGCGGAAGGTTAGGCCGGCCTGAACGAGGAGGTCGGCCAGATCCGTGGCTTCCATGAATCCTCCCGCGCATGCGGCGTGGCAGCGCTCAGCGTCGTAGCGAGCGCTGCGCACCACCGTAGTTGTCACCTGCAAGCAGGCGCGCGTGGTATCCAAAGCGTCGAACAGGCACTCCTTGTCCTCCTGCAGATCCTTGTCGTAGGTCAGCGGTAGACCTTTCTGCAGAGTGAGCATCGTGGTCAGGTCACCTTGCACCCTTGCGCACTTGCCGCGCACTAACTCCAGAGCATCGGGGTTGCGCTTCTGGGGCATCAGGCTGGAGCCGGTTGACACCGTGTCTCCAAGCCGCAGGTATCCCGCCTCCTGGCTGCAGTAGAAGATCCAATCCTCGGCTAGGCGTGAGAGATGAACCATGAGCAGTGAGCAGGCGAAGAGAACCTCCGTGGCGTGGTCGCGGTCGCTGACCGCGTCCATGCTGTTGCGCGTGGGACCCGCGCCAAAACCCAGGTCCGCGGCCAGGGCTTTGCGGTCCACGGGCCAAGCCGTGCCACCCAGAGCGGCCGCACCCAAGGGGCAGGTGTCCGCTCGAACCTGTGCAGCCTCTAGCCGGGAGACGTCTCTCGCCAGCATCTCCACAAAGGCCAAGGCGTGGTGTCCAGCCGTGACGGCTTGAGCCCGCTGCAGGTGAGTGTGGCCGGGCAGGGCTAGGTCCGCGGTGTCGTGGGCCAGGTCGACCAGGGCACCCATCAGGTCCCGGGCGCCGATGCACAATCCTTGTATCTCACCACGCAGATACAGCTTGAGATCGGTGGCCACCTGGTCATTGCGTGAGCGTCCGGTGTGCAGCTTGCGCGCCAAATCTCCGAGGCGAGCCTGTAGGGCGTTCTCCACAAAGCCGTGGACGTCCTCTGCCGTGCTCTGGTTGAGTGGCGTGGGGTCGTCCCGTAGCTCGGTGCCCAATTGTTCGAGTGCGGCGACCAGCTGGTCCACTTCTCCTGCCTCAAGCACCCCGGCCCGACCTAGAGCCCGCGCCCAGGCGCTACTGCCCTCTAGGTCTTCTTGGAGGAGGCGGAAATCAAACCCGAGGCTGCAGTTGAAGGCCTCGAAGGCCGGGTCACTGGTGCCCTCAAAGCGCCCGCCCCACATTTTCTCACCGGAACTCATGCCCGTGACTCCAAGGCCACGGCCTGGGCCACTGTGCCCGGCAGGCCGAACAGGCGCACGAAACCCTCTGAGTCCTGGGGCTGGAACCCGTCACCCATGGTGAAGGAGGCGAGGTCCTCGTTGTACAGGCTGTTGGGACTTGAAGCGTGCAAGGATGTCGCCTTGCCTTTGAACAGCTCGACGGTGACTTCCCCCGTTTGGGTTTGGGCCAGACAATCGAAGAACGCGTCCATGGCCTCCCGCTTGGGATGGAACCACTGGCCGTTGTAGACGAGGCGTGCCCATTCCGGAGCCAGTCGCTCGGCCAGGTCGGCTGTGTCACGCTCCACGCACAGAGACCGTAGGGAGCGCAGGCCCTCTACCAGGATCGTTCCACCGGGAGTCTCATAGAGACCGCGTGACTTCATGCCCACGAGCCGGTTCTCAACGATGTCCACGCGTCCCACACCGTGTGCAGCACCCAGAGCATTGAGCCGTTCCAGAAGGGGGACGGGCGCCAGCGCCTGACCGTCAACGGCCACGGGTACACCCGCTTCGAAATTCAGGGTGACGCAGCGCGCTTCATCAGGCGCGTCCTTGGGATCGGTTGTCCACTGCCAGGCGTCTGCTGGGGGCGGGTTGGAGGGATCCTCAATAGCTCCACCCTCGTGGGAGATGTGCCACAAGTTGCGGTCGCGGGAGTAGATCTTCTCACGGGTCGCCGTGATGGGGATCTGGTGCTCTGCGGCGTAGTCGATGGCCTCCTCGCGACTGGTGATGGACCACTCGCGCCAGGGTGCGATGATCTGCATCTGCGGGGCGAAGGCCATGTAGCCGAGTTCAAAGCGAACCTGGTCGTTGCCCTTGCCGGTGCAGCCGTGGCACAGAGCCGTCGCACCCACCTCACGGGCGTAAGCGACCTGGGCGCGCGCCAGGACCGGCCGCGCCAGGGAAGTTCCGAGGAGGTAACGGCCCTCGTAGACCGCTAAGGCTTTAAGGGAGGGCCAGACACACTCGGTCAGGAACTCCGTGCGCAGATCCACAACTCGACAAGAGGCTGCGCCCGATTGCGCGGCTTTCTCCTCAAGGCCCACCAGCTCTTCGGCTCCCTGGCCTACGTCTCCGGCCAGGCAGTGGACCTCCATGCCTTTCTCTTCCATGAGCCAGGGGATGATGATCGAAGTGTCAAGGCCGCCGGAGTAGGCGAGGACAATTTTGGGAGCGCTCATACGAGTTGAGGTTGGTGGCTGTCGGCGGGGGCCGAGTAGTGGGGGGCGAGTTGTGGAGCTAACAGCCAGACCAGGATGGACTTCTGGATGTGGAGTCGGTTTTCGGCGATGTCAAACACGATGGAGCGTTCGGAGTCGATCACCCCGGCGCTCACCTCTTGGCCGCGGTGGGCGGGCAGGCAGTGCATGAAGAGCGCATCCTCGCTGTGTTCGAGGAGGGCCTCATTCACCTGGTATTCGGCGAAGATGGCGCTGCGCTCTTCGGTCTCGTCCTCTTGGCCCATGGACGCCCAGACGTCCGTGTACACGGCCTCGGCGCCCTGCATGGCCGCCACGGGATCGTTGCAGGAGGTTACCTCCGAACCAGACTCCGTCGCGGCTGCGAGGCACTCGTTCATGACCTTGAGGTTGGGCTCGTAGCCCTCCGGCGTGCAGACTGTGATGTGCATCCCCAGAATTGAGGCCACGTGCATCAGGGAGTGACAGGTGTTGTTGCCGTCACCGATGTAGGTGATGCGCCGCCCCTTCACCGAGCCCCATTTTTCCCAGAGGGTGAAGGCGTCGGCCAGGGCCTGACAGGGGTGGAGGAAATCAGAGAGCCCGTTGATGACGGGGATCTGTGCATGCTTGGCCAGTTCGGTCACGGCGCGGTGCTTATAGGTTCGGGCCACGATGGCGTGCACCCAACGCTCCAGATTTTTGGCCATGTCGGGCACGGACTCGCGACTTCCGAGGCGCGCACCGGTGTGGTCCAAGAACACGGCGCTGCCTCCTAGGTCCTGCATGCCAATGTCAAAGGTGAAGCGTGTGCGTAGGCTCTCTTTCTCGAACACCATGGCAAGACGCTTGCCTGCCAGCAGGTCCGTGTAGCGGTCGCGCTCCGCCTTGAGTGCGGCTGCAGTGGAGAAGATGCACAGGATTTGGTCGCTGCTGAGGGCGGCCACGCTGACCAGGTCTTTGTGGGGGAAGGGGTTGATGGTCACGGGATAGAAGGGAGGGCTTGGGGTTGGAGGAGGTCGGAAAGGGTCTCGTCAAGGGCCGTGAGGGCCCGGTCGAGTTGAGCGTGTGAGAGGACGTAAGGGGGTAGGAAGCGCAGTACGTCGCCGGCGGCGGTGCCAGCCAGGAATCCGCGGGCTGCTAGGGCCTGTTGGGCTGCCACGGCCTGGCCGGGCAGGACAAGGCCTTGCATCCAATGGCGTCCGCGCCTTTCGGTGGCGGCGTCGTGGCGGCGAACCATATCGTCCAGGCCTGCAGTCAGATGCTCGGCCTTGGGATTAAGCTCCTCCAGGAGGCCGCCCTCGGTCAGCTCGTCCAGCACAACCGATGCGGCGGCCATGACTAGGGGACCACCGCCGAAGGTGGAGCCGTGGTCACCGGGTTGCAAGGTTTTCGACAGGTCGGCGCAGGCCAAGGTGGCGCCCACACTCAGGCCGCCCGCTAGGGGTTTGGCCAAGGTGACCACGTCGGGCAGAACGCCTGATTTTGCGTAGGCCACAAAAGGGCCGCTGCGTCCTAGGCCGCATTGGACCTCGTCGCTGATGAGCACCGTGCCCGTCTGGTCGCAGAGTTCCCGAGCATGGCGCAGGAAGGCGTCATCTAGTGCGTGCAAGCCTCCCTCGCCCTGCACGGGTTCGATGATGAGGGCTGCCGGAGGACCTTGGGCGAAGGCCTGCTCCAGGCCCTTTAGCGAATTGCGCTCGACGAAATGAGCTTCGAGGTTGGGTGCGAAGGGGCTCCGGTAATCAGAGTTGGAGGTCACCGACAGGCTACCCAGGCTGCGGCCATGGAAGCTGCCTTCGATCGCCAGGAAATGGGTGGGGGCCGTCTGACTGCGTTGATTCGCGGCTTTGCGGGCCAACTTGAGGGCGCACTCCACCGCTTCGGTGCCGCTGTTGCTGAAGAACACGCTTCCCATTCCTGTTAGGCGGCAAAGTTGTTCTGCCACTCCCTCGGCCGGAGCCTGGGGATAGAGGTTGGACGTGTGGACTAGGTGCGCCGCCTGTGTTTGAACGGCGGCGACCCAGCGCGGGTGGGAGTGGCCGAGGACGGTGACTCCCAGTCCGGAGAGTAGGTCGACCCATTCCCTGCCTTCGGTATCAAAGAGCGAAGCGCCTTTCCCTGAGACGAACGCCGGACCGCTAGGCCGGTAGGTGGGCATGAGGGCGCTAGCCATGGGCGAGGACCTCCTGGGAGCAGATGAGCGTTCCCCGCTCCTCTGCGATCAGAGCGTGTAGTGGGTCGGAATCCGGTCCGAGTCCGGCGATGCGGACAATGGCTTCGGGCAGCGCCTCCGCCGCCTCCAGCGCGGATTCGATCTTCGGCAACATCCCGGCGTTCAGTACGCCACAAGCCTGCAACTCCTGGGCCGTTTGGCGATCGAGTTGGGGGAGGCACTGACCTGCGCCATCGAGGACACCTTCCACGTTCGTGACAAAGAGCAGGGCGTCGGCCCGGAGGGCTTTGGCTATGGGGCCAGCAGCTGTGTCGGCATTGATGTTGTAGAGGGGCGAGTCCGGCTTGTGGTGCTCGGGCGCCAGGGGAGCTAAGGGGGCGATCAGAGGAATTCGGCCCTTGGCTAGGAGGTCTTCGATGAGAGCCACATTGACATCCTTCACCTCGCCCACGAATCCCAGTTCGCCGTGACGCACCACCTGCGCCGTCAGTAGGTGAGCGTCGGCGCCACACAGGGACAGCGCCTCGCAATTCTGCCTGCCGAGGGCAGCGGCCAGGGACTTGCCTTGGGTTCCCGCGAGCACCGCCAGCGCGACCTCTGCGGTGGCGGCGTCCGTGACACGCAGGCCGTCCACCTTGTGTTCCGCTAGACCCAGTGCCCCGGCCAGCTTAGCTATAGCTGAGCCACCTCCATGTACCACGACGACCTGGTAGCCGGCGCGTTGGGTGGCGGCGATAGACGCGGCGGTCGCCTCTAGGGTTGAGCCGCTCTCAAGCAGGTCGCCACCGATTTTGATGACGAGTAGGGGCTGTGAATTCACGCTAGCACCTCAGCTTTGCTTGGGCGTTGCAGAGCTCCGGGTAAGCCCAGAGTCTCTTCCAATCCAAGTAACAGGTTGGCGTTCTGCAGGGCCTGACCCGCCGCACCCTTGAGGAGGTTGTCGATGGCGCTCGTCACCACCACCAGCGGCCCGGCAGAGTGCACCGCGATGTGGCAGCGATTGGTGTGGACGACGTCCTTCAATTCGGGTGTGCCCTCATCCAGGACCCGCACAAAGGGCTCGCCCGCATAGGCCTCGCGCAAGCAGGTGCGGAACTCGTCGGCGCGTGCTTCTGGGGCCTGCCCCGGGTGGGGCGTGAGGTAGAGGGTCGTGAGAATACCGCGTAGGCAGGGCAGCAGGTGCGGTACGAAGACCAGGCCCTCGACGCCTGCCTCTTGGGTGATCTCGGGCGCGTGGCGATGGGCTCCGATCTGATAGGCGCGGAAATTCTCGTGCACGTTGCCGAAGTGTGTTGCCTCGGTGGGTGCCTTGCCGGCGCCGGAGACACCGCTTTTGGCATCGGCCACGATGGGGGCCTGAGGTGCAAGTAGGTCGGCGTCCAGGAGGGGGTGGATGGGTAAGAGAATCGAGGTGGGGTAGCAGCCCGGGTTGGCGACTGCCCGTGCTCCCTGGATTTGAATCCGGGCGCGCTCCGTCAATCCGTACACCGCTTGGTCCAAGATCTCAGGTGCCGGGTGGGGGAGCCCATAGACTTGGGCGTACTGCTGCGCATCCCGAAGGCGTAGGTCCGCGGAGAGATCCACCACCGCGCTCCCCGCATCTAAGGCCATCCGCGCCAGGGTCGCGGCCTTACCGTGGGGTGTGCACAGGAACACGACGTCCGCCTCCCCAAAGCGTTCGGGGGCCAGCGGGATCTGGTCAGGCGAGAGGAGGCCATGGGACTGGGACGCAGGGCGTGCGGACATGCATGCCCATAGATCGAGCTCGGCGTGCTGATCTAGGAGACCGCACAACTCCCGGCCGGCGTAGCCGCTACTGCCCACCACGATGGCGCGTTTCATGCCAAGCCCTCGAGCCAGGTCACAATCCGTGCGGCGCTCGGGGCGTCTGCTGCGATCAGGAGGATCGTGTCGTCGCCGGCAAGGGTTCCGAGAAGGTCCCCATTGCCTCCGCCGTCCAAGGCGAGTGCCAGGGGTTGGGCTCCACCCGGGGGAGTCCTCAAGAGAACCTGGTTCTGGGCTTGAACCACAGAGGTTAGGTACTGCTGAACGGCTAGGTGGAGTCGCTGGTCGGAGTCCTCCGGGGATGGGGCGCCCCCTTCTGAAAGGGTGTAACCGTCCGGCCCCTTAGCGACCCCCAGGTCGCGCAGGTCGCGAGAGAGGGTGGCCTGATTGACTCCGTGCCCGCGCGCTTCGAGGAGGGCGGCCAACTCGGCATGATTATGCACGGGCTCCGTTTGGAGGAGCTTAAGTATCGTGCCTCTGCGGGCACTCTTGACGGATGAGGGGCTCATTGTGAATGGGTATGCAGTTGATATGCGCTGTGTGTGCATAAATATGCACTACATTCTGAGTCCGTCAAGCCCTCTGGCTTGGAAAGTTCGGGGTGGGGTTGGTGGATCTGCTCGTCATACTGGGCGCATGCAACTCTCCCTGCGCCCGTCGCTGCTGTGCACCATGGTTCTGCTTACCCTGGGCATGACTCAGAATCCAGATTCGCCGCCTGCCGCTTCGGCTGCCCTGGGCCCTCTCGAACCGGTGACCGTGATCGCCCTACGGCACGCGGAGAAGGACCTGGCAAACCCGCGGGATCCCGAACTGACAGGTCCCGGGCAGGCCCGGGGACGCGCCCTGGCGAGGATGCTGCAGAGTGCGGGGGTCACGCATCTGTTCAGCACGGACACCCGTCGCACACGCCAGACCCTGCAACCGCTGTCCGTGGCGTTGAGTCTGAACATCGAGTCCTACTCGCCGGCAGACCTGGACGGCTTCGCCCAGAAGTTAGCCGAACTGCACCCCGGGTCAGTGGCCGTGGTCAGCGGTCACTCCAACACCACTCCGGGTCTGGTCTTGGCCTTGGGGGGCCGTGTGGAGAACGTGGTTTCCTTGCGCGGAACACCAGCCTTGGAGGACTCCGAGTATGACCGACTGTTCGTTACCGTGCTGGCGCCAAAGGGCGTGAAGAATCCACCAGCGGTCAAGACGATCGAGTTGCGCTATGGCGAGGCTTCTGCAGCCAAGTGAGCGGGCCTCGCGCGCGCTAGCTCAGTTCTCCGAGCCCACGAGATCTGCCGCAGACAGTGCATCTTTGCAGCGCCGCAGCAGTGCATAGGCCTGACGGATGTCGGGGTGATCAAATGGAAGGTGAGCCGAGAGCTTGAGGTAGCTCTTCAGGGTGTCCGAGGCGCGCTGGTATTGAGCCAAGCGAAAGTAAATGGATGCCCTGCGGCTGTAGGCCTGGGGTAGATCTGGATTTTTAGCAATCACGGCTCCCAACTCGTCCAGAGCCCCCTGCAGGTTTTCCTGCCGTGTGTAGATGGTGCTGATATGCATGAGTGTCTTGATGATGGCTTCATCGTTCAGCGCGATGGAGCTTCTCAATTCGCGCTCACGATTGGCGGCCAGGGTGGCGTCCTCCAACTCGAGTTGACGCACGCGACTGGCGCTCTTCAGAATCTCAATGTACTCCCGGCCCCAGCCTATGCTCGCCTCCTCATCGCCCAGGAGCGCGCTGACTCGCACTAGACCTGCAACGGCTTTTATTTCGCCCAAGTGGATCTCGAGGGTCTGGAGGTAGCACTCCATGCATTCGGCCCAGGCTTCTTGGGCATGGGCTGCGAGCTCGTCGGCGCGCTTGGCTGGATCCAGCGCATCCGTTGTCTGGTCCCCAGACCGGATGCCCGTGGAGGCATCCTCATAGATGATTCCAAGGCGTTCGAGCGCTAGGCCTAAGCCGAGTTGGACGCGGTAGTCGTGCTGGGCTGGGTGGTGGCGGAAAATGGATTCGGCGGACCGGATATCGTGGGTCGTCCCGCGCTGTTGGTGGATGTTGCCGAGCAGCAGCAGGAGGCGTTCATTGTCCTCGTCTAATTGAAGGCCTCTTTGAACCTGTTGTTGCGCTCGGTCCAGGTCGCCCGCTGTGAAGTACCCGAGCCCGCCCTCTAAGTAGAGACCCAGCTTCTGCTCTGTGGTCATCTCGGCCGGGTCCTGGGAATTACAGGCACCAAAAAGAGTCAGGCTGCACAGAATGGCGGCGCCTGTCGTGCGGACGTCAAAACGGGGAATGAGGGGCATGGGCGGAGTGTAGTCGATCGGAGAGGGGAGTGCGGAGAAGGCCTCTATCTGCGTAGTAGCTCAGCCAAGCGTGATTGTTGCACGCGCACATGTATTGTCTTGCCACCAGACAGGGTTACCAGGCCCGGCTTGGCGCCACGAGGCTTGTGGACCATTTTGACGGGCGCCACGTGCACTTGGGCGCGACCCGTCTGGCGCGCTGGCGAGTAGTGCACGGCCAGCATACCTGCCTCCAGGATGGCCTCCTGGGGAGCTTCTTGTCCGCGCTCCAGTCGCAGGACCACGTGCGATCCGGGGCAGTCCGCGGTGTGCATCCACAGGTCATTGCCTCGGGCGTGGCGGAAAGTGAGTGCGTCGTTGTCCTTGGCGGTTCGGCCCACCCGTACCTCTAAATCTCCGTGGACCTGATAGGACAGGTAGGGCTTGCGCGGCTCGGGTGCCTTGCGTTTGCGGGGATCGGCTTCCTGGGGTTTGTCGAGCAGGCCCGCTTCCACCGCTTGCGAATCGAGGGCGGCGGGGTCTTGGCCGTCGTCCTCGGCGGCAGCCAAGAGGAGTTCGAGGCCGGTCACCTTGTCTTGCGCGAGTTGCAATTCTCGCTCCAGTGACTCACGTCCGCGAAGAAGCTTCTTGTGGCGATCAAAGTAGAGTTGAACGTTCTCTGCGGGATGTCGGCGCGGGTCCAGTTCCAGAGTGCGCAGGGGAGTGTCTTCGGCGAACCAGTCGGTGACTTCGACACTGCTCTGACCGCGTTTCAGGCTGCCCACGACAGACTTGAGCAGTTCACCATCCTGCTGCACGCGTTCAGCTCCCTCGATTGCCAGGGAGCGTTTGCGGAGCCCTTTGACCAAGCCGCGTGCACCCCTGAGCTTGCGCTGGGCCCGGGACTGCAACTTTTTCCTGAGGCTGTCCTGCCGATTGACCTGTGCGGCTCCTCCCACCGTGCATTCCACGCGCCAGGAGAGAGGAGCGCGGTCCTTGACGGGCCCGGGCGGGAGCGTATCGGGTTCGGGGTAAACCTCTTGCAGGCTCGCCGAATCGGCACCCGGTCCGGCTTTGCCACCAGGGGGAGACCAGGCCTGACCCACGACGATGCGGGGCGTGTGGGCCTTTCGGGCCGTTGGCGTCACGAGCATCCCGAGCACCTCATCTTCGGGGCCCACCAAGATCAGATTCGAATGGCGTCCCACCAGTTCCGCCATGAGGGCGCGTCGGCGCCCTGAGGGGGTGGCGCCAAATTCGAGCCGCACGATTCGATCGCCACGGACCTGCTCCACACGCCGCACGGTGGCGCCCGCTAACTCTTCGTTCAGAAGCTTGAAGAAGGGGCCCTCGGGTCCGTCATGGACGCGGACTCGATCTTGCTGCAGGTGCAATCGGGCGGTTTCCTGGCTCGCGCTCAGGCGCAGGCGCAGGATGGGGGGGCCATCTGGCGTCGCGTCTGGTTCGACGATCAGCAGCAGGTCGCGTGGGGGGAGGGCCTGGACCTCGCGCACTGTGCAGCCCTTGAGAAGGGGCTGCAACTCCGCCACCAGCTCGGCCACGTGGCCGGCCTGGAGGGACGGGATGCTCTCGGGCTGCTGCCTCAGGCCAGCTCCTCGGCCACGTTGTAGCGCCATTCCAGATCGGCGGGGCTCCACTCCACCAGCTCGGAGGCATCGGGGAACCAGAGCGCGAGTTCGGTCGCGGCGGATTCACTGCTGTCCGAGGCGTGCACCAGGTTGTTGGAGAAGCTCATACCAAAGTCGCCACGGATCGTGCCCGGGGCGGATTCACGGCCGTTTGTGGCGCCCACGAGGGTGCGCACCACGGAGATGGCTTCGAGGCCTTCGAGGACGAGGGCTACCACAGGGCCTGAGCCCATGTAGCTCACCAAGTTATTGAAGAAAGGCCGCTCTGCGTGCACTGCGTAGTGCTCGCGAAGGTGCTCCTCGGGGAACTGGCGCATTTTCATGCCGATGAGCTTGAGACCCTTCTCTTCGAAGCGGGTCAGGATGCGGCCGACGAGGCCACGCTGGGTGGAGTCGGGCTTGAGGAGGACTAGAGTGCGTTCCACGGGGGGGGGAGGGGCAAGGGTTATGCGCCAGGACTGGGTCTTGCGCGGAGGTCGGATTCAAGTCAGCCGGGACCCGGTTTGGGTCCAATGTCGGCGAACGGGCGAGCATGCTAGCCGGGCACTCTCGGAGAAGGAAGCGGAGGAGGTCGAGTGCTGGCACATTTCCACGCCCGGGCATTGACGAGGGGAGCACACCTCATACATTGTTTGGCCTCAAAAGCGGTTTGAACTTCGTTTTGGGGGCGCAAGAGCCCTCCCGGAGGGCTGACCATTGTCAATTCGAAACTCAGGTCAGAACCTCCTTTCCGGTCCCACGACATCGATCCTGTTCAGGCTCGGCGCTGTTGGGCCCGATTCGGCCTCCGACCGCCTGGTTCACAGTTCTAACTAACTGCACCCATGACCCCCGATCAGCCCATTGTGCCTTCGGACGAGACCCCACAGGGTCCCCTCCACACTTTGGGCCGCTTTGTGGGAATCGGCGTGCAGTTCGGCGCTGTGATCAGCCTCTTTGCCCTTGCGGGCCATTGGGTTGATGGGCGACTTGGAAGCAGTCCTTGGGGGATCATCCTGGGCGTAGGTCTCGGTTTCTTCGGTGGCACGCTGTCGTTATTACGTGCAGTAGGTCGCTGGCGGTCCGAGCCCTGATTCTTTCCACCTTCATTCACTAAGCCCCCTCAGCCTGCCCATGTCGCGTACTGCGATTATCTCGTTCGTAGGTCTTGGCGTCGCCACCCTCGTCGCTATTCAGTTCGAGGGTGTGGTTGCGCGCGGGATCCTGACTGGCTTTGCATTTGGATCATTCGTCAGCCTCACTGCGGGACTCTGGTTGCGGCATATCATCCAGACCCGCCCCGGCCGGGCCATGCAGGGCTTGCTTGAAGGTTTCGGCATGAAGATCATCTGCCTGCTCATCTCCGTCTTGTGCCTACGGTACCTGGACGCGGTGGGCGCGTACGCTGATTGGCTCGCCTTCGCCTTGGCCTATACGGCGTCTGCTCTGATCGGACTCTTCAGTACGACTTGGGAAAACTCACGCGTTCTCATCAATGGGGAGGGCGCACTATGAGTGTCCTGCGTCCGATCCTCCTGCTGACGGTCGTGGTCTGCGCTTGTGTGGCGACGATGCGCTTCACTCCCCACCATAGCGCCAAGAACTCTGGTGCGTTCAGCGCCCTGTACATGCACCTGATGCCGGCTGTCCTTGAGGCGCCGCACCACGAGGTTGAGGGACACGCGGCCGACGAGCATGCAGCTGGCGAGCCCTTGTTCGCCCTTTCATTGCCCGCGAGCATGGCCATGTTCGATTACAACCAGGATCCTTCGGACGGTGTCCATCTGGCGGCATTCAATCTGCAGATCTTCCAATTGGCGGCGATCCTGCTGATTTTGATCGGTTTCTCTGGTGTCCCTCGCCATATGAAGGACTCCAAGGGGGACGCCGTGACGCGCTTTCTGGCAGGGGCTTGCATGTACGTGCGCGATGAGATCGTGCGCCCCAACATGCAGCGCGCCCACGCTGAGAAGCTCATGCCTCTGTTTCTGTACCTGTTTTTCTTCATCCTGTTCATGAACCTGATGGGGCTCGTGCCAGGCTCCGTCACGCCGACGGCATGCATCTGGGTTACGGCAGCCTTGGCTCTCATCGTCCTTGGAACGATGATTATTGGCGGCATGATTGTTCAGGGGCCGGTGGCCTACTGGAAAAACCTGGTGCCGCACGTTCCGTTGGCTCTCTGGCCGCTGCTGTTTGTGGTTGAGGTCGTGGGTGTCTTGGTCAAGCCCTTTGCGCTGACCATTCGCCTGTTCGCCAACATGAGCGGTGGGCACATGGTCGTCCTCTCATTCATGGGGCTGATCTTCTACTTCGCCGGTAATTCGTTCAGTTCGATGGGTTACGCCGCAGCGCTGCCCGCCGTCGCGTTCGGCGTCTTCATCATGATCATCGAGGCCTTCGTCGCATTTATGCAGGCGTACGTCTTCACTGTCCTGTCGGCGATCTTCGTCGGCTCGTCCCTCCACCCCGAGCACTAGGCGCTGCCCGCTCGGAGTCCCCCGGCGTTTACGCCACTCTCAGTTTTCAACTCTTCAACAACCCCACTTCCCCGCCCCGCATACTGCGGGGCCAAACGGAGAAACCCAGAAAATGGTTCCCTTCAACATTCAAGACGC
>JAPKBO010000003.1 GCA_028823395.1 Planctomycetota bacterium | reverse complement strand
GCGACCCGGGCAACGGCATAGATCACCGTGGAGTGGTCGCGTCCGCCGAAGAACCCTCCGACCTCCTCCAGGGAGTGACGGGTGATTCTGCGGGCCAGGAACATGGCCACCTGGCGGGGGTGTGTAATCGACTTTGTGCGCCGCTTGGACTGTAGCTCGGAGAGCTTGACGCCGTACTTGCCCGTGACCGCGGAGATGATGTCATCCATGGTGGGGGTCCCGTGGTTCACCTGCAGCATGTCGCCTAAGGCCTCGCGCGCCAGCTCCAGGGTGAGCGGCTTGCCGGTTAGGCTCGAGAAGCCCAGCAAGCGCGTCACCGCGCCCTCGAGCTCCCGCACGTTCTGGTCGATCTGCTCGGCGATCAGTTGGGCAACGGCATCGGGGAGCTCGCGCCCCTGGTCGCGGCTCTTGCGCTTCACGATTGCCATGCGCGTCTCATAGCAGGGAGGTTCGACCTCAGTCACCATGCCCCACTTGAAGCGGGAGACAAGGCGCTCCTGAAGGGTGGGTATGTCCTTGGGGGGCGAGTCCGAGGAGAGAACGAGCTGCTTGCCGGCCTGGTAGAGGGTGTTGAAGGTGTGGAAGAACTCCTCCTGGGTGCGCTCCTTGTTGGCCAGGATGTGGATGTCGTCGACCACCAGCACGTCCACGTTGCGATACTTGTTGCGGAATTCATCCAGGTCCCCGTTCTCGAGGGCGCTGATGAAGTGATTCACGAAGGTCTCGCAGGACAGGTACAGAATGCGGGCGGAGGGGTCGCGCTCCAGGATGGAGAAGCACAGCGCCTGCAGCAGGTGGGTTTTGCCCACTCCCACGCGGCCGTGCAGGAAGAACGGGTTGTAGTTCATCCCCGGCCTCTCGCCCGAGCCCACAGCTGCGGCGTGGGCGAAGCGGTTGCAGGGGCCCACCACGAAGTTTTCAAACGTGTACTTGTGGTTCAGAACAACATCACTGTTCCAAAGCAGGCCTGCCCCCGGAGCTAAGCCGGTTACCTTGCCACCGACCTGTCCCGCAGGACCGTCGGGATTCTGGGTTGGGGCCGGAAGGGCGGACCCATAGGGGGTTGGCGCGGGGGGCACCGTTGCCTCGGGGTCCACGGTGATCTTCACCCGGCATTTTTGCCCGAGGACGGACTGCACGGCGCTCTCAACGGCAGGGCTGTAGTACTTGCTGATCCAGTCGCAGGTGTACGAGTTCAGAACGGCTAGGGAGACGTCCGGGGTTTTATCGGGACCCTCCACGACCAAGAGGCGCGCCTGGAGGAACCAGGTATCGAACTGCTCGGGGACAATGCGCGCTCGGAGGGCCTCCTGGACTTGCGACCAGCAGCGCCCTGCATCCTCCGCCGTCATCGGCGTGGTCGCGGGCTCCGGGATTGGCGGGGTAACGCCTTCCGGTCGCGGTTCCAGCGACGGACTGGCGGCAATGGATTCGGAGGAGGGCATGGAGCGGGGGCGCTTGCGAGGGATGCCGGAGCGGCTCGCGATAGGGGTATGGGGGGAGAAGGCCCAAAGAGGCCTATTCGAAGGCCCCGTACGGCTGGGGGGGAACCCCGAAGATGGGCCAACCGTGGCCGTTACTCGGGGGCACTTGCGGGATTGTCCAAGACGGTGCGCGGTGCGGCTTCGTGGGGGGGGTGTCGCGCAGGAGTGCGACGGCAAGGGGGGCCCACGAGAAGCGGAAGCGGTATGCGCGCCCGCATTCTGCCATCGCTTTTGCCCGCGTCAACAATTCTCCACAGACGACCGGTGCGCACTGCGGTTTCGCGTTGAACTAGCCCGACTTACGACCGGACGAGAAAGTTTTCGACAGGATCTCAACGGCCCGGCACACTTCGGCGTCGACCGTTTCCCATCCGAGGGAAAGACGGACGGCCGCGCGCGCTGATTCTTCTGCAAATCCCATGGCCGTCAGCACGTGGGAGGGCTCAAGGGATCCGCTTGAGCAGGCAGAGCCGGCGGAGACTTCTAGGCCCTCCAGATCGAGCCGCGTCACGATCACCCGGCCTTCAACCCCTGGGGCCAAGATGTTCAATGTATTGGGGAGTCGCAGGGGGGAATCGACCGGAGGGCCGACCACCTGAAGGTTCGGTAACGCCCTCTTAAGTTCGGTCCAAAGGTATGACGTCTGCCTGCGCCAACGGGCGGCGGCCTCCTTCTGCTCCGCTATGGAGAGTTCAATAGCACAGGCGGCAGCTGCGATGGCCGGAGCGTTCTCCGTGCCCGGTCGCAGGCCATCTTCCTGGCCTCCGCCGAAGAGCACGGGCTTGAGGGGTACGGATGTGCAGCGAACGAGGACTCCCACGCCCACCGGCCCCCCAACCTTGTGGGCTGACAAGGTCGCCAGATCTACGCCCCAGCCGGTGAGATCCAGAGGTATCCGTCCAAGGGCCTGGGCCGCGTCTGTGTGAATGGGCACGGGTTCGCCTCCCAGGGCCTCACGTACTTCGCCCAGGGGCACCAGGGCGCCCGTTTCGTTGTTCGCGGCGGCCATGGAGAGGAGTGCGCATCCACGGGCCGTTTGGGCCAACTCTTCGACATCGACCAGACCCTCCGGGCTTACGGGTGCAAGACGCAGTTCGTGCCCCTCGGACTCTAGGTGACGGGCGGGTTCCAGCACCGAGGCGTGATCGCTGGCGAGTACGGTCAGGGCGCTCCCCGGGGCTGCAGCGCGCAGGGTCCCGAGCAAGGCCATGTTGTTGGCCTCTGTTCCACTAGAGGTGAAGAACACGCCGGACTCGCTGACTCCGAGGGCTTCAGCCACGCGCTCTCGGGCGCGATCGATCACGGCCCGGGCTGCACGCCCAGAGGTGTGGACGCTGGAGGGGTTGCCCCCGAGGTCCTGCAGGGTCGCCATCCAGGTCTCCCTGGCTTCGGGCCGCAGGGTGGTGGTGGCATTGTGATCCAGGTAGACGCGCTTCACCGCTGGGGCCCTTCCATGGCCTGACGGTATATGCGCTCGTACTGGTCGACGATTTGATCGCGAGAGAACAGGCGTTCGGCGCGTTTGCGCGCCGAGGCTCCCATGGCCCGACTGCGGTCCCGGTCGTGAAGGGCCTGGCTGAGTCTGTCTGCGAAGGCCTGCGGATCATTGGCATCCACCAGCCACCCGCTCACCCCGTCTTCCACGACCTCTGAGACCCCGCCCACGTTGCAGGCGAGCACGGGGGTTCCACACGCCATGGACTCCAAAGCGGAGAGACCGAAAGACTCTTCGCTGCTGGAGAGGGCGTACACGTCTGCGGGAGCGAGGAGGCCCGGCAGGGCGTCGCGGGTACCGAGGAAAGTGACGCGATTATCGACTCCGCACTCCTTTGCGACCTTTCGACTGCGTGCCTGATCGGGGCCATCGCCAACCAAGAGCAGCCGCCAGTCGGTCGCCTCCCCCGGGGTGCCGGGGCCACAGGCCAGGGCAAAGGCTTCCACCAGCCAGGGCACGCGCTTGACGGGCCGAAAGTTACTCACATGCACCACGGTGGGGGGCGACCCGGGCTGGGTTGGGGCAACCCCGGGGTGGAACTCCTCGAGGTCGACAAAGTTGGGCACGACCTCGATACGTTCAGCCATGGCCTCAGGCCCAAAATTCTCAGCTGTGCGGCGTACGAGATCAGCGGAAACGGCGGTGACGGCGTCGCTCGCAGCGAGGGTGTAGCGCACTAGGGGGGCGTAGCTCTGGTCGTTGCCGACAAGCGTTATGTCGGTACCGTGCAGGGTCGTGACCACCCGTGGCGCCTTCTGCCCGGCGCGGCCTTTGGCTGCGGACCTGGCGAGCAGGGCACACACTGCGTGGGGCAGGGCGTAGTGGGCGTGCAGGATGTCGAGCCCCAGACTCTCGTGCAGGTCGAGCACGGCTGAGGTGATTGCCAGGTCATGGGGCGTGGCATGGAAAAGGGGGTAGGGAACGCCCTGGGCCACGTGCAGCTCTACCCGGCCGGAGGAGCGGGCTAGGCGTGGCGGAGCCCTGTGGGAGAAGAGGTGCACCTTGTGCCCACGCTCGGCAAGCGACAGGGCCAATTCACTGGCCACAACCCCCGAACCACCATAGGTTGGGTGGCAAAGTACCCCTATTTTCATCCTATCCGTCTTCGCCATGATCTAGACCGCCTTGACGGCACTGGGGGAACCTCTTCAGCCGAGGGTGGGGTCGGATAGGCCCTTATCGGCGAGAGGTCCAAGTCTCGACCGGGTCGGCATATGCTCTCTTTCGGACCCAGAAGTGGATGCGAAGTTATAGTTTGGTTCAGGATCGGCGGGTCCGGGGTGCGCATGCACTTCGGCTTGGGGATCCATGGGGGCTTTCGGCTCCTCGTGGGAGGCCGGCGCCGCAACTGCATGGGTCTCCAAGGTTGTCTCAGGTTCATCGCATGTGGCCGTCAAATTCGGATGAACATCTGAATCTAATCCTGATCCATCCGGACTCTCGAGTTCCTGGTGCCCCGTCGACTGCTCGGGGGAGGTCGGACTCCATTGGGGAGGGGCCTCGGCCTCAACTTGCGGCTCGGGTGCCGGGGAGGGCGTGAGTTCAACCGTCGGCAACTCGGGCTCCTCGACCTCCTCCTCCGTTATTGGCGCATGGGCGGCCGGTTTTGGCTTTCGAGGTTTTGCCGGGCGGGCCATCGCGGCCAAGGTGGCCTCTAGTTGCTCCACGGCCGGGACGGGTAGCTCGCGTTGGGCTAGATCGGGATCCTGGTTCTCGGCCGCCATGATCTCGCGCGCGAGAATCAGATAGTCGCGGGCTCCAGGGGAGTTGGGGGCGTACTCGAAAATCGAGACTCCGTGGCTGGGGGCCTCGGCCAATTTGACGTTGGTACGGATGGGGTGTGAGAACACCTGGCCGGGGAAATAGCGCCGGATCTCGGCCAAGACTTCACGTGCAAGGCGCAAACGGCTGTCGTAGAGGGTCGGCAGGATGCCGGCAACATTCAGGGCCGGGTTGATTCGGCGCCGCATGAGCTGAACGATTTCTACCAGCTTGCTGATCCCCTGCAGGGCGAAGAACTCCGTCTGAAGGGTGACGATCACCTCATGGGCTGCGGCCAGTCCATTGATGGATAGGAGGCCCAGGCTGGGCGGGCAGTCCAAGATGACGTAGTCCGCAGGAGCTTCTCCATCAGCCTCCTTGGCCGCGGACTCCCAATTATCGAGGGCCTCGCGCAGGATGATTTCACGACCGAAGGCGCTGGCCAGTTCGATTTCAGCTCCGGAAAGGTCGATATGGGCCGGTAGGAGCCGAAGCCCGGCGGTCGTCGTCTCCCTCAGGCAATCAGCAAAGGGCTTGCGCCCCAGGAGCAGGTCGTAGGTAGAGGGCTCGCCGGAGGCCAGATCCGTTCCCAGGTGCAGGGAAAGGTTGGCCTGGGCATCCAGGTCCACAAGTACGACCCGTCGGCCAAGGCGCGCGAGGGCCGACCCGAGGTTGGCGGCGGTGGTGGTTTTTCCGACTCCACCCTTCTGATTGATTATGGCGATGCGGCGCATGAACGTCGGCGCGGCGCGGGGACCGCGGGCCAAGCAGTGTATCCGGGCTTGGCCAAGTCGCGGGGGCTAGTCCTGTGAATCCCGGGTATCCGCCCATGAGAGCAGGGCACCCCAGGCGGGGCACAGTTCTTGGCCGAGGGGTATCGGGCCCTCATGTTGGAGCGGTTCCCCGTGGCGTGCGCCGATCAACTCTCCGAAGTAGCGGGCCTTGGTCTCAACCCGCTCCGCAATATCCGCCCCAAAAAGGAAGTGGCTGCCGTCGTCGGAATCAGAGGTCAGTTGGCTGGAATAGGCCGCAATAGCGGCCATCTTACGCGTCCAAACGGGATCGATGTCCACCACCAGTGTGGGCTCGAATGCCAGGTGCCCCATGAACCGAAGAAGGTGGCGAGGCCGGGGCGCGGGCTCCTCGCCGGCGAGTTGGGCGAGACGACGGAGGCCACATATGTACCAGGCCTCCCGGGCGATGCGTCCTGCGGCGACGTGGTCGGGATGCAGGTCGGACTCGCTATGGGCGAAGACGACATCCGGGCGATGGGCGCGCAAAACGGCTGCCACCTTCTCGCGCTCTTCCACCCCGGCCACCAGCCGTCCATCGGGCAACCCCAGGTTGGTGCGCAGGCTCAAACCCAGGAGTTCGGAAGCCTCGCTGGCCTCCGCTGCTCTGTCCTCTCCCGTTCCTCGCGAGCCCATTTCTCCGGCCGTGAGGTCGAGTACTCCAACCTTCAGCCCGGCTGCCGTCAGGCGCAGAATCGTGCCTCCCAGGGAAATCTCAGCGTCGTCGGGGTGCGCGGCAATGACGAGGGCGTCCAAGCGCAGGTTGGAATCAGTCATGGGAGGTGTCGGCATCGGGGTCGAGGTGGACGACGAGGTGTTCAAAGCAGATGGGGGGCAGTTCACGATAGAGGTCTTCCACCCACCCGCATCCAAAGCGGGCGCAGAACTGCAGGGGACCGAGTACTCGCTCCTGAGGCTGCCCCAGGGGAACGAGGCTGTTGTTGATGCGCCGTAGTACGCGCTGACCTTTACCGGACTGGTTGGCCTGGACGCGGTCGACCTTCATGGCGAGCTTCTCGATGGCCGCCTTCACCTGTCGGGCTGTTCGCTCAAGGTTCCCGGACAGATTGCCCTGCAGCTTGGCGATTTCCTCGCGCAAGCCGCGCAGACGTTCCGCTGCCCCCTCAGCCTCTTTGCGTAGAAAGTCGCCCGCTGCGGGCACTTCGCCGCCTGAAGGTTCATTCCTTGGGCGCCACTCTCCCCGGGCCGCCAGGACTTCGCCGGGTGTGGCCTCAGCCCGCTCCAAGGTGCTGCGTACCTCGGGGTTGGTCAGGGTCATACTGATGCGTGGCACGAAGGGTGTATTGGGGAGTCCGGCCGCGGCGCGCAGGGGAGCGAGTTGGGCGTGGTAGAGGAGCTCGCCTATGCCGCCAATCGTGGCTGCCACGGGGAGCACGGCGTCCTGGACCAAGGGCCTCAAAAGGGCACCAGCAGACCAGCCCTCGGGCTTGCCCGCGATCTCGGCTGCAAGTTCGGAGGCTGTGCGCGAGCCGGGCTCGTCATCGAAGGCGAAGCCCTCACCGCCGGGACGCAAGGCTCGCCGCTGACCCTCCTGAACCTGATAGACGAGGGCGGCTTGCGAAGGAGGGATGGGGCTGTTGGGTCCGGATCCTTCCTGGAGCAGTGGTTCAGGGTTCAGAGACACCAGATCGGCGAGGGCTGAAGAGAGGGCTGGGCGGATCCAGTCGGGCTCGACGACCAGCAGCCCCATGGGCCCGAGCAAGGTGCTCATGGTGCGGGTGAAGGCGCGCACAAAGGACTCGCCAGAGCGCGGAAAGAACAGATCGAGTGCGGCGTCGGTGCCTTCGAACTCTTCGTACATCTCGCTCAGGAGTGCGCGAGTCGCGGAGAGGTGGTGCACCTCCTCGTCGAAGTGGATCTCTGAAAGAGGGGTGCGGCCCGAGGAGAGTCCGGCCAGCTTGACCTTCTGCAGGTCGAGATTTCGGTTGAGCTGGTGGGCGTGATGGACCTCGGCAATGTCGTGGTCATCGCCGTGATTCCAGAACAGGGGCACCACGGGAGTTCCCCACAGGTGCGAGAGGTCCGTGGCCAGCCGGCACGCCTGAAGGCCTTTGTAGAGGCTGTAGAGAGGGCTGGAGCACAGGCCTGGTTGCTGACCGGTCACCACACAAAAAGTGCCTTCCTCGGCTAGGAGGGACATGGATGTCCGGGCTCGCTCGGGCAGTTCGTGGAATCCATGCCCCTCGGCTAGAGCCTGGGCCAGGAGCCCACGCTGACCCGCATCGTGGCGATCGCTGGGTCGGGCCAGATCCTCGAGACGGCCGGGGACCGGAATGCCATTGATGCTGCCGGATGAGAGAGCTTCGCGGGCACTCTCGTCCAGGCCGAAAAGGTCGGCGGCCAGGTGTTCGAGGCGTAGATCCACGACCGGGTCCTTAGGCGGGACTCGACAGGGCCAAGGACAGTTCCTCGGCCATTTGTTGGGCGGCTAGACGGGCGGCGTCCTTCCAGTTAGCCGTGTCCCCCTGCCGGTAGGCGAACAGGATCCCGCGGGACGAATTGACCAGTGCTCCCCGGCAGCCTTCGGTGAAGCCCCCCACCACGTCAGCGGCAGTGGCTCCTTGTGCGCCGAAGCCGGGCAGGAGCAGGGGCGTGTGGGGCATGCGCTCGCGTAGGGCAACCAGTTCGCTCGGATGGGTGGCTCCCACCACCGCTCCCACGCTTGAGAAGCCGCATGTTCCTATGCGTTCGGCGCCCCAGGCACCAATGGCATCGGCCACCCGCTCAGTCAGGGTTGGCGAACCCTGGGTCTGAAACTCGGCGCTGGAGGGGTTGGAGGTGCGGGCCAAGATGTACACGCCTGCTCCCGCCGCGTCGCAGGCTTCAAGGAAGGGCTGGACGGAGTCGCTGCCGAGGAAGGGGTTGATCGTGAGGGCATCGCAAAGGGTCGCAGGGTCCGAGCCCGGCCCGCCCGTAAGGAAGGCCTCGGCGTAGGCCGCGGCTGTGCTGCCGATGTCCCCGCGCTTGGCGTCGCCGATGACGATGAGGCCGCGCTCGTGGCTGGCCGCCACCACAGCCTCATAGGCCGCAAGGCCTTCGGGCCCGAGGACCTCGAAGAAGGCTAGCTGTGGTTTGACTGCGGGCACGACGTCGGCCACGGCATCGAGGATGCCAAGCAGGAAGCGGGTCACGTCGTTCGCGCATTCTTGCCGCGTGGCCTCGGGGTCGCGCACGGCGGCGAACTCCTCAGGCATCAGGGCGAGGTGTGGATCGAGCCCGACGAGGCAGGGGTTGCCCTTGGTGAGGACGGCTTGGTCTAGGCGGTCGGCGTAGTTCATGGCGGGTTGCCATTGTCGCCGCTAAGGGGCTTTGTGGCACCCCCCAGCCCTAGTCTTCAGGGCCGCCCTCGGCCTTGCCGGCCCCTGGGGAGGCCTTGGATTGCCCGGCTTTCAGGTGACCTTCAGGCACGAGCACGCCCACAGAGACCACGAGCCGGAAGGCCTCTTCCACCGTCATGTCTAAAGGGACCAGATCTTCCGCCGCGATGAAGACGGTGCAGCCCGTCATGGGAAGCGGAGAGGAGGGGATATAGATGGCCCGCATTTCGCCTTTTTGGTCATCGTGCAGCTCGGGTAGCCCGCCGCCTGTGACGAGGCCGATGGACCAGATACCCGGGCTCGGGTAGGGGGCGGCCACAACGCTGTCGAACTCCATTTCGTTATCGGAAAGGAAGAAGTCCACCAGCTGTTTGGCGTGGGGATAGACCGCTCGCACTAGGGGCAGGCGGGCAAGTGTGCGATCGGTGCCTGCGATGAGGGCGCGGCCCAGGAAGCCGCTGGCCAGGTAGCCCACCAGCAAGATCAGGCTCCCCGCGATCAGAATCCCGGCCCAAATACCCACCCGACCCTGAACGGCCGTGCGCAGTGCTTCGGGGCTAATCCCCCACTGCGGGAGGTCCCGCATAAAACCGGGAAGGCCCGCGCGATGTTCAGCCAAGGCAACTTCAAAGCCCTCCTGTTCCGGCCCGCCCTGGGCGTCCCAGAGTTCCCGAATGGTCTCGGGTTGATCCCCGCGCTCTAAGAGAAATGAAGTGTTCGTCGGATCGATGTCGCCCCAGCCGAGCACCGTCCAGCCGATCGAGTTGCTTTCGAGCCCCGTGTAGATGGCCTTGTTGACGGGTCCGGCAACGTAGCGGTTGACGAACTGGCCCACGCTCACGAACACGAACACCGTCAGCACGGCCGGCAGCACCACGGCGAGGCCGCGCAGGAAGATTCCCCTGCGGCTGCGCTTAGTCACCGGAGCGCTGGAGGCAGTGGGCGTGGAAGGAGGCATTGAGGAGGGGGCAGAAGGCGCGCGTGTGCGGCCCCGGTTCTCCTTGTTGGGAACTGGCCTCTGTGGATTGCGCCTGCGGTATGCACCTTGGCAAAGCAGGGGTGGGCGGGGCCACAGAAAAGCGCCTTGGACCGTTACCGCCGGTAGGGGCAACCGTCTCCCCTAGAGGCGGGCGGGCCCGTGGTGGCCCGGTGGTCTGCCGTGCGTCGCTCGGCTTTTAGGTGCCCAGGGCCAGGAACTTGCGCGCCACCCCGTCAGCCAGTGGCCAACCGCGGTCCGTCAGACGCCAGCGGCCAGCGACGTTCTCAAGCAGCCCCTGATGTTCTAGCTCCCGGGCTAAACCGGGAGCCGGATCATCTATCGTCCCATCGAGGCCGGCGGTGAGAAGTGCCTCCATTGGGTCGACTCCAGCACTGCGCCGCAGACCCAGCCACCAGGTTTCCCCCAACCGATGTAAGGGGTTGAGTTGCTCGCTCCAAAGGGTGGCGTGCTCCTCCTTTTGCACCCAGCGCAGATAGGGAGCTAGAGAGCGGGGATTGCCTGCCCTGGCGAGACCCACCTTGCTCACGGCTCCGGGTCCTAGGCCCACATAGGCTCCGTTGGCCCAGTAGGTCAGGTTGTGCTGGCATTCGTGGCCGGGCTGAGCGTAGTTCGAGATCTCATAGCGGCCGAGACCGGCCGCCTCTGCGACCTCCCGGGTCCGCTCAAAACAGGCCAGCTCCACTTCCTCGGGAGCCGTCGTTAGCTCCCCTCGCTCCCGTTGGACATGGAAGACCGTGCCCTCTTCGATCGTGAGGTTGTAGGCAGACAGGTGCTGCGGCTCGAACTCAAGAACCTGTGAGAGTTCATCCTCCCAGTCGTCCGCACTTTGGTCGGGGCAGGCGTAGATCATGTCCGCACTCACGTCGGCCTCCGTTTCGCGCGCGGCTTCCAGGGCACGCAGCGCGGCGTCGGGGCCGTGTGCTCGACCCAGGAACTGCAAGGTCTCCGCGTTGAGGGATTGAACTCCCACAGAGAGGCGCGTCACACCAAGCTTCGTGAGTAACTTGGCCTTGTTCGGGTCCAGACTCTCTGGGTTGCACTCTGCTGTGACCTCGACGGCCGACGACCGGAAACCGGTCAATTCATCTAGGCCATCGAAGAGTTCGACGAGCAGAGGCTCCGGCAGGAGAGAGGGTGTACCTCCCCCGATGAAAACAGTTTTGGGAGCCTGTGGCGCCCGGGCACGTGCCTCGTGGAGCAAGGCTCCGACTGTGCCTGAGAGATCCTGGCCCTCGGCTTCGACGGAAAAGAAGTCACAGTAGGGGCACTTGACCACGCAGAAGGGGACGTGGACATAGAGCGCCGTTCCAGCCGGCGCAGGCGGCAAGCGCACCTCGGGCGGAACCGTCGCTGTCAGACCGTGCAAAGAGGGGGAAGACATGGACGCCGAGTCTAGCCCCGGCGCCCGCTCTTGCCTTCCCTAGGCGGCATCCATGATGACGTGCAGCTTGCGTAGGGCTTCAACCTCGATCTGACGCACGCGCTCGCGGGTCAGGCCGACGATTTTGCCGATCTCCTTGAGGGTCATCGGGTCGCCGCTGGAGTCCTCAAGACCGTAGCGCAGGCGCAAGATCGTGGCCTCGCGCTCATCAATGCCATCGAGAAGCTTGGCCATGTGCCGGAGCAGCTCCCGCTGGGTGTAGGACTCTTCGGGGTCCTCGGAGCGGTCGTCCGGCACGGTGTCCTGGTTCTCGGAGAGCAAATCGAGGGACAGGAGGGAGCCCGATCCGTTGCTCTCGATTGTGCGCTTGAGGAGTGGCCAGGATTCACGGGCGACGCCGAGCTCTTGGGCAACCTCTTCCACGGTGGGAGTGCGGCCGAGGAGATAGCCCAGTTCCGCCGACACCCTGCGCCACTTGGCGATCATCTCGGACATGTATCCGGGCACACGCACGGCCTTGACCGTGTTCGTTAGAGCGCGCCGGATGGATTGCTTGATCCACCAGGTGCCATAGGTGGAGAAGCGGCAACCCGCTGCGGGGTCAAACTTCTCAGCGGCCTTCATCAGGCCGAAGTTGCCCTCGGCGATCAGATCTTGAAGGGTCAAGCCGCGGTTGGAGTAGATCTTGGCAATGGAAACCACAAGACGCAGGTTGGCCCTGATCAGGTGCTCGCGGGCAGCGAGGTCGCCACCTTGAATGCGGGACCCAAGAGCTTTCTCTTCGTCGGCGGTAAGGAGGGAGACCTCGTTGATCTCCTGCAGATAGGTTTCGAGACAGCGTTCGGCAGAAATGGGACTGCTCCTGGCCCTGGAGGGGAGTGGGGGCTGCGGCGGGAAGAGGGGCAATGCCCCCCAAGGTAGACTTGCGAATTCCTATGATCGTCAGCAGGCGTGGCTGCACTTGAGTAATAACTAGCGGAGGGCAAGGGCTGGGGCCACGCTCTGGTAGACTGTCTCGAAGGGAGGCGGCTCCCGTCCCACCATGCTTGGTCAGACCCCCGAAGGCTCACTCGAACAACTTGTCCCAGAGCGGGATTTCGCCAACCTGCTTGGCAGTCGAGCCCAGGACCTTCTGCGCCTGACCAACACCCTCTCGTCGCTTCAGATCGGGGGCTGGACGAAGCGCCTGTTCTTCTTGCTGTATTCCGAGGCCGACGAGCTTGAGTCTTTCCTCGATGACTACGGCGCGCGTTCCAACCAGAGCTATGCGGCGGTCACGGAGTTGGTGGCCTCCGTTCGGGGCTTCTCCATGGCGGGCCTGTCCCTTGAGCATCTCACTAGGAGGCTCGATAACTATCAGGTGCTGGAATCTCTCTCTGAGGTGGAGGCCGATATGGCCCGGGGAGACCTGAGCGCCGCACGTGACTGGGTCCAGGAGGTACTGCTGGCCCTCTTGGGAGAGATTCGTTTGGAAGCGGAGCGGCACGGTGTTCACCACCCCAAGGAGGGTCATGCCGAGGGCGAGTCGGGTTTCCCCCTGGTGCGCTTCCGCCTGCCCATGGATGTGGGGCTGGAAGACATCGACGAAGAAGAGCAGCGCATTGCTGAAGTGGCCTCCAAGTACCTGCAGGCTTGCACAATGCTGGAGGAGGGGGCGGGCGGCGTTATGGAGGAGCCTGGAGAACGGGATTCGTTCCTGCGTGAGCTATTCACTGAAGAGATGGCCCGGGTCTACGAGGCGACGGTTCACAACCTCCAATCCACCTACGACACCTACATCTGCAACACACGCCTTGAGAGTGCCGATGGGCGGCTTCCGAGGCTTCGCGGGCACGTATCTGGCACCCTGCACCTGCTTCAGGCTGCCACACAGTTGGCTCACTTTCTCGAGCGGCACGAGAGTGAGGTGCGCGACGATGGAGCCCGCGGCCAGCTAGCCCGGCTGGCTCCGCGAGCGCAGGTTTCCAACTTGATCGTGAACGTGCTCTTGCGCTGGAGCGGCAGGTTCATGGCGGAGGGCCGCGTTCTGGCCGAGGCGCTCCTACCTGCCTACACCAACCTGCAGGTGCTCGATGTGGAGCTTGAGGAGGGCTTGGTGCTGCACGCACGGCCTATATCCCTCTTGGTTTCCATCATCAACCACTACGCAACACCGGTGGAGTTCGAAGTGGCCGGGGAGACCTGCAACGCCGGGTCCATCCTTGAAATGATGATTACAGCGGGGTCTAAAGCAGAGGTGAGGCAGTTTCGTTTCCGTGGGGACGAGCGGCCTCTGCAGGACATCGCCCTGCTGTTTAACCACGGCCTGGGGGAAGGCGGAGTGGATACGTTGCCGCCGGAACTGGGCTATTTGGCCCGCGCCTGAACGGGGCCGGACTTCGCCGGAGCTGTCGGCGGCTCGAGTAACCAAGCCGCCAATCCGAGGCCGATGATGGGTAGGAGTACGGCCGGGGATATCCCGCTGGAGATGCGGCCAAGACCCAGGTAGCTGCCGGCGTCGAAGATGCTGGAAATCACGGGGCCGAGGTTGGGCACGGCGGTGCCGATGGCCGGCAGGATCCAGGCGCCGAAGATGAGCGCGAAGGCGCGTAGGCCCGGGGGAATGGGGAGTTGGATGAGGACGAGGCTGAGAGCTGCCAGGTGCAGGTGGGTCAGGGCCAAGGCCCACAAGGGTGGGCTGGGGGTCGACAGTAGGGCCGGCAGGCAGAGGGCTGCGGCCAACAGGAGGGCCGTTGCGGCTGTGCTCGCAGCGAGGCAAAAGACTGCCCGTCGGACTAAGGGGAGGGGCTTGACGAACCACTCCAGCTTCGCCGCCATGGACATGGCGAGACCGTGCCCCGCGAGCATAGATAGAAATGCAACTTCGTATAAAACGGCAGGAGGCGTACCGGATGACGTCGTAAGTCCCATGGGGCTTAGGGATGCCACGGTGGGCCATAGGGCTCCGATCACTACAGCTAGCGCCCAAAAGGCGGGTTGTCGCAGGAGGCGGGTCGCGACCCAGCGGGATGTGGCCCAGCCGATCACGCCAGGATTCCTGGGGCGGGAGTAGGGCGGCACCGTGTCCGCGAAGGGTTGAGTCTCTGGGCTGTTCGGGGCATGGTAGGGAAGTGTTCCACGTGGAACACTTTTAGAGACGCCACCGTAAATCCTCGTAGGGAGTTAGACAATCATGGAACGCAGACTTGGCCGTGGACTGGGAGCTTTACTTGGTGGCGAGGGCGGAAGCCCTACAGGGATTGATCTGGGCTCAGAATCCCGAGAGCTGCGAATTGTGGCGATCGAGCGAATTGATCCGAACCCGGACCAACCCCGGAAGATCTTTGCCAGTGAGGCCATGGAGTCCCTCCGCAAGAGTATTGCGCAGCACGGCCTCCTTCAGCCAGTTTGCGTTCGTGCTCAGGGCGATCGCTTTAGGATCATCGCTGGCGAGCGCAGGTGGCGTGCGGCCCGATTGGCGGGCCTGGCTGAGATACCGGTGCGGATGGTAGAGGGTGTTGATGAAGTCCGGGCCCTCGAGTTGGCGTTGGTGGAGAACCTCCAAAGAGAGGACCTGGACCCCATGGAGAAGGCTAAGGGCTATCGGGATCTGATCGATCGGGCGGGTATGACCCAGGATCAGGTTGGGGCCAAAGTTGGCCTGAATCGATCCACCGTCGCCAACCACCTCAGGCTTCTCGACCTACCCAAGGAGGCTCAGGATGCATTGGTTGCCGGTTTGGTGACCATGGGCCATGCGCGAGCGCTGCTTGGCAGTTCGGACCCCAAAGCCATTCCGATACTTCTCGGGAAGGTCGTCAGGGGCGATCTCACTGTCCGTCAGACGGAAGCCTTGGTCAAAAACGGGTCTCCGGATGCGGTGGTAGCTGGCGGCAGCAAGGTCAGCTCGCGGCCGGTGGCGAAGCAGGAGCCCTGGGCGCGCGAGTTCGAAGGGCGTCTACGCTCCTCATTGGGAACCCGGGTGTCCCTCACCAACCGTGAAGGCTACAAGGGTCAAATCGTGGTCCACTACCACGACCGGGACGAGCTAGAGCGTCTCATGGACTCCTTGGCACCCCGAGACGAAATCTGAGGGCTAGAGTGTTCCACGTGGAACACTTTCAGATCTGAGTCGCAGCCACCAGCAGGCCTCCAAGGGGGGGGCTATAACCGTTCATCAACGCGGGCGGGAGCACCCTACGGATTGTGGAGTACTTTGGAGCTACCTGGCGCTGCCAGCGTGAAAGCGCATTCCTGAGTGGTGAGCGCGTGATCCTGGGTCGAGAGCCAGCTGTTTCTAGGACGGAGGCTCCGTGGAGGGACCGTGGAAAACGGCTCCCGGTGAGGGGGCAATTCTCACACCAGTCATAGACCCAAGCGTAAGTGTTCCACGTGGAACATCTCGCGATCGAAGCGGTCACCCACTATTGGGTATTCCTATTGCTCGCCACCTTGGTGGCGGAGTGCGCGTCCTTACTGTCTGACGCGTGCGGCCGTGATCGTGGGGACGGGAGCTTCTGGGACGCTCTGCTGTTGGCCCTGGCCGGGTCGGATGGAGACGCCGCTAAGCTCGTCGACTGCAGCGTGACCCTCGATTACGGCACCAAAGACGGTGTGGATGCCATCGAGGTGGTGAGGGGCGCCCGTGGTGATGAAGAACTGTGACCCCGAACTTTGGGGTTCATTGCCTTTCGCAGCGGAGAGCACGTATCGAGCGTGGACCAGATCGCCAAGCTCCGGCTCGATCTTGTATTCCGGACCGCCCTGTCCCCAGGTCTCGATGCCTTTCGCCGGATCTTTGGTGTTCGGGTCTCCGCCCTGGATCATGAACCCCGCCATTATGCGGTGAAATTTCGTGCCGTCGTAGTAGCCCTCGCCCACCAGCTTCAGGAAGTTCTCGACGTGCTTAGGTGCCTCCTCCGCGTAGAGGGCCAGGGCGATGGAAAGATTCCGCCCCCCAAGGTCCACGTCCATCTCCACCACGGGCGAGCCGTCTGGAGGTAGCGCGTTCTCGAAGATAGAGGCGAGCGCCTGGTCCTGGGTCTGTTGGCTGCCGAGGGTTGCCTTGAGGTTGCCAGCGATGGTGGTCTCCGCGCCCCCCTTTCCGATTGGCAGGCTCAGGCTTGTGAGCAGGGGTGTGTTTGTGGCCTCGATCGCTTCAATGGCCTGCGTGGCTCCGGAGTAGTCCCGCTCCGCCAAGAAGGGCGAGATAGCTGCGAGTGCGGCCCAGCCTTCGATCCCGGTTCCACTCAATTCCGTGCGCGCGACGTCCAATACTGATTGTGGATCGCCACTGCCCACAGCGTTTACTAGGATGTCCCATTTCGCCTGCTGGTCTTTAACAACCTGCTCGGTCTTGTAGTCATTGAACAAGACCAGGCCGCCGACAAGGGTTGCTGCAATGGCTGCGTGAACCCAGTACTTGCCTACAAGTGAAGCGAAGGAGGACTTCTCATCGGTGACGATGGTGACCTCGGTGGCGGCCTTGTGCTTGGGTCGGGACTTGGATTGTGCCATGGCGTGTTGAAGACGAGCTGGGTGGGAGGGTTTGAGTAGTAGACCCTAGGGCGCGGCATTCTATGTGCAGTCCGGGTCGTGCCACAAGGGCCACGATAGGGAGCGATTGGGGGCTAGCCTCCTGGATTCGGCCCTTTTCGGGCGCGGGATGCGACCCTCGCGTTATTCTGCCCGCTGCGCTCCGCTACCCCTGCCCGAGGAGGCCTCATGCTTTCGATTCTGTTGACACTCGTTTTGCCCGCTGCTCCTTCCTGGCCCCCGGTCTTCGAGCCGTGCGCAGAGTCATCCGCAATGGATGCGGAATTCGACAAGCGTTTGGCCGAGGCCAAGGGTGACGTCGAAGAGCTGTGGAAGCTTTATGGCTGGTGCGTAGACACAAGCCGGGACACGGCAGGCAGGGAGACCCTGAGGGCCGTCATCAAGGCCGATACGGACCACCTTGAGGCCCGTAAGGCGTCGGGGCACGTGCGGCACGAGGGACGCTGGTTCACGAGTCAGAAGAAGGTGGACCAGGCAATTGCCAAAGAGCGCGACAAGGAGGCTAAGGCTGCGGGCATGGTCAAGCACGATGGGGAGTGGGTCGAGCCAGCCGATTTAGCCTTCCTCGAAAAGGGCCTAGTTCGTGGGCCTGACGGCGAATGGATGACCTCCGAGGATCTCGAGCACCTAGAAGGTGGATGGGTTCGGCAGGATCTCGTCTGGGTCTCCCCTGAAGAGCTTCCGAAAATGGAAGAGGGACTTTGGAAGTGTGAAGAAGAGTGGCTGACTGTTGAGGAGGCCGACCGGCATCACAATCGCTTCGAGCGCTGCTGGGTCATCCCCAGCGACCACCTTGAATTGTGGACTTCTTGCCCCCGCGCTACGGCTCTCTCCGCGGTCGCCCAGATGGAGGGTTGCTACAGGGACATGGTTAAGGCTTACGGGTCTGCCCCGAGCGGCCGCATCCGTGTAGCCCTCTTCCGGTCTTCAGATCAGATGGGCTTTTTTGCGGCGGAATCGGCTGCCGGGCGCCCGGCGGCCGACGGTCGGCGGTTGGTGGAGGCGCTGAGCGCGACCTTCATGGAGAGCTGGTTGACCGACAAGGGGAAGGGTTGGCTGGGGGCGGGAGCCTCTTTCTGGAACCCCACTCGCGAGAACGGAGACAGCTTTGGAGTTCACGACGCCCGTATGGCCTTTGGCCTGTCTTTTGCGGACGTCATGGACCCCAGCACGGAGGCCATTGAGAAGCTCCAGAAGAAGGGCTACCGCGCGGACTTCGTGGAGTCGTTCTACGCAGAAAAGGACATACCCGCATGGTTTTCCTGGGGCGCTGCCTGCTACGGCGCACGGTACTACGAGGATAGTTCCGTGGCTCGTGGCGGAAACCCGTGGTGGGTGCGGGAGTGGTCGATTGACAATCTGAAGCGGCAGGGAGGCTTGAATTTCTTACGACCCGTCTTCGATATCGAGCTAGACCCACAGAACCGTAAGACGGGCACTCTGATCAACGGAGCAGGCTTGGTCATGTCCTTCATCATCGACGGGGGCTGCCAAGAGGTCATTGTGGCCCACGCCGAACTCAAACAATCTCTACGAGCAGGCAAGGCGCCGAAGAAGCTTTTCGATTCCCTGCGTAAGGCTGTTGAGGAACACGAAACCGACCTGCGGACGTTTGCAGGCCTATAGCCCCTAACAACTAAACATGATCCGAGACTATTCACGGGGCGCGAGCCTCTTCATTACGCTGATTCTCGTGGGCTCCCAAGCCGGGGCAGCCCCGCAGCGCCACGTCGAACATCACTCGCCGGATGCCGTCTGGTTTGTTTCGGTTCCGGATCTGCCCGGCCTGAGGGAGGCCTACCCGCGCACATCTCTGGGGCGCCTCTTCCAGGATGAGGCCCTTGGCGAGCTCGTTGGTGGGCTCGCAGGAGAGGAGGCCAGTAGTCCCTTGGACCTGGGCCTGACCCTCTACGAGAAGGCCGTGTTGGCGGGGGAATTGCCGCCCTTCCTGCCCCTGCTCGATAAGGCCGAGGCGGCTTCCGTCTCCATCGTCTTCAATGGAGCCGGACTGCTCCAGTCTGTGGTTGAGGGCGCGCTTGAATTCGGTGAGGGCTCCCCCTTGCCCCTTTTTCAACTCCAGATCGAGTTCCAAGATGCTGCGGTCGCCGCGCAGGCTTTCGACTTGGGCGTTGGAGTTGTCTCGGCCGTCGGGGCGAAGCTCGTCCGCAAGGAGAGCGGCCAGACCCGGATTGCCGAGGTGTCCATTGGCTCCGAACCCCAGGCAAGCCTCGTACAGCACGGAGCGCACCTGGCCATTCTCCTCGGCCGCCCCGACCCCGAGAGCCTTGTCCAGAGGCTTCAGGGGACGGCCCCGGGCCTTGATCCCAAGAGCCTGGGGGCCGGGAGTCGTGATCTGCTCGCCGAGGGGACGGTTGTCCTTGATTGGCTCAGCCGTACGGGTTTCCCGGCCGGGGACTCGTTCGCTTCCGCACCCGCGTTCTCCTGGGCTGAACTGGCGTCGAGCATGGGCGAGGCCCTCTTCGGAGCCAACCTCTCCATGGTCCTTCGCGGCGGCCATTGGAGGACGGTGGTCGACGCCGAGGGGCATTTCGTAACGGAAGGCGCTTTTGAAGTGCCCGCCCGTCCGTCGAGTCGGCTCCTGTCCAGCGAGCCCATGACGAGCAATGCCCTGGGACTGCTTCCCCCGGACGCCATGGTCCAGTGGTGTGCCTCTCTCGACAAGTCGGCTATGGAGGAGCTGATCGGCGGACTGCTGGGCCCGGAAGAAGCCGGTCTGGGATTCGATTATCGCTCGGACCTAGTGGGACCCCTCGGCAATTCCATCGCCGTAGGTTTGCCCAAGCCCAAGTCCCTCTTGGCAGCTCCGCCCATCATCGGTGTGATTGCCCTGGAGGACGCCGAGGCGTTCAAGCGCGGGATGGACGGTTTGGCTGCCTGGGGGGCCGCGGCGGGAGCTGCAGTGCTGACCGTAGAAGTCGATGAGTATCGCGGCAGACCCCTCTACACCCTTCAATTCAAGGAGTTCGCAGCCGATTCCCAATCACTGCAGCTGCCCGATATTGTGATCGGGATGGAGGGCTTCATGCGCCCGTGCCTGGCCATTCTCGATGACCGGGTGATTCTCACTCCCTTGCCCAATCACACCAAGCGCGAGCTGCGGCGCGCCCTGAAGGACGAGGATGCAGGCTCGGAGGCGTTCGATTTGGAGGGCGTTCCCTCAGGCGTGAGCGGGGCAGCCGTGGCGGACTGGGCGAGCTTTTTGGGGTCGGTCTACGGGGGTTTGAAGGCGCTGGCCTCCATGGGCGCGGGCGCCCTGCCCGTCGACGTTGACGCACTTCCGGAATCGGACGACGTTGTGAGCTTCTTTGAACCCTCCTTGAGTTGGATGCAAGTGAATGAGGGCCGCGGCTACGCTTACCAGCGCTCCTCTTTCGGGCCCGAGTTCATGCTCGCGATGGGTTCCGCGCTGATCTGGATTTTGCCCGCGAGCGAGGAGGTGACGGTTGAAATCCCCATGTCCGTGCCCGCTGCGCCGACCGGTGTCATCGAGGACGATGGCGATCCCCAGCAACGGTGAGCCAGCACTCCAACCAGCGTGAGGAGACTTCCAGGCCCCGTAAGAGGCGACTGCGCAAGCTGCGTAACACCAGTGGGCGCTGGCTAGGACGGCAGTTTGGGGCGGCGGCCATCGTCCAAATGGCCCGCTTCTGCCGAAAGAGCGAGCTCAATGGGAGTATTCGCGAGCGAGCCGAGTCCGAGCACAAGGGCCTGATCTTGGCCTTCTGGCATGGGCGCGGGGTCTTGGCCTCGCCCTTCTATCGGCCTGGAAATACGGCCGTGCTGGTATCGGCCAGCGAGGATGGATCCATGGCGACCACCATTCTCAAGCGGCTCGGATATGAGATCATTCGGGGCTCGTCGAGCCGCGGGGGGGTTCGCGCCCTGCGTGAAATGCTGGCTTGCTTGGAACGTGGCAAACACGTGGCCTTGACCCCGGACGGTCCCCGGGGGCCCATGCATTCCATGTCTCCTGGGGCAGCCTTTATGTCCCGCGCCACCGGCGTACCGGTTCTGCCTATTGGCTTCGGCATTACCCGTGCCCGGCGCCTGGATACTTGGGATCAATACACTCTGCCCCGTCTGGGATCCCGGCTCGTGACCTCCTGCGAGGAGCCCATCCAGGTTCCGCGTGAGGCCAGCGGAGATGCGCTTGCCGAGTACTCCACCCGCATTCGAGCCGCGATTCGCAAGGCCGAGCGCGAGGCCTTTGCGCACCTGGATCTCGAGCCGGATTGGGCGGACTGGGTTCCCGAACAAGAAGAAGAGCACGCTGCGGAGCTTGGGGGATGATCCGGGTGGGGCCCTCGGGCTGGAGCTATCCCGATTGGGAGGGCCCGGTCTACCCGCGATCGAAACCACGGGGGTTTCACCCCCTCGATCTGCTTGCGACCCTTGTCGACTACGTGGAGGTCAACAGCTCCTTCTATGCAGTACCCCGCGCGCGGAACTGTTCCAACTGGATCGATAGGGTGGCACATCAGAAGTCTTTCCGCTTCGGCGCCAAGTTGCTGCAAGACTTCACTCACAAGCCGATACCCGAGGATCTCTTGCGGTGGGAGCAATTGGCGGTGGAGTGGCGCCGCGGTATCGCCCCTCTAGAGGAGAGCGGTCTACTAAGTGCCGTGCTGGTGCAGTTTCCCGTCACCTTCCAACCAGCCGACGACAGTATCGCTCGCCTGGGACATATCGCGCGGATGTTTAGCGGCCTGCCGCTGGTGCTTGAGGTGCGTCACCGCGAATGGTTCGAGCCGCCCTCTCTTGCAGCTATCGGAGGCCTGGGATATTCCCTGGCCCACATCGATCTCCCGCCTTCCTGGAACCATCCTCCGAACTCACACGCAGCGGTCGGGCCCGTGGGCTATGTGCGCTTGCATGGCCGTAACAGCGAGCAGTGGTTCCGTTCGGGAGCGGGCCGAAACGACCGCTACAACTACCTCTACGGTCCGCCCGAACTGGGGGAGATCGCTCACCGAATCGATGCGGTGGCCCAGGCGAGCGACGAGACCCTGGTGGCGACGAACAACCACTTTGAAGGCCAAGCGCTGGCCAACGCTCTCGAACTGCGCTGGCTCATGGGGGGCCGCGAATCGGTGCTGGCACCTGCCGAACTCGTACGCGCCTTCCCGCATCTGGCAGACATCACCCACGTGGTGGGGCAGCGGGACCTCTATGGCCCGGCTTCGGGCAGGAATCCGGCCTAGCGGTTGCGGTTTGCCCTGTGGCAGGCCGTGCAGTTGCTGGAAAGGCGTTCTAGGGCATCCTGGGCGCGGCCGTCAGGTTCACTCCCCAGGTAGAAATAGCTGACCGCGGTGGAACTGACGAGGGGTCTTGCCCCGGACGGGTCCGTCACGTCTGAAACGGCCTGGGCCAAATCCCGGGCGGCGGCCAGACTGTTGGCGATCCATTTGCGCTGGTCGGCGTCCGAGTTGCGGATCTCTTCCAGCAGCGAGATTCCCCGCAAGAGTTCGACCATGCGCTCCGCCTCCCGGGCGGGTTCCAGATCAGGGTGGGCCGGGGTGGCTACCCAGTGCTGCTTCCTGCAGAGGACCAACTGGTCAAGGCAACGCGCCAAGTCTGCCATAGAGGCACGGAAGGCGCGCACGTGATGGCGGCTGGGGAAATCCCAATCGAGCTTGGCACTTTGTTCCACCGAGGGGAGTTCGGCCCTGGCGATTGAACCGTAGAGACCCGGGTAGGCGCTGGAGGTGCCACACCACTGCCGCATTTCAGCTAGGGCGGTCTCGCGCGAAGCTCCATCCAGAACCAACCGGCCGACGACGGCGGCGGCAGGACCCCGGTGGCGACCGTGGAAACAGTGCACGTAGAAGGGCCGCGGCATCTCCCGGAAGGTCTTGACCAGACGGGCAAGGGTCTCGGCCTCGATGCCCTTGTAGTGCAGAGGTAGGTGGATGTAGCGCAGACCATGGAGGGCAGCCGCTTCAACCTCCGGCGCCTTCCCGTCTACCGAAATCACCGTCTTCACTCCCCACTGTTTCAGGCGTGCGAAGGCCTCTGCGGAATCGGGTTCCGCACCGGAGTAAATGTTCTCGCTGAGCCGAAATGCGTTGCGCAGACCGAACTCGTTGATTGGTTCTTGGGCGGGCAACTGCACTTCGCTGGCCGACTCAAAGGCATCGCGAATATCCGTAAGGGGTCCCGCGGTCGTCGGCAGGGAAGCTTGGTCCGGATTGCCGGCGCAGGACCCGAGGCCAAGGGCGATCAGGACACTGCCGATGGCGAAGCGTCCCAGGGGGCATAGAGGGATAGGAGGGGATAACAGCATGAGTCGTGAGGGTCCGGCGCGTCCGTAGTCATTGTGCAATGCTCGTGCCGAGCGTGGCGCGGTGGGGCTGAGAACCTCGGGGGCTATGCCCTTATTCCGTGCTCAAACCACCCTGGAGGGTCTAAAAAGGGATAAATCAGGGTCTTGGCTGAGAAGTGTCAGGATCCCTCAGGGGGCGCGGGGTTCCCCTTCCGTAACGCCCCTGCCCTCGACCGAACCCACGGGGTGGGCAACTCGGGTGGAGGTATCCTTCTGCCCATGACCGCCACGCAACAAGCCCACTTTGTCCTGCACCATTCAAGGGCGCCCGAGCGCAAGGTCCAAGTCCGGATTGAGGGGCCACAGGGATACGAAGGGGCAGGAGAGGCCTTGCCCCACGTCTTGGTCTTGCACGGATTCAAGGGCTTCATGCACTGGGGCTTTTTCCCTGAGCTTTCCCGACGCATCGCGCAAAGGGGAATGGTCGCCGTGAGTCTGAACACTTCGGGCAGCGGTGTGGGCGACGATTTCGAGACCCTCAGCGAAGAAGGCGCCTTCTTTCAGTGCACGTTCAGTCACGACTTGGAAGATCTCGACCTGGTGCGCCAGCACCTCTTGGAGAACGGATCATGCGTGGACATGGAGCGTCTCGCAATCTGGGGCCACAGCCGAGGGGGAGGGATGGCCCTGTTGCATGCTGAACGCTGCGGCGATTACAAGGCGAGCGTCCTTTGGGGCCCGATCAATCGGGTGAGGATCTTTGATGAGCAGACTCGTCTCCGTTGGCGCGAGGAGGGCGAGGTACGGATCCCCAACGGACGTACGGGGCAGGTGCATCGCATCGGCTTGGACCTTCTCGATGACATCGAGCAGAACGCCGCGCAGTTGGACATCCTTTCCGCTGCGTCACGCACGCTTACCCCGACCCTTATCGTCCACGGCAGTGCTGACGAAGCGGTCCCTTTGAAGGACGCCGAGAGTCTCCATGCGGCGCTGCCTTTGGGTAGCGGGGAGTTATGCGTCTTGCCTGAAGCGGGCCACACCTTCGGGACCAAGCATCCTTTCGAGGGTTGCAGCAAAGACCTCGAGGCAGCCTTTGAGGTGAGCCTCGCCCATCTTTCGCGGCATCTCTCCCAGCGGGACTAGGCCTTCTCCAAGAAGGCCTGCACGTGGGCGCAGGCTTCCTCAGCCATGACCTCGACGCGCTCACCGCTGGCGCGCAGGGTGACCTCGACTTTGCCTTCGCCGACTCCGCGTCCTGCGGTGACCTGCACGGGGAACCCGAGCAACTCAAGGTCCTTGAACTTGGCACCCGCCCGCACCTTGCGGTCGTCGAGGCAAACATCGATTCCCTCGGCCTGAAGTTCAGCATAGAGGCGTTCGCCCATCGCGACCTGGTCCTCCTTGCGCACGTCTACGATGGCGACGGCAACCTCAAAGGGAGCGATGGCCGCTGGCCAGATAATGCCCTTGTCATCATGGCGTTGCTCTACGGCGGATTGCGCGGTGCGCGACACCCCGATGCCATAGCAGCCCATGACGAAGGGTGCGGGCTTGCCATTCTCACCGATGAAGCTGGCCTTCATGGCGGTGGAGTATTTGTCGCCGAGCTTGAATATATGCCCCACCTCAATGCCGCGAGCTTCCAGCAACGGGCCCTTTCCATCGGGTGACAATTCGCCGGCTTTTGCCTCGCGCAGGTCGTGATAGGCCGGCTCGGGGAAGTCGCGCCCGGCATTGACGTTCTGGCAGTGGAAGCCGGTCTCATTGCAGCCGGTCAGCAGGTTGGTGCGACCCTCGAGAGTCTTGTCCGCCAGGAGACGGATCTTCTCGTTGAGACCTACGGGGCCGGCAAAACCGACCTCTGCACCCGTGAGCTTCACGATCGCGTGGTCTTCCGCCAATTCCAGGGTGAGGCAATCGAGTGCGTTGGTCAGCTTGACCTCGTTGATGCTCAGGTCGCCACGCATCATCACCGCGACTAGGGCCTCCTCTTCAGCCCAGGTGGCCTTGTACAGGACTGTCTTGGCCATGGCCGCCGCTGGCAGATCGAAGAAGGCCTCGAGTTGTTCAACGGTGCGCACGTCGGGCGTGGCCGTCTTCTCCATCTCGCCGGCGTCGCCACAGGGCGGGGCTTCGGCTGGCACGGATTCGGCCTTCTCCACGTTGGCCGCATAGCCGGATTCATCGCAGTAGAGGATCGCGTCCTCGCCGGCTTCGGCGATGACCATGAACTCCTCGCTACCACTTCCGCCGATGGCTCCCGCGTCGGCTTGCACGGAGCGAAAGCTGACACCACAACGGTTGAAGATACGCCTATAGGCGCGATCCATGGCTGCGTAAGACGCGTCGAGCCCTGCCTGGTCTGCGTCAAACGAGTAGGCGTCCATCATGATGAACTCACGCCCTCGCATGAGCCCATACCGGGGCCGGATCTCATCGCGGAACTTGTCCTGGATCTGGTAGAGGTTGACGGGCAGTTGCTTGTAGCTGGTGATCGTCTGGTCCGCGTAGGACGTGATCACTTCCTCGTGGGTGGGGCCGAGGCAAAAGTCGGCGCCCTTGCTGTCTTTCAAGGTGAACAGGATTCCGTCCGCAACGTAACGATCCCAACGGCCGGAGCTCTCCCACAGCTCTCTGGGGTGCATGATCGGCATCATCACTTCGATGCCGCCTTCGGCGGTGATCTCCTCGTTCACGATGGCGGTGATCTTCTTCATCGTGCGCCACATCAGTGGGCCATACGTGTAGAGCCCCGACGCGGCCTTCACGATGTAGCCGCCGCGGGCGAGCAGGCGGTGGGAGGGGAGTTCGGCGTCGGCGGGATCTTCCCGGAGGGTGACTACGTGGAGCTTGGAGAGACGCATGGGTCAGGATTGGCGGGGGCTTGCGGCAAGCAGCTTGCGCAGGGTGGCGATGACGGAGGGTACCTTCCAGTCGATACCAGGGTATTCGTGGGCGATTTGGCCATCTGGAGCGAGAATGACCAGGTTCATGTTGTGACCGATCATGCCGTTGTCTTCGAAAGAGTAGGTCACGTTGCAGCAGCTGGCGGAAGCGCGAATGGCGTCCTCGCCTGCGGTGAGGAATGACCAGGACGCGAAATCGGCGCCGTAGAACTCACCGTAGCCCTTGAGCGCTTCAGGGGGATCGCGTTCGGGGTCAAGGGTGATACTCACAAGGGCGACCTGCCCCTCGAGTTCCTCGGGGAGCGCGGCCTGTATCTGTGCCATCTTCTTGGTCGTCAGCGGGCACATCGTTTGGATGGGGCAGCTCGTGTAGACGTATGACAGCAAAACGGCCTGTCCAGCCAGGTCGCAGAGGCGCATGGGTCGGCCCTCTTGATCTGTGAACGGGAGTTCAAGAAAGTCCCTGAGTTCCTCGGGCGTTGGGCCTTGGGCCGTTTCGCTGGAGTTGCAAGCGGGGTCTGCGCAGGCGGCGAAGACCGTCACGGCTAGGAGCAAGAGGGTGGTGCGCACAGCGCCGAGTATGGGCCCCCTGTCGTCGCCCGTCACCGGAAGGAGCGAAGATCGGTGGCTACGGGCCGGATTCGGGCTAGAGGCCTTTCATGCGCTGGCGACGAGCAACCTCTGGGAGTCGCTCAAGGGGCAGGGGCCGCTTCTGCCAACGGAGGAAGGACCACACCACGAAGAGCGCCAGCGCCACCGTCAATCCGATCGCGAGGGGACCGGGGGAATCGTCCTCGGCTGCGAGAGGAGAGTTTTCTTGGGAGGTGTGCACGATTGAGGGAGCCAGAGGGCCGCCGCCATCATCGCCTTCTTTGGGGTCTGAGACAACGGTGTCCATTCCTCTGTACGGAGGGATGGGCTGCTAGGATTGGGCCTCCATGCCTCCCGTCCGCACATTTCTCCGCAAGGCCTCGATTTCGCTGGCCGCGCTTGCGGGGGCTTTCTTGATTGCGGAGGCCCTTACCCGCAGCCTGGAGCCGGGGCCGTTCTCTTTTCTCGATCGCAACCCCTACGTCGCTCACCCGGATGACCCCCGGATCGTGCGGCATCAGCCCGGGTTTGAGGGGCGTTGGGATGGGACCTGGTATCAGATCAATCAACTGGGGCTGCGTGGTCCTCCGGTCGGCGCGGGTGCCTCAGGAGACGGGTATCGCATTGTGGCCTTGGGTGACTCCTGTACTTTTGGCAAGGGCGTAGCCGAGTCAGACACCTGGCCGCGCCAACTGGAGCGACTGTTGGGAGAAGCCTTGCCTGCGAGCGGGCCCGTGGTTGTGGCGAACATGGGAGTCAACGGCTACTCGGGAGCTACCTACGAACGAATTTTCAGAGAGGTAGGCCTGGGGCTTGAGCCAGACCTGGTTGTGGTGGGCTACAACCTGAACGACTTCCCTAACGCGATAAGGGCTGTAGATGAGTACGTCTTCGGCGATCGCAAGGCACGGCGCGTGATATCCCAGGACCTGCGTGACGCGCTTGGCCGCACGGCAATCTACCGTTGGTTGCGGCAGGCCTACTACCACTCGCAGCGGGAGAATGATTGGGAGCAAGCAGAGGCCTTCGCGCGCGGGACTAAGGCTTCGAGTCTAAACGACGATGCTTGGAGCGAGCAGGTGAGCTACCTGGAGAGCATCCGCGACCAGGCATCAGCCATTGGTGCCGAGACCGCTGTCTTCCTCTTCCCCTACGAGAGCCAGGTCTATCTCGGCTCCTTCGACACGGCGCCCATCGACCGCCTGCGCGAAACCTGCAAGGACCTCGGGTTGCCCTTTGTGGATCTGGCCGAGGAATTCCGGCGTCGCGCACGCCAGTCGGACCCGGTGCACGAGCTATTTTTGAAGGGTGACCGCTATCACCCCAATCGGGAGGGGTATCGGATCGTGGCAGGGGAGGTGGTGAAGCTGGTTGTGGCCCGCAAATGGGCCCTAATCGGGGATTAGGGATATTCAGAAGGCGTCAATTTGGCGTTGGCACCATGAAAAGTGAATGATTGGAAAGCCAATACGTAGGAACCTAGACCCTGCCCCTCGCATCCAAGCTCGGCGCCCCATGAAACGACCCATCCTGCTCAGTATCGGCATCATCTGTAACGCGCTGCATGCGTTGCTTTTCCTCCTTGGGCTGTCCATTGCTACCACGGCTATTCTGGGCGCGGGAGTATTTACCGGGCTGAGCGGCTTTCTGCACAGCCTTCCCATGGCCGGCTTCATCACTGGCATGGGAATGCTCATCATTGTGCCCTTCTTTCTGTTCTACCTTTTGTGCCTGGCAGCCTGCTGGGGCAGCTGGAACGGAGAGCGCGGATGGACCTGGACGTTGGTCGTCTTGTCCGTTTTGGGCTTGGTGAACAGCGGCCCTCTGAGCCTCATCATCGGCTTGTGCGCCGTGATCGGTGGCCTGCAGGCCCTGGGTGTGATTGGCGGAAGCGCGACGACGGCAAGTTAGGGCTTGCGCCCCGCACTTACTGGATCGGCGCGGCTAGGTGCTCGACCAGGTCCATTTTAGTCAGGATGCCGACTAATTGGCCGTCGCCATCAACGGCGAGCCCTACGTATCCGCGGGCAAAGCAATCGAGCAGCACGCTGGCATCGTCATTCAGATGGACGGTTTCCACGTTGCGGAACATGACCTCGGCGATACTGCTGGCGAGGGTTGTGCGCCCCTCCACCAAGCCGGCTAACAGGTCAGACTCCGTCACGATCCCGACCAACCGGCCTCCATCCAAGATGGGCAGCTGGCTGATGCCTTGTTCTTTCATGCGCATGACGCCATCCGCAACAGATTCGCTGCCGTCGGCCGTGTGCAACTGGCGCTGGGGCATGCGACGCAGGATCTCGTCTACGGACTGGCTGCCCCAACTGGGCTCCGTGAAGCCGTTCTCCTTCATCCAGCGATCATCCATGAACTTGGTCATGTAGTTACGCACGGAGTCGGGCAGGACGACCACGAACTTCTTACCAGGCCCCTCCCGTTTGGCAATTTCCAGGGCTGCCCACATGGCGGTGCCCGATGATCCGCCGCATAGCAAACCCTCGCGCCGGATAAGACGCCGGGCCATGAGGAAGGATTCACGGTCTTCGGTCTTTACCCATTCATCGATCAGATCGCGATCGAGTACGTCTGGGATGAAGTCGTAGCCGATGCCCTCCACCTTGTAGGAACCCACGTCTGCGGGACCAGCGAGGATGGAACCCACGGGGTCCGCGCCGATGATCTTGATGTGCGGCGCCTCTTCCTTGAGAAGTCGCGCAATGCCACTGATCGTGCCGCCTGTCCCGGCTCCCGCCACGAGGTAATCAAACTCACCACCTGTGGCATCGAGGATCTCGCGCCCGGTCCCGTGATAGTGGGCGTCGGGATTGTTCACGTTGGAGTACTGGTCGAGAATGTGTGCCCCTGGAATGATCTTCTGCAGCTGTTGCGCCACTCCGATGTGGCTCTCGGGGGCATCCCAGGCGGCTTCGGTCGGCGTCCGAATGATCTCGGCGCCCAAAGCTTCAAGGGCCACCTGTTTCTCACGGCTCATCTTTTCGGGCATGGTGATCACCATGCGATAGCCCTTGATGGCTGCCGCGAGAGCCATGCCGATTCCCGTGTTGCCACTGGTCGGCTCGATCAGCGTGTCGCCGGGTTTGATCCGACCGCTGCGTTCGGCTTCTTCAACCATGCGCAAGCCGATGCGGTCTTTCACCGAACCTCCAGCGTTCATGAACTCGCACTTGACGAGGAACTCACAGCCGGTTTCGTTGCCAACCTGCTGGAGGCGAACGAGTGGTGTGTTGCCGATGGAGGCGAGGATGCTGTCTTGGATCGGAGGCATGGGGATATTCGTAGAAGGGGAGCGTCGGCGGGACAGTCTACCGAGACTCAGGGGCCTGTGGCGGCGGGAGGATGTGGAGGGTTCCCTCGGGCCCCGTGACCACTTGCAGCAAGGCTAAGGATCCACCTTCGCAGCTCTTTTCTGCGCCGGTGGGTGTCCAGGTGCAATGGCCGCCCTCTAGGGAGTAGCGCCAGCCATGCCAGGGGCAGACCAGCTCGTCCTCGTGTCGTGTGCCTTCCCACAAGGGCCCGTGCATGTGTGGGCACCAGGCGGGGGCCGCAACAAACCGGCCAGCGTGGGCGTGAAGGGCATACTCACCCCAAGGCGTCTGGAAAGGGCGGGGCTCGCTCTTCGGGTAATCCTCGGGGCGAACTCCGGTCTCGAACGGCAACTCTGCGTCGTTGTCCATCTTAGGTGTAGGCTACCAGCCCCACCCTCCGGCAACCCACACCACACCGGTCATCTTCTCCCGTGAGCCAACGAACCATTGTCCTCAAGGTCCCTCCCGCGGACCAGCAGCGCTTGCGCTCCCGTCTCAATTCTCTCGATCTGGAGTGGCGCAGTGTTCCCCATGCAAGCTTTAGCGCCCGGGGGGAGGGAGCGATCGTGACGCTCTACAAGTCCGGCAAATTGGTGGTGCAGGGAGCCAACCCCGAGGCCTTCGTGTTGCAGCACACGGGCCTAGATCTGCCAGCGGGGGCCGTGGAGCAGAGTGGGCCAGCCGAGGAGGTGGCCCCCGAGGACGACCCCTTTGCGCACGTTACCGGGCCCTTCGTGGGGTCAGATGAGACCGGCAAGGGGGACTACTTTGGACCCTTGGTTGTGGCTGCGGTGCGGATGGAGTCGCATCAGGCCCAGAAGCTGATCGAGTGGGGTGTGGCCGACAGTAAGAAGCTCACGGATAAGCGCGCCCTGAAGCTGGCCGCGCTGCTGCGCGACGAGGTTGAGTACACGATCGAGAGCCTCCAACCACCCGAATACAACGTGGAGTACGCGCGCATGCGCACCTTGAACCCACTTCTGGCCGCCCAGCATGCAAGGGCCATCCGAGCCCTGGCCCAACCGGGTGACGCGGTCCTTGTGGACCAGTTCGCCAAGGCCTCAGTCATGGAGGCGGCTCTCGAGGGCAGCGACGTGCGGCTGTTTCAGGCGCATCGGGGGGAGCGGCACGTGACCGTAGCGGCAGCCAGCATCCTGGCTCGCGCCGAGTTCCTCCTGGGCTTGGCGGCACTGGAATCCCAGGAAGGGCTAGGCCTCCATAAGGGAGCCGGTCAGCCCACGGATGATGCCGGACTGAGCTTCGCCCGTGCCAATGGCATGGACGCCCTCGTTCGGGTTGCCAAAGTGCACTTCAAGAACACGGGCAAGATAGCCCGGCGCCTGGGCTAGGCTGGGCCACGTGCCGGATACCTCTTGCTCCTTGCGCCGCCTGGAAGGCGACGGCAACCGATTCCTCCTAGTGGATCACCTGGGAGGGGATTCGGTGGGCGATCCCATTGAGCACGCACGCCGCGTGTGCGCGGATGGAACGCTTGAGGTCGACGGAGTCCTACATCTGGACCGGAATGAGGAGGGACGCTTGGCGATGGTGCTCTACAACCGCGATGGCTCGCGGCCCGAGACCTGCGGTAACGGACTGCGGTGCCTGGCATGGCACGCGGTGGATGCGGGCTACGAGGAGTGCGGCACCTTCGAGTTGTCCACGGATGCGGGCCTCACCTTGGCACAGGTATGGCGGACTTCGGAGAGTGCACTGGAAGTTCGGGTTTCACTGGGCCCCATCAGGATCATCGAACAGGTGGCTCTCGAAGGCCCCGTTCACGAGGCGACCTGGGTCGACTGTGGAAACCCCCACCTCGTGCTCTTTGGAGGGGACGTGGCCGTGGAGGAATGGGGTCCGCGCCTTAGCGGGGACCCACGCTTTCCAAGCGGCATCAACGTGGAGTTCGTCCAGGTGGGGGCGGGAAGTCTTTCGGTCCGGGTCTGGGAGAGGGGCGTTGGGGAGACGGCGGCCTGTGGTAGCGGTGCTTGCGCTGTGGCGCGGGTGGCCGTGGAGCGTGGGCTGGCGGCTTGGCCCGTGCGCGTTGCGTTGCCCGGCGGGGTCCTGACCGTAAGCCCCTGTGAGGAAAACGACGGGCTCTGGCTGCAGGGGAGTGTGCGCGTCTTGAATGACGGCACGCTCTAAAATTCGTCGAGCACCACATGGGCTTTCTCCCCCAACTTCTGACTGCTGTGGCCCTGCAGACCTTGGCCCAGCTGGGCCTCGGCCTGGGCGATGTTTCCGCCCTCTGGGGCTTGCTGCTGCTGCCCGTGCCTTACCTGTTCGGAAGTCTGAGTCGCCGGTCCTTACTTGCGGGTCGCTTCCGGCAAGCATCGCTCTTTGGGCGTCTGCTTGGCCTTTGGAGCGTGGCGGGCTTTGGTGTGCTGGTGCTGGGTACAAACTGGCTGAGCCTGCTCCGTAGATGGTCTGGGTCGCCGCTGGATCCCGAGTCCTGGCCAGAGCCCGTCTTGATCCTGGCTTTCGCGCCCTTCGTCATTCTGCAGGTGCTTTGCATCGATGCCGAAACTCGATTGAACACTGGGCCCGGCGCGGGGCGGAGCGCGGCCCGTGGGCTTGCTCTGCGGATGTTCCTGAGCACGGCTACGCCCCTTGCGGTCTACCTAGGCGTACTTGGATTGGTGGGTGCCATTCCCCTTGCCCGCGCTCTGGTGCAGGAGGTGGACCTTTACCACGCACTTTTCTTGGGCACGATCCTGGTGGGTATGGGATTGGGCGTGCCGCACCTCATCGCCAAGGCCTGGCGCACGAGCCCGCTGGAGCCGGGGCCCACGAGAGAACTTCTGAATCGGGTAGCAGAGCGAGCGGGTTTTAACTGCCGCGCGGTTCGCGTGTGGGACACCGGCAACCTGATTGCAAATGCCGCAATCGTGGGCATGGGGCGGCGACGCCTTGTGTTGCTTTCGGACGCCCTGCTACAGGCCCTGGGCCCGCGCGAGTTGGCCTCGGTCTATGGCCACGAGATAGGCCATGCCAAGTGTCGGCACGTGGGCGTTTTCTTGGCTTGGAGCCTGGGCTTCTTTCTGGCAGCCGACCTCCTGGCGCCGGCCGATGAGCTGTGGGGGAGCGTCTTCTTGGCGGGTGCCCTGGGCATGTGGATTGTGGGTTTCGGCTGGTTATCCAGGCGATCTGAGCTTGAAGCCGACCTGTACAGCATGGATCTGCTCGGGGACCCGGAGGCCCTGGCCTCAGCCCTGGGGCGGGTTGGCCAGCGGTTGAGCGATCGTGGGGGTTGGCGTCACTTTTCCGCAAAAGTGCGCATGGAGTTCCTCAGCCGAGCCTCGGCAGATCCAGCGGTGGGCCGCCGATTCAAGAGCCGGATGCGGTTGAGGGCGTGGCTAGGTGTGGGGTTACTTGCCGTGACCGGGACCTTGGAATTGCGGCGAATGGGCGAGGTTTATGGGCCGCAGCGCACGAGAGCGGATCTGGTGTTGGGGCGCTATTCGTCAGCGATTGCCCGCTCCGCAGAACTGGATGGGCAGCCGTCGGAACTTGAGACTCTGACAGAACTTGTGGCTACTTTGGTGGAGCAGGGGGAGGTGGGTGAGGAGCAGCTTGAGCGGGCCCTCACGGAGGATCTGGCGCGAAAAAACTGGGCCCGCGCGGGTGGTTGGGCGGCCCTTTTGGCGCTCCGCGGACACGCCCCGGCCACGGACTTTCTACGGCTCTTGGAACTGCACGACGAGGGGGCGGCGGGGGGCCGGGAAGCACTGATTTTGGAATCCCGATTACCACCCTCCTGGAAGCTCCCCCACTGATCCCTTTGCAGGGGTAGTTGGTGCAAGACACTATTATTATGGGTCTGTTGGGTGGAAGAACGGCCCTGGGGGGGTGATAATGGCCCCTTCATTCCGAGCTTGAGGACCCTTGGCGCACCGCTTTCCGAGGGTCTCTTGAGAGCCCCCGAGAGGGCTCCCGATTCTTCCCGCATCATGAGTTCCGAGCCTCCCTTTACACCCCCCACGTCTCCGCAAGGGGAGCCCTCAGCTAAAGGGCTCGAGCTGCAGCGCGCGCTCGCAAGGGCGTGTGAAAATCGTGCGGCATCGGGTGCCGAACTGGTGCGCGAAACCGCCGGAGTCTTATTGGATTGGCTAGCACTCCTCCCCGAATGGCAAGGCCTCACGGAAGGCGCCGAAGAGATCCGAAGCCATCGAGCAGGCGAGTGGGAAGCACTTGCCGATGCGCTCGACTGCGGCCTCGGCGATTTGCGCGAGGCGCAGGGTTGGCGTGGAACCGTAGCCAACTGGCTCTACACCATTGACCAACTGATTGAGGCTGGGCGCTGCGGCGAGTACCTCGCCCATGACGACGGTATGTCCGTTCAGGAATTCCTGGCCGAGGAGATGGGCCTTTGGCTTGGGGGTGCAGGCGCCGGTGAGGCGCGTTGGAACGGTGCGCCCCTTTCCGCTGGTCGTCGACTTCCCGATCGCGCGCAGTGCTCGCAGCAGCTTCTTGGAGACCTCGAGCGCGGCGAAGTGATCTGCGTGCACGGCTACTCCGACACGGTTGCCCTCGCCCTCGAGGCCGCCGCCCAAGGAGGCCTGGCGCCCGAAGTCATCGTTTCGGAGGGTGGACCGGATCTCGGTGGCCGGCGCTTGGCGCGACGCCTGAACAAGGCGGGGCTGCACGTGCGCTTCGTGTACGACTCGGCTGTAAACGTCTGGGCCGCGCGGGCCGATCGAATCTGGCTCGGCACCGAAGGTATCGGAGCCGCGGCCTTCTTGGGCCTCGTGGGCTGCGCCCAACTCTGCGAGCAGGCTCGGCATCTGGGCGTTCCCGTTGCCGTTCTGGCTTCAAGCGACAAGCTTTTTCCCAGTGGTTGGTCCCTCGCCACACCAGCTTGGGGCCAAAGTTCCGCCTGGCAGCTGTGGGGGGATGCGCCAGAGGGCGTTCGAGTCGAATCCCAGCCCTACGAGCTTGTCTCTACTGATATTCCCAACGCGTTTGTTTCTGAATTAGGCCCCACAACGGCCGCTGACTATTCCATGCGCTTTCTGCGCACGGCGGAGGGCGACCTGCCCTCTCTCTCGAAGATCTCATGACGGACATCAAAATCGAACCCTCATCGAACCCGGCCGTTCCGCGCAGTATCACGCGCGAGATGCATGAGTCGTACCTGACCTACGCACTCAGCGTCATTCACTCCCGGGCCTTGCCCGACGTGCGCGACGGACTCAAGCCCAGCCAACGCCGGATTCTGGTCGCCATGAATGACCTGAACCTGGGTCCGCGGGCCAAGTACCGCAAGTGCGCCAAGATCGCCGGCGACACCTCCGGCAACTACCACCCGCACGGTGAGTCGGTCATCTATCCGACGCTTGTGCGCATGGCTCAGGACTTCTCCCTGCGTTACCCGCTCGTCGATGGGCAGGGCAACTTCGGCTCCATTGACGCCGACCCGCCTGCTGCCATGCGATACACCGAGGCGCGGATGACAGGCATGTCCACCGAGCTGATGAGCGACCTCGACAAGGACACCGTCGAGTTCGAGCCCAACTACGACGAAACGCGAACGCAGCCGACCGTGCTGCCCAGTCGCTTCCCCAACTTGCTTTGCAATGGATCGGACGGCATTGCGGTTGGAATGGCAACGTCCATGCCGCCCCACAACCTGCGCGAAATCTGCGAGGCGGCCCTCGCCATCCTGGACGATTCGGAAATCTCCATCCGCGCTTTGATGGATATCGTTCAAGGGCCCGATTTCCCGACAGGCGGCATCATCATGGGCCGCCATGGAATTCACAGTGCGTACACCACCGGCCGTGGCCGAATTAGGGTTCGCGCGCGGCATCACGTAGAGGACCTGGGCAAGCGACTGCGCCTCGTTTTCACTGAGATCCCCTATCAGACGCGCAAGGCGGCGGACAAGACGGGCATCATCGCCAAGATGGTGGAGGTGGTCAAAGATGAGCGCATCACGGGCATCCACAACGTGGAGGACCACTCCAGCAAGGATGGGATGTGGTTGGTCGTGGATCTCAAGCGCGGCGAGGACCCCACGGTCATCGCCAATCAGCTCTTCAAGTACACGCCGCTGCAGACGACCTACTCGATCATCAATTTGGCGATTCACGAACGCCAACCGCGCACGCTGAACCTGCGTCAATTGATCGATGCCTACCTTGAGCACCGCAGGGATGTGATCCGGCGACGGACCGCATACCTGCTGCGGAAGGCTGAGGCTCGCAAGCACATCGTGGACGGACTCCTGATTGCCACCGACAACATCGATCGGGTGATCGCGATCATCCGGGCGTCGGCGGATCGAGAAACAGCTAAGGCTGCTCTGAGCGCGGAGTACGAGTTGTCCGACCGTCAGAGCCAGGCCATCGTAGATATGCGTCTTGGCAGCCTGACCGGGCTGGAGCGTGACAAGTTGTTGGTCGAGCATGCTGCCCTCCTGGAGGAGATCACAGATCTGAAAGACATCCTGGAACGTGCCATAAGGGTGACGGCGATGATGCGCGAGGACCTTGAGGACCTGATCAAGGTCTACGGTGACGAACGTCGTACGGAGATTTCTTCGGAAGAGGTCGACACGGATTTCGACATGGCGGACCTGATCACCGAAGACTTGATGGCAGTGACCTTCAGTCGCGATGGGTATGTCAAGCGCATGAGCCTCGACACCTACCGGGCTCAAGGCCGCGGCGGCGTGGGCGTGAAGGGGGCCGATGCGAAAGAGGGAGACGTGCTGAAGTCTCTATTCGTGGCTTCGACCCACGACAACATCCTGTGCTTCACCAACATGGGCCAAGTCTTGTGGCTAAAGGTCTACAACCTGCCAGAGGCGACGCGAACATCTAAGGGTCGCGCGATCACCAACCTCCTGTCTCTGCGCGAGGGCGAGGACATCAGTTCCTTGCTGCGGGTTCCTGAGTTTGACGACGAGAGCTTCGTTGTCTTTGCGACCCGTAAGGGTGTCGTGAAGAAGACGGTTCTGTCGGCCTACTCGCGCCCCAAGAGGGGTGGTATCAAGGCCATCCTGCTTGAAGAAGGAGACGCCGTCGTTGGGGTCAGCTTGTGCCGCAAGGGCGACACGATCCTTATGGCTTCATCTTCTGGTCGCGCCATCCGTTTTGATGAGCAAGCGGCCCGGTCCATGGGCCGCACGGCGCGGGGCGTGCGCGGCATCAAACTCAAAGGCGACGACACCGTGGTTGGGATGATCGTGGCCGAGGAAGGTTCCGACCTTCTGACTGTCTGTGAAAACGGCCACGGTAAGCGTACGCCACTTGCGGAGTACCCGATCAAGGGTCGCGGCGGCCAAGGAGTGATCAGCATCCGGACCACTGTTCGCAACGGGCCGGTCGTTTCGGTCCGCCAGTGCAAGTCAGAGGATGACGCCATGCTCATCACGGAGCGCGGCATGATCGTTCGCTCACATGTGGAGAGCATCTCATGCATCAGCCGCAATACGCAGGGCGTACGGATCGTGAACCTTCGCGAGGGTGACCACTTGGTTGCCGTTGAGGTGGTGAGCGAAGCTGATCTCGAGCGTTTCAATTCCCCGGCAGGGGACGGCGAAAACGGTGAAGGTGCGGCGGAGGCTTCGAATCCGGAGCCCGAGGCGACCCTTGATTCCGGATCTGATTCTGCAGCGGTGATCGAAACAGCGATCGAGACGGGGACCGAACCCGAACCCGATTCCGAAGCCGACAGTCCCGACGAAGCCTAGTACGGAGGAAATTCCACATGACTCTGCTCGAGCAACTTAGTGAAGACGTGAAGGATGCTATGCGTGCGGGTGAAAACCTGCGCCGTGACACCCTGCGGATGGTTCTCGCCGCCATGAAAAACCGCCGCATTGAGGTGGGTGAGGAGCTGAACGACGACCAGCAGCTCGCCGTGCTCCTCTCGGCCGTCAAGTCGCGGACGGACAGCGTCGTCCAGTACGACGCCAACGGTCGGAAGGATCTTGCCGACCGGGAACGGGCGGAGATCGAATTCATCCAGGGCTATCTACCTAAGCAACTCGGAGAGCAGGAGACCGCCGAAATCGTTCGCGCGAAAATCGCAGAGCTCGGACTGACTTCCAAAAAAGAGATGGGCCAGTTGATGAAGGCGATCATGGCAGACCACAAGGGGAGCGTGGATGGCAAGTTGGTTCAGCAATTCGCCGCCCAGGAATTGGACTGATCGGCGTTGCCGGTGGGGCGGGAAGGACGGCTCCCGCTTGGCTGTTGGTTGAATTGGGTCGACGCAAGTGGTAAGCCTTGACCTGTGGGGGGAAGCGGAAAAGCCAATGGTGAGGATCTTGTTGGGCGCCACAAGAATCTGGGGAAGCGGACGGCCCTGCTCTCGGGCCTAACGCTTATCAGCCGTATTCTCGGGCTGCTGCGCGAGAAACTGAGCGCGACCCTTTTCGGAGACACCTCGGCCGTCTTTGATGCCTTCATCACGGCCTGGCGCGTGCCGAACCTGTTCCGACGTTTTCTCGGTGAGGGGGCGCTCTCGACCGCTTTCCAGACCGCTCAGACGGAAACGGAGGGAACTCACGGACGGGAGGCCGGCCGCAGATTGTTCCGCGATACGGCGCGGATGCTGACGGGCCTGCTCCTTGGGGTGATGGTCGTGACCATGGGGGCGATCTACCTGATGCCCGATCAAATGCCGGTCACCGGCTGGAATTGGCTGGGAACCGACCCGGCTCCGGTGCGGGAGCTGGCCCTGAGGGTGATGCCTTTTGTCTTGCTGGCCTGTCTCTCGGCGCTTGTGACCGGTGCCCTTCACGTGCGTGGCAGGTTTGAGCCTCCGGCCTGGGCACCGGTATCCATGAACGTCGTTTGGATTGCGACCCTGCTGGTCCTGCCCTGGCTGGCGCCCGATGCTGAGCCCGGCGTGCAACGGGACCTCGAATGGGCCCGGTTTCTCGCCTGGGGCGTGCTGTTAGCTGGAGTCGTGCAGCTGGCGGTTCAGATCCCGTCTTTGCGGGCAGAGGGGTTGATAGGGAGCCGGGTCGCCCTGGTTTCTAGTCCTCCCGGGGCCCCGGGTGCCTGGACGGTGCTGAAGCGCAGCGCTCCCTTGGCTCTGGGTGCCGCGGTGTACCAGATCAACGTCATGGTCGACGGGCTCATGGCGGAGGGCCTCCTGCCCGACGGAGGGCCCACCTGTTACTACTACGCAGGGCGCCTTCAGCAGTTCCCCCTAGCTATGGTTGCAGTGGCTGCTACGAGTGCCGTTTTCCCACTGCTGCAAGCCCATGCCCATGGCCGTGATTTCTTGGCCACTCGCAAGCTCCACGATCGGACCCAACGTGCGATAGCGTTCTGGGCGCTGCCAGCCACCTTGGGCCTCTGGGTTCTAGCCGAACCCGTTGTTTCAGTCTGTCTGGGCGGCGGTGAGTTTGGCGCAGAAGGGGTCAAGCGGACGAGTCAGGCTCTGCGATTTTTGACCCTCACGATCCTGCCTGTAGGGGCTTCAGGCCTTCTGGCCCGCACCTATTATTCAATGGGCGACATGAAGACGCCTGTGCGCATTTCCAGCGCGATGTTGATAATCAACGTCGTGCTGAACGTGGTGTTCATCCGGGGCCTTGATATGGACGTTGAAGGTCTCGCGCTCGCAAGCGCGATCACGACCTGGGGCAACCTCCTTCTACTTTTCCCGGGACTGGGAGGACGCCTCGGTCTTCCGGCCCCGACGGACCCAATAATGGGACCACTGGTCAGAATGGGCCTTGCTGCTGCTGTGTGCGGACTTGTTGCTAGCTCGACCCATTCCCTGGGGAGTGGGCTTGTTGGCCCCCTGGGTGCCCTGGTGCTCGCCGTGGGGGCAGGAGCCTTCGCCTACGCACTAGCCGCCCAGGCACTCTCCATTAAGGAGTTCGGCGAGCTTCAAGATCGCGTTCGCGCCAAACTCCAAGACCTCAAGCGTGGGTCCGAATGAATGTGGCGCGTCGGTGAATTGTGACGACCCCGATCTTGAAAGTCGGGACAAGGAAAGAGAAGATCGCCCCTCGCCCAGCGGTCTGTCTAGCCGCAAGGACCTTCACCCTGATGAAGGCCCACGACAGACCTGCGAAGCGAGCAACCCCATGACCCCTAGGAGATGACTGCGTGATTCCCGCTCAACCTGCCGACAGTACAAAGACCACGTTCGAAACCAACATGAACCAAGCAATGAATGCCGCGACGACAGAGGCGACCATTGGAAACGAACGCGAGGCGATGGACCCCGCCAGCGCAAAGGCAGCTATTGAGTCGGTTGACCCGCCTATAGATCTTCCCGACCCCAATCTGACGGAAAACGCCAAGACGGTTCTCGGTCGGCGCTACCTGAAGAAGTCGCCCGAAACGGGCGAGGTCGTCGAGACCCCACGCCAGCTCTTCTGGCGTGTGGCTTCGCACGTGGCAAAGGCCGAACTGTCCTTCAACGCTGGCGCTTGGATGCAGTCGCTAGCCGTCGCGCGGGACTACTACACGCTGATGGCTGAGCGGCGCTTCATGCCCAACAGCCCCTGCCTCATGAACGCCGGTCGAGAGATGGGGATGCTCTCCGCCTGCTTCGTGCTACCGGTGGAAGATTCCATCGAGGGCATTTTCGATTCGATCAAGGCAACTGCGCTCATTCAGAAGGCCGGTGGGGGTACCGGTTTCAGCTTCTCGCGACTGCGGCCCGCCGGTGACCTTGTGCGCTCCTCGGGGGGGACCACCGAGGGACCCTTGTCGTTCATCGAGGTCTTCTCGAAGGCAACGGACGCCATCCAGCAGGGTGCTTTCCGGCGTGGTGCGAACATGGGCATCATGCGTGTCGACCACCCCGATGTGATGAAGTTCATCACCTTCAAGGACGACCCGACCAAGATCACCAACTACAACATTTCCGTGGCAATCACCGACCGCTTCATCGATGAGATGAAGGCCGATCCGGGAACGATCCACCAGGTCCAAAACCCTCGTACGAAGGTCTGGTCCCAGGTCGAAAAGCGTGACACGGACGGAGCTGGAACGGGCGAATATTGGACCGTGGGCGAAATCTGGGACGTGACCACCGAGCACGCCCATCGCTCAGGCGAACCCGGAATCATCTTTATCGACCGCATCAATGCTCGCAACCCGATCAAGAACGTGGGCCTGATTGAGGCGACGAACCCCTGTGGCGAGCAGCCCCTGCACCCCTACGACTCTTGCAACCTGGGCTCCATCAACCTGGGCCTGTATGTCAGTGATGAGGGCGGTAAGCCGACCTTCGACTGGGACGGCTACAAGTCCGTCATCCACACCACTGCGCGCTTCCTCGACGACGTAATTGAGGTCAACCGTTACCCCCTGCCGCAGATCGACAACATGTCGAAGACAACGCGGCGTACGGGCCTCGGTGTGATGGGTTTTGCCGATGCTCTGTTCAAGATGGGCCTCGCCTATAACTCGGAAGAGGGTTTGCAGTTCGGATCGGAAGTGATGCGTGTCTTGAACGATGAATCGCACCTCGCCTCCGAGATCTTGGCGGAAGAGCGTGGCTGTTTCCCGGCCTGGGAAGGATCGGATTGGGAGAAGCAGGGTCGCAAGATGCGCAACTCCTACACCTCGACCATTGCTCCTACTGGGACGATTTCGATCATTGCCGGGTGTTCCGGCGGCATCGAGCCCATGTTCAGCCTGGCCTTCAACCGTCAGGTAATGAAGGACACCGAAGGCAACCCGACGGTGATGCGCGAGGTCAATGCGGTCTTCGAGACGGCGTCCAAGGATGCGGGCTACTACAGCGAGAACATGGTGGAGCAGATCCTCAACGACGGCACCCTGTGCCACATCGAGAATGCGCCTGAAGACCACAAGCGTGTGTACGTCACCGCCCATGACATCACCCCTGAGTGGCACATGCGTATGCAGGCGGCCTTCCAACAGCACTGTGACTCGTCAATTTCCAAGACCATCAACTTCCCCCACGATGCAACCGTGGACGAGGTTCGTGAGGTCTACGAATTGGCGATTGATCTCGATGTGAAGGGCGTCACGGTTTACCGGGATGGCTGTCGCGACATGCAACCCATGACTCGTGCGATCTCAGAGGGGAGCAAGAAAGAGGCTGAAGAGGCCAAAGCGGCCGAAGCGGCCGAAGCGGCTGAGCCGGCCATGCTGTGCCCCATGAAGCTGCCCGAGATCATGCCTGCCCTGAGGCTGACCCAACTGACACCCTTTGGGAACATGCATATCAAGGTCACCGTGGACCCCAAGTCGGGGCGTGAGCGGGAAGTGTTTGCCCAACTTGGCAAGGGAGGCGACGTCGCCAACTCGGACCTGGAAGCGATCTGCCGCATCCTCTCCTTGTGGTTGCGCTCCAACGGAAGCCTCGAGATGGCGGTCCGGCAGTTCTCCGGCATCGGCTCTAGCCTGACCGTGCCGACCAAGGACGGCAGCGTCAATTCCCTCGCAGATGGAATGGCGACAGCGCTGTACCGTTACCTGAAGGTCAAGCGCGAGCATGGCCTGGAAGCCATGTTGCTGGGGCGCGTGGGCTCGGACCAGCCGAGCGCTAAGTCGGAATCCGCAACCTCTCCCATGGCCTCAGCGGCCGGGTCGGATTCGCCCATGAGCAGTCGCCCCATCTCGCGCGTCAAGCGGGAGCGGGACATGGCCAGCTACAAGGTCAAGTGTCCCGCGTGCAGCTCGAACCTCGCCTTCGAAGAGGGCTGCATGAAGTGCTACGGGTGCGGCTTCAGTAAGTGCTAGACGGGGGCCGCTACAGGTGGCGCCCAGACGGCTGAATTAGACACAGGCAGGGCCGCAACCCACGGGTGGCGGCCCTCCTTCATTGAGAGCCGTTCAGCGCCACATCACTAGAGCTTGCCGTCGTCCTCGCCCTTCTTATCCCGTTGCTTCGCGTCCCGACCGAAGATGTCGGGGTCAGCGTTCGGTGTTCCTGGAATCTCCTTGCCGTAGATGGAGAGGCGTTTTTGGTTCGGTGAGATTCTGCGTGCAAAGGTCAGTACCTGCCCTTTGCCCCAAGTGAGCTCGAGAAAGGCGCCGTTGACTGCAATTTCAAAGTTGCGCTTACCCCCGGGGGCTTCGAAGGCGACCTCCTCCTCCTCCTCGTCCATATAGGCTCCCATGAGGGTTGAGCATGCCAGGGTGTTGCCCGTGCGGATGAACTCGGCCACGAAGGCTTGATAGCCATCCTCGGGTGCGTCGCCGTAGTCATCTTCCTCCCAGTAGGCTTCCAACTGGAGTGAGAGGTGGCCGTCCTGAATCAACATGAACCCCAGCGTCTGCCTTCCCAGAACGGGGTAGTCCTCGACTTCCATGTCGAGCAACTGCCAAACGCCTTCAAGGGCAGAGTCCTCGCCCTCGACCTGGGGGATGAGCCGCCCAAAGACGTCTCGTTCTAGGGGTGGGCCATCCGTGGGCGGGGCCTTTTTACCCTCATCGTCCTGTAAACCAAAGGACAGGAAGGCCAAGGCCAAGGGCAGGCCGGCTAGGGGGAGGCGCAAGAATGAAGGCAAGGGGGACGTGGGTAGCATGGGAATTCTCTCGGCGAATTGGGAACCACAAGGGGCCAACACACGCTGTCCCCCGGAGGAGCATAGACTGTCTGGCCCCTATTGCGTCCATCCTCATCGAGGCTGGAAAAGCCGACCACCCTCGCCTACGCGCCAATCCCACATCCATGCAGGGCCGAACCCCTAAGCACCAAGCCCGCGGATCCCGTGTCCACTTCATTGGGCTTGTAGTCAACATGGCTCTAGCGGCGATTAAGCTGGTGGGAGGCGGGGTTGCGTCCTCGCCCGCACTTATGGCTGATGGGGTGCACTCCCTGTCCGACGGGGTGACCTCGTTGGCGGGCTGGATTTCCTTTCGCTGGGCGGGCAAGCCTGCAGATGAGGACCATCACTATGGCCACGGCAAGGCCGAGGCCCTGGCTGCGGCGCTCGTGGGTCTCGTTCTGGTCACGGCCGGAGTGCTCTTGATCATCGACGCCATGGTTGGGGAAGACCCCCGCTATGCGCGCCCTATGGGCATTTTGGCGATTAGCGTCGCTGGCGTCTCGGTGCTGGTGAACGCGTGGCTCCACAAACTGGCCGTTACCGCCGGACGAGACCTGCAGAGCCCCTCCCTCATGGCTCTCGCCCGGGACTGCTATTCGGATGCGCTGGCCAGCGTGCTTGTCATCATCGGCGTGGGTTGTTCCATGGCGGATCTGCCTCGGGCTGAGATCCTTGCGGCGGGTGTAATCGGCGGTCTGATTTTATTCATGGGCCTGAAGACCTTGAGGGGGGCAACCGACATCCTTATGGATCGTGTTCCTGATCCGAGCCTGCGAGCGGAGATCACCGCGAAGGTTGAGTTGGTGGAGGGTGTGCAAGGGGTCGAGCGAGTTGGCATTCACCCGCTGGGGCATCAGCTGCGCGTGGACATGGAAATTTCGGTGGACGGAGACCTGAGTGTGCGTAAAGGGCACGCAATCGCTCACAAAGTGGAAGAATCCATCATTGCGAGCGAGGCTCTAGTCGTAGAGGTTGCGGTTCACGTCAATCCCACGGACAGTAGTCCTCTCGAGTGACACTCCTTTGTGCCGGTGATGCGCTACTCATGATTCGACCTCTCTTTGCCCTTCTCGCCCTCAGCCTGAGCCCGCTTGTATCGGCCCCTGCCGCCGCTCAAGACAACGAGGCCAAGGCCAGCCTGTACACCCGTATTGAGGGCGACCGCGCGAGCGCGGCCCTCATCCTGCGCGTCACTCCCGGTTGGTACGTCTATCACACCGATCTCGGTCACCCCGATGCGATCGGCACTCCCCTGCAGTTGGAACTCAACTCGGAGGGGATCGAATGGGGTGAGCTTGTGTGGCCTGAACCGCTCGTCAAGCACATCGATGACGACGTGGTGGGCGCGTACACCTACAACTACCACGTAGGCAAGATCACCGCGTACGCCACGGGCAAGGTGACCACGCCCGGTGCCGCGAACAGCGCGCAGCTACATCTCACCGGGCAGACCTGTACGGATCTCACCGGGGTTTGCGTCCCCTATGGGGAGACCGCGACCACCAGCGGGGAGGGCCGTGAAAAGTACTGGGCCGGGTGGCCCGACAGCTTGGGTGCCCTAGCCGCACCTGCCCCTGTCGAGGAGCAGCCAAGTGTTCCGTCAGCGACGGACCTCCAGACGCCATCTCGCCCACTGGCTCTGGGCCCACCGAACCGACGTGCTCCGCCCAGCCATGTGAGCGGCACCCTTTGGGCGCGTGCGGACGAAGCGACCGAGTCTGTGCGGGCTGTGATTCAGCTGGAAGTGGCCGACCACTACCACATCTACCATGGCCCCACCGTCGAAGATCTGGGCCACCCCGAAGCCATTGGAACTCCGACGAGCGTGGCATTTGAGAGCGAGGACGTTGAGTGGGATAGCTCACGCATGCGCATGCCTAGCCCTGAGCGCGCGGATCAAGGCATACCGGCTCTTGAGGGAGGCGGCAATATTTGGATTAACACCCATCACGGGACCGTGCGCATCCAGGTGGAAGGCCTGCTCTACGACACGTTCGACCCGGCCGATGTGGTGGCGCAGGTCAAGGGCCAGGTGTGTGACGACAACGGCTGTGTGAATTGGGCGCTGACTCTGGAGGTTGCCGGTACCGGACCTGATGACGCTTTTGTATGGGAGTCCACGGTTCAGCCTGGGCCGGATACGGGAGAGGGCGGCTCGGGAGACGACTCCCGTCCGTCCCTGTTCAAGTTCCTGTTGGCTGCGGTGGGCTGGGGCATTTTCACCCTGCTCATGCCGTGCACCTATCCGATGATTCCGATCACGATCTCATTCTTCACCAAGCAGGCTGATGCTCGGGACGGCAACGTGCTGCCCCTATCAATCACCTACGGCGTGGGCATCGTGAGTGTGTTCATCTTGATCGGCCTCCTCTTTGCGCCGGTTATCATTCCCTTTGCCACGCACCCGGTAACCAACCTTGTCATCGGGGTGCTGTTCTTGTTCTTCAGTTTGGTGCTCTTCGGATTCATCCATCTGCAACCCCCTCGCCGAATGATGGCGGTTGCGGGTAAAGCTTCCGCAACGGGGGGCTATCTCGGAGTGTTCATGATGGGAGCTACCCTCGTGATCACTTCGTTCACCTGCACGGCTCCTTTCGTCGGAACCCTGCTGGGGTCGGCGGCTACAGGTGAAGGAACTGGCGAGGATATCCTGCGCATTGTCTTGGGGATGGGTGTCTTTGGACTGACCATGGCCACGCCCTTTGTGTTCCTGTCCCTGGTGCCAGGCAAGGTCCAGAAGATGCCTCGAGCGGGCGAGTGGATGAATACGCTGAAAGTGTTCCTGGGGTTTGTGGAGGTGGCGGCCTCGCTGAAGTTCATCTCCAACGCAGACATCGTGTGGAACTGGGGAGTCCTCGGCCGGGACGTGTTCCTGGCTGCTTGGTGCGTCATATTTGCCGCAGCAGGGATCTATCTCCTTGTGCAAGTAAGGAAATCCGGTAAGCGGAACCCCACGCAATCGGGCATTGGAGTAGCGACGCTCCTACTTGCGGGCTACTTCGGCTACGGAGTGCCGGGCAATGCATTGGACGAGTTCGTGACAACACCCCTGCTGCCTCCGTACGTGGTCTTTGAGTCTGCTTCGCCGCTCAAGGCTTCACACGCCATCATCAAAGATGACTGGCAAGCAGCCATGACGCGAGCACAGTTAGAGGGCAAACTTGTCCTAGTCAACTTCACCGGGTTCACATGAGTGAACTGCCGCAAGATGGAAGAAGGTGTCTTCCTGCACCCGGCGGTCGCCGGCCCTCTCAACGAGCGCTTCATTGAAGCACGCTTGCATGTGGACTATCCGCGCAACATGGAGCGCGAACTGGAGATGACAGGGAGTAATTCACAGCCCCTGTTCCTGGTGGTCGATCCGGCTAGCGAGGAGATTCTCGGTCGCCACGATGGCCCCTCACTCGTGTCCGATGGTCCGTTCATCCAGTTCCTGAATGATGCGTGGGCTAAGGCCGAGACAGCGAACGACGTGCCCTAGTGATATCCCAGGGCCATGCCGCCTTGGTAGACAGCGAAGCTGGCGGCCCAGGCCAGGACGGTCATGTAGCCGAGCATGAATAGCGGCCAGCGCCAAGTGCCGGTCTCTCGCTTGACCACGGCTACAGTGCTCAGGCACTGACAGGCCAGAGCGAAGAAAACCAGCAGGGAGAGGCCCACAAGCGGGGTGTACACGGGCTCCCCATCGGATCGCTTTTCCTCTCGCATTTTCCTGCGCAGCGTACTTACGGTTGCACCTTCACCCTCCGCGCCGGCGCCATACACCACGGCCATGGTGGCCACGAATACTTCGCGGGCGGCCAGGGAACCGATCAGACCTACGCCGATCTTCCAGTCAAACCCCAAGGGGGCGATAGCCGGCTCGATTGTGCGGCCGAGCTGCCCCGCCCAACTGTATTCGCGCTGGAGGGCACCGCGCTCGCGCTGGATCTCCCTGGCTGCGACGGCGCGCGTGGCGGGGTCCGGTTCAGTCTCCTCCAGAGCGGCTAGGCGTGCGTCTAAAGGTTGTGCACGTGCGGCGCTCAAGCCCGGATAGTCAGACAAGAGCCACAGTGCAACGGTGCAAGCCAGAATCACCGTCCCGGCTTCGGTGATGAAGACCTTGCCCTTTTGGAAGACCATGCGTCCAACGACCCTCGCCTGCGGCAAGCGGTAGGGAGGCAATTCAAGAATAAGGGGGACGCTGGGGCCCTGGATAAGAGTGCGCGAGAGAACCCCTGCGGCGATCAAGGCGATGACCGTGCTGAACAGATACATGCCGACCAGTAGCAGACCTTGCACGTCGATCCAGCCGGTGCCTTCGTCTGCAGGGAATAGAGCGCCAATGACGAGGGTGTAGACGGGCAAGCGCGCTGCACAGGACATGAGCGGCACGACCATCATGGTCAAGAGACGGTCCCTCCGCCGCTCCATGGTGCGCGTGGCCATGACAGCTGGAATGGCACATGCATACCCCGAGAGCATTGGGATGAATGCGCGCCCGTGGAGGCCGACCATGCGCATGATGCGATCCATCAGGAAGGCCACCCTGGACATGTAGCCGGAATCCTCCATCAGCCCGAGCAGCCCAAACAGCAACATGATCTGAGGTAAGAACACCAACACCGCTCCAGTACCCGCAATCAGGCCTTCGGTGAAGAAGGAGCGCAGGGCGCTTTCTGGCATAGCTGTCATGATCCAAGCGCTTGCGCTGCCAAAGCCCCCATCAATCCAGTTAATTAGCGGTTCCGACCACGTGAAGAGGGTTTGGAACAGAAACCCCATGATGAGGATCAGTGCGGCAAACCCAACCACCGGATGCAGGAGGAAAGCATCGGCGCGCTCACTCCAGGCACTGGCCCGGGTTGGATTCCGAGTGGCGGCGGCTACATGCCGATCGATCCATTCATAGCGAGCCGCGATCAACTGTTCATCGATGTCACGGCCTGAGCCAGCAGCTAAGCGGCGGCGGTGCGCTACAGCTGCGCGTAGCTCATCGGGAACACGTTGCAATTCGTCGTCGTCGCCGAGGGAGAGCAATGCCCAAGCGGCAAGCGCCCCTTCGCGATCGGTACGTCCGTCCTTCCACGATTCGGGCAGGGCTCGATGTATAGCCTGCAGATCGGCTTGGAGTAGGGGGTCCTCATGGGCCCAGCGGGCGCCGGGGGTTCCCTTCTTGGGTTGGGCGAGGATGCGGTCGATTGCAGCCTTGAGCTGATCTAGCCCCTTGCCGTCGCGTGCATTGGTTGCAATCACGGGCACTCCCAAGGCCTTCTCCAATGCCTGTGGGTCCACCTCACGCCCTTCGCCATCGAGCATGTCCACCATGTTCAAGGCCACCACGGCCGGCTGCTCCAACTCGATGACTTGCAATGCAAGATAGAGGTTGCGAGTCAGTTGCGTTGCATCTACCACGAGGACGACCACGTCGGGAACCGGGTAGGGGGGGAGACCGGACAGGGCTCCGATGGCGATCTGTTCCTCGGCGCTGCGAGCAGAAAGGCTGTAATTACCGGGGATGTCGAGCACTTCGACCATGCCGGCTTCGGGAAGCTCGAAGTGTCCGGTGTGCCGGTCGACTGTAATCCCGGGGTAGTTCCCCACGCGCTCGTGAGTGTCGGTGAGGCGGTTGAACAGGGAGGTCTTACCCGTGTTGGGGTTTCCGGCCAGAGCAATAAGGCTAAGGCCCTCGTTGGGATTGCTCACGGCGCGATGACCTCGACTTCGATCTGCTCCGCCTCGCTCTGGCGCAAGCTGAGGTGACATCCGCGCACTTCAACTTCGACCATGCCGCCTATGCGGACTAGGCGCACCAGGCGGAGTTCGGTTCCCGGCAGGAGCCCGAGCTCCATTAGGCGTCGGCGAAAAGAGCGCTCGCCGCCGAGGCGCAGGAGGCGTCCGCGCCCGCCGATGGGTAGTGAGGGGAGGGGGATCACGGGGTCTTTATTGAGAATCAGTCTCAATCTAGATGGAGAGACTACCACGGTTGGGGCACAGGCGGGAGTGGTCAAAGTGCACATCCTCCGCGGTGGAACACCGGCTTGCGGCACTCTATCCTCATCTGAGACTTCCCGCCGTAGACCCTTTCCCCCGATCGCACCGTGGCAAATCCCAAGGAAACCGCAGGCCGTCAGGCTGCAGAACTCGTGGAAGACGGCATGACCGTTGGCCTAGGTACGGGCTCCACCGTCTACTTCACCCTCGTGCGATTGGCCGAACGCATCGAGAAAGAGGGCTTGTCCATACGGGGTGTGCCGACCTCCGAAGATACCGCAGAAAAGGCGCGTGCCTTTGGTATCCCGCTGGCAAGCCTCGATGAGGTGGAGGTGATAGACCTGACCATTGACGGCGCGGATGAGATCGACGCTCAGTTCTGTCTTATCAAAGGTGGTGGTGGTGCGCTGCTTCGTGAAAAGGTCGTGGCCTATATCAGTAAGCGCGAGGCCATCGTCGTTGGGCGCGACAAAGTCGTAGAAAGGCTGGGTACGACCTTTCGATTGCCAGTTGAGGTCACACCCTTTGCGCGCCCCATGGTCGTGCGTGCCATCACTTCTTTGGGCGCTGAGCCCCAGCTGAGAACTGAGGGTTCAGGCGGGCCGTATCACACAGACAACGGTAACGAGATTCTCGATTGCGTTTTCCCCGACGGGATAAGCGACCCGGCCACCCTTGAGGCGGACCTAGACCGAATCCCAGGCGTGGTGGAGTCGGGTCTTTTCGTGGGCCTGGCTCAGATCTGCTTCGTTGGTGAAGAAGACGGCTCCTGCACCGTGCTAGAGCTCTGAGCCCGGCTAGTTAGGCGTAGTTCTCGGGAAACATCTGCCGCTCGACCAGCTCGATGGTCATGTGGATGACCTTGATGTGCATCTCTTGGATGCGGTCAGAGGTGGTCGCCATGGGAACGACGATGGGAATGTCCACAATGCTCGCCATCTCTCCACCGCCATTGCCTAGAAGTCCGACAACGATGAGCCCTCTCTTCTGAGCTTCCGCGCAAGCCCTCAGGACGTTGGGGGATTGACCGGAAGTTGAAATAGCCAAGAGCAGGTCGCCTTCTTTTCCGAACGCCTGGACTTCTCGCGCGAAGACCTCCTCATAGCCCATATCGTTTGCAGTGCACGAGAGTCGCGCTGCATCAGCGAAGGCAATTGCGGGCTGGGCCGAACGGTCGCCACGGAAGCGGCCAGTCCATTCCTCGGCGAAGTGCATGGCGTCGCACATGCTTCCGCCGTTGCCACAGGACAGCAGCGTGCCGCCGCGTCGCAGCGTGGCTTCCGCCTCTTGGGCGAACCGTAGAACCGCGGCCAGCAGTGCGTCGTCGGCCATGAAGGCGGAAAGAACCCGGGCGGCATCTTGCAGGGCGCCCTCCAGGTGTGTTGTGGGTGCGTCACTCATGGTGGGTGATTGTAACTTCCGGGGGGGTGATGATCCGATCAAGCTCTTGTTTGAGGGCCCCTAAAACTTCGTCATAGGAGTAGGTACCCACGGTTTGTGGGCCGCGCTTCAAGTTGACGGTACTAGGGCCACACCACATGCCGAGATCTGCGTCATCCGTCTCACCCGGCCCGTTGACTCGGCAACCCATCACGGCGATGGTCACATCGTGGTCCTGCGCATAGGCCGTCAGAGCCTTGACCTCTTCGGCCAGCTCTATGAAGCGGTCGTTCTCGACGCGCGAACAGGAGGGGCAGGCGATGATGTTTAGTCCATCAAAAAACCCCTTGGGAACTGAACGGAAGCGGCCCGCCTCAATGTCCTTGAGGATTTGCCTGCCGACCTCGATTTCCTGCCCCTTGTTTTCGAACGGAACGGTCAGGGAGACCCTCAAGGTGTCCCCGATTCCCTGGGCTACCAGCTGTTCAAAAGCGATACGCGTCTTGATCACTCCATCGGGGGGCAGGCCTGCCTCTGTGACACCAAGGTGTAGGGGTACGTCGGGCCGTTGCTTGGCAAACCGCTCATTGGCTTCGATGACTAGGCGCGGGTCGGAGTCTTTGATTGAAACCAGGTAGTTATAAAAACCGGCATCGTCGAGGATTTGACAGTGATCTACAGCGCAGGAGACGATCGCGCCAACGTGGTCATCAGCATGAGCCTTGTCGTACTCCGGAGCGATAGATCCTGCATTGACTCCGATACGAATCGCGCAATCGTTGGCTTGGGCCACGTCAGCGATCCAGCGCACCTTTTCTCCGACGGGAATGTCTTTCTCGTGGTGGTGCAGGTGTCCCGGGTTGTATCGGATCTTTTGGACATGGGGCGCGATGCTCTCAGCGAGGCGGTAGTTCTCCTGGAGGTCGACGCTGATGGGCACATCCGTGGTCGCGCTCAGACGGATGAGGCTTTCCACGTCACGGGAGCTGTCGACTGCGACCCGAATAAGATCCGCTCCCGCAGCGCTTAGCAGCTCGATCTGACGACCGGTGGCAACCTCGTCGCGGGTTTGGGTGGCGGCCATGCTCTGGACGGCAATTGGATTCGAACCTCCAAGGGAGAGCGAGCCCACCTGAATGGAGCGTGTCTTGCGAGGGGGGAGCATGCCGTGGAGTCTATCAGGCCCCTCAGCCTAGTCTGAGGGGCTCAGGGACCCAGGAACGAAGAATTCAAGGGGATTATGCACCCGTGGGGGGATGCGGCTCGGGGTGGACGCCGAGCACGAAGAAGAGAACCCGGCACAAAGCCTCGAGATTTGTGTCAGCGAGGTCCTCCCGACTTGGAATCGGGTGGGCCCCGGACCTTCCCGAATGAGGGGTGAACCAGGTGACCTATTCACTAGCCCTTTCCGGACGGCGCAACGGGGGGCTGGGCTTCTTCGGTGTAGACTCAGGACTGGAACCGTCCCGGTGGAAGTCTCTTGAAAGCGAAGATCCTTATAGTTGGCGGAGGTGCCATGGGCACCTGTACCGCTCTGTATGCCGCCAAGAGCTGTGATGCCTTGCGTGAGCCGGTCGTGCTTGTGGAGCGCGACTTACTGGCCGCTGGTGCATCGGGGCGAACCTCTGCCATTGTCCATCAGGGGTTTGCGGATCGCACCATGGCGGGCATGGCGCGCGATGCGGTCAAGGTCTATTCGAGCATGCGATCCTCCACGGGCCGTTCGCTTGGCTATCGCCGCACAGGCGCTTTGATACTGGCGGGAGATGCCCCCGATGCCATTGCGGAGCTTGACGCAAACATTGAAGTCCAACGCTCGCTAGCCATCGACGTTACCCGGGTGGGTGCAGAGGAAATGCGGCAGCTCTTTCCGACCATCGACGTCGCCGATGGTGCCGTGGGTGCCTGGCAGCCGGGGGGGGGATTCATTGATCCCGCTCGCACCATCAGCGTGTTCGCCTCCCTTGCACGCGAAAATGGGGCCACCATCCGTGAGCGCAGCGGCTCGCACAAGCTCCTTATAGACGCCGGCCGCGTTGTGGGTGTCCAGACAGAAACGGACACCTATTATAGCGAGAACGTTGTACTTGCTACCGGGGCGTGGACTCACACTTTCTTGAGGGACTACGGTGTGGATATCCCCATGCGAGCGCTAAAGACTCGCGAGTCATTTCTGTCCATGCCGCCGGTTGAAGGTCTTGAGGAGGACGACATGGAAATGGACTCCTCCCAGTTGGATACGGAAGCGCGCTTCATGGTTGATCCTCTCGACAGCGCACCCGTTGCGCATCCAGTACTGATTGATCTAGAGCGGGACTTCCAGGCCCGTTGCGACCCGCGCCAGGGCCGCACCCGTGTTGAGCAACTGGGGTTGGCAAACGCTGAGGAAATAGAGAGCCCTGACGGGTGGACTCCTGAGCAATCCGAAGAATTCGGCGGATGGGCGCATGAGGCGATCTCTGGCCGCCTGCCGATCTACCGCGACCAAGAGGATCTTGGCACCCATTCGGCTTGGCTGACCGTCTCACCCGACGGTGTGCCCGTGGTGGGGCCCGTTGACTCGATGCCCGGCCTGTACATCATGACGGGCTTTTCGGGCCGAGACTTTCACCTGGCGCCGTCTATTGGAGAAGGGCTGGCTCAGATGATCCTAGGCCAGCCCATTAGTGCATTCGATCCCACGGCCTTGTCGCCGAATCGCTTCGCCTAGTCTTGTTAGGCGACAAGTCCGGCCTGACGCCAGATCTTCATCTTGTTGGAAAGCGTGCGCGCGGTGAGACCGAGGCGTCTGGCAGCTTCGGTCTTATTGCCACGTGAACAATCCAGAGTAGCGAGGATTGCGACGCGCTCAATGTCCGCCATCGTCTGGTTCGCCAGTGCTGCGGCAACGCGTGTGTCTTCGAGGTCAAGCTCTCCGGTGGCGCATCCGTCTCCGGTTTGGGGGAGATGCTCTTCGAGGAGCGTGCTTCCGTTGGCTGCGCTAGCGGCCAACCCGACGACCTGTTCCAGCTCGCGTGTGTTGCCGAGCCAGGGAGCGGATAGGAGCCAGTGCTCAAATTCCGCGCTGAATTCAGGCTCCGGAAGGGAGTGCCGAAGGGAGTGGCTCAGCGCCACCTGATAGGCCTGGGGAAGGATGTCCATCGGTCGCTCCCGAAGGGGGGCGATATGCAAGGGATGGGTGTGCAGGTTGTAGTAGAGATCCTCGCGGTACTCTTCGGCAGCGATGGCGGCTGGAAGATCACGGGAGCTAGTGGTGATGATGCGAGCGTTGGTGACAAGAGTGCCGGTACCGCCCACGCGCTCATACTCGCCACACTTCAGCACACGGAGAAGTCGGGCTTGGATGCGCGGAGGTAGTACCCCGACCTCTTCCAGCAAGAGGGTTCCGCCCTCTGCCAACTCAAAACAGCCTGCCCGCTGTCGACTGACACCACTCTCCAGGCAGCGCTCATGACCGAAGAGTTCACTCTCCAGGCTGGCAGGGCCGAAGGCTGTGCAGTCGATTCGAATGAAGGCGTGACCGGCTTGGAAGCTGGCCTGGTGAATGTATTCCGCAAGGCGTCCCTTGCCCGACCCGGTTTCGCCAGTGATCAGGACGGGTCCCGGAACGCGTGCGATACGGGCGGCGGATCGTAGGACGTCTCGAAGGCTGTCGCTTTCCACCACAAAGGGCGGGGCCTCGACGCTGCAGGCTTGGCCGCGCAGGTAGGCGGCTTCTTGATTCTGCTGGTGAGAACGAGCGACGCGCATCACGGCAGCGAGGACGCTCTTGGTGGAGGTTGGGGTGAGAAGGACTTCGGCCGTTCGGTCTTTGATGGCTGTAAGCGCCTCATCTTCGGCAGCCCGGGGCACGATTAGGAGTTGCGGCAAGTCGCAATACCGGTTGTGCAGGCGTATCGAGAATTCTGCGGTGCTCAAGGAGCTCGTGCGCAAGTTGCAGACCACCAGATCCGGGTGCTCCATGCCAATCCGCTCCAAGCCTTCTTCAGCGCTCGCCGTGGCCAGCAAGTTGTAGCCCTGGCCCTGAAGCGCTGTGGTCAGGATCTCACGGGAGCGGGGGTCGTCGTCGATAAGTAGGATGCGTTGAACGGTCATGACAGGTTTCGTTTGCTGCAGAGGGGATTGGTGAGGGGAATCGTGCGCCGTGGGACGTACGTATCGGTCAGGCTCCGAACCCAGGAGAGGGGGTCGTCGGTGGGGCTTGTAGTGGGCGTGGCCCGCTCAGTAGTCGGCCGATGGTCACAGCCAAGGCCGGTGAGAATTGAAAGGCGCGTTGGTGCTCGGGGTCGTCCAGGCTCTGCACCACGGTTCGCGCGACCTGCGGGCTGAACCAGTCGAGCTCCGACAGATCCGTCTGTGAGCTTTCGTTGAAGCACGCGGTGAAGATTGTGAATCGCATCTCTATCTGGGTGCCGGTGTTCAATCCAGACCGGACCAGGACGTCCTCCGCGAGGGCGGACATGCGGGCAAGGCCACAGGCGTGACCGGCTTGAACGGGGGTGTGGCCCACGGCGGACGTGTCCATTCCCTGGCCCCCATCTCGAACTCGAACCACGAGTTCGGAGGTGCCGAGGTCGGCTTCGACGGTCACGCTGCCCTGTCCGTCGGGGTAGGCGTGGCGCCAGACGTTCTCTAGTGCCTCTGCTGTGGCAGTGGCTACGCGTGCTCTTGCCGAGGGGCCTACACCACAGCGAAGAGCGAAGGCCACTAGATCGCGGGGCCCGCGGTCGCAGGTTGCACGGGAGGCGGGGTAGGTGCGCTTATAGCTGCTGAGAGCCTGGGATTCCTTGGTGGATTCCTGTTCGATCAGACGGACCAGTCGATCAATATTGACCGGCTTGGATAGGAAATCCACGGCTCCCAGGTGCAGGGCGCGGCGGCAGTTATCCACGCTCTTTTCACCCGAAATGACCAAGGTGCGCGGCGTTTCTCCACGCAAGAGGAGCTCTTCCAGGACGTCCAATCCGCTCATTCCGCCAAGTCCTACATCGGTCACAAGCACGTCGCAGGGCTGGCAGCGCAAGGCTTCCTCTCCACTGTAAGCGATGGTGACTTCGTGCGAGCGATCGCGAAGAATGGCGGCCAGGGTTTGGGCTACCGACGGGTCATCTTCGACGAGCAGGATATTGAGGTTGGATTCAGACATGGGCGTGGTGCGTGGGGCGAGGCTTTGGAGTGGGAACCGCTTGCCCGTGTGTCGTCCGGTTCCCGCTCCGGGCTTGAAGGCCGAGCACCCAAAAGCGGAAAATCCTTCTCGAATCGCCCTTTTGGGGCCTATAGGGCCTGGGGGCCTGGGCGTTTTTTTCCCGATCCACTATCGAATGCGAGAGTCATTGAGCCGTGCGCCTTCTGCTAGTCTTGGGGCTTGAGGCCTTACGGTCAGGCCTTTCACTATGGACATGCGCAAACTGGGATTCGTGACGGTCTTGCTATGCGGATGCGTCATAGCGCCGGATCCACGGCCACTGGCAACTGCGACCATCGTGTCCAATTTCCAGACCTACTCCATTCGTAGCGTAGGACTACTTCGCCTGCATGACGATGTCCTCCATCGTGCTTTGGATCGGGCAGTCCGGATCGAGTTCCTTGAGGCATCGGACTACGTCATTGCTCCGACCTACTCCGGTCCGTTGAGTGCTGAGGCACCTCCGGGGAAAGGTGGGTGGGCGACATTCCCGTTGGACGCTCTGCCCCCTCAGGCCTTGGAGGGGTTGGACGGATTGCTGGTTCCTCAAATAATCCAGAGCAAGACGAGCGATCCTCAAAGGCTGGAGTTGCGCCTAGATCTCATCGCGTGCGAAACGGGTTTCACCATTTGGTCCGCCACGGCTTGGGTTGACTCCACAAGTGACGAGGTAAGGCGCCGCATCCGGGGGTGGCAGGCTCAGTTGCCCGGCGGTGTGAAGGATGGAGATCCCGGACTTGTCCTGCAAAACCCGGAGAGGCTTGTGCGCTTCGCGGTTAGGCAGCTGGCCGGTCTGCTCTAGGGGTTCATTGGGCGGGGCCTGATTGGATAGGCGAAGGCGCCCTTGTACCGCTGGCAGGTGGGGCGCATCATGCCTTCATCATGGGTACCCGCAATTTTCAGGGTTTGGCGCTGGGGCTCGTCTGTGGGCTCGGATTGGCCACTTTAGGGACGGCTCGGGCGACGCTCGGGATGCTTCAGGACAACCGCTCCAGCCGCGCGGACTACCAGATTTTTGCGCGGGTTGAACCCAGCGAGCGCACCCTTGAGGGGAAAGAAACGCTCACCTGGCTCAACCGGTCGGAGGATCGTGTGGGCGAGGCCTGGTTCCACCTGCACCACAATGCATTTTCGAACTCACACTCCACCCATCTTTGGGAGGCGGGAGGAAAATTGCGGGGGCATACCGTGGACTCGGGTTGGGGCTGGCAAGAGGTCACCTCAATACGCGTGGGCGAGCACGAGTTGGTCGACGCGATGGTCTTTCGAGCCCCGGACGATGGGCGCGAGGAGGATCGGACTGTGTTCTCAGTCAAGCTGCCAGAGGTCGTCCCTCCGGGCGGGCGAGTGGTCATGGAGATCGAATGGAAGGCTCAATTGCCCCGCGTTCGCAGGCGCACCGGTGTCTCAGGGGACGGCAATTTCCTCCTGATGGCGCACTGGTTCCCCAAGCTCGGTGTCTACGAAGGCGGCCGCGGTTGGAACTGCCACCAATTCCACGCGAGCACCGAATTCTACGGGGACTTCGGCAGCTATGACGTGACCCTCGACTTACCCGAGGAGTATGCGGATCACATTGGGGCTTCTGGTGTTCAGAGCGGTGAGGCGAGCATTGCGGATGGAAGGGTAACCACGCGTTACCTGGCCCCATCTAGTGCGGACCGCGGCTACCGTGATCCAGTTGCGAGTGGGGCAACACCGCGACCCCGCGTACACGGATTCGCCTGGACCGCCGATCCGGACAACATCATTACGGAACACATCTTCAAGTTCCAAGACTGGAAGGATCGGTACCCTGAAGAGGTGAGCCGCGTAGAAGATGCCACGGGCATGACTCCGGGCACCCTTACCCTGCGCGACGTGCGCGTGGTGGCTCTAATGCAACCCGAGCATGCGGGGCAGGCCGACCGCCACATTGAGGCAACCGAAGCCGCCCTGTTCTTCTACGGGATCTGGTTTGGAGAGTACCCCTATGAGCAGGTCACCGTGGTTGACCCCGCTTTTAGCGGCTCAGCGGCGGGCGGAATGGAGTATCCGACCCTCTTCACTTCAGGGACCAGCTTGTTCACCGAAGCGGCCTCCTACCGCCCCGAGAGTGTCACCGTGCACGAGTGCGGCCACCAGTTCTGGTACGGATTGGTGGGTAATAATGAGTATGAGGCGGCGTGGCTCGACGAGGGCTTCAACTCCTTTGCCGATTCGGAGGTGTTGGTCCGGGTCTACGGCCCGCAGCGCAGCGTGACTAAGTACTCGGGCTTGCCTGTCTGGGGTAAGCGCGTGTCGTCCGATCCTGCACGGACAGGGCTGGCGGGAGCTCTTACCGGCCAATATATCGACTTGGGCTCAAGGCTCGGAGCGGTCAGCCCTTTGGGTCTGACCTCATTTCTTTCGTTCTGGCGTGACCAGCCCTTACTGACCCTGGCAGAGAACCAAACTGACCCTCGCTGGTCAGACCGCACCGGCTATCTTTCCGCTGCGGACGTGGACCCGGTTGCCACGAATGCTTGGGAGTATCGAGATCGCAGCAGCTATCGCACGAATAGCTATCCTCGGCCGGCAGTTGTACTGCGTTCCCTCCAAGCGATCGTTGGCGACAAGCCTTTCCTTGCGGGGATGAAGCACTATTCCGCGCAGTGGCGATATCGGCATCCCTATCCCGAAGACTTCTACGCATCCTTCAACGAGGGTTCCGGGGCTGACGTGGATTGGTACTTCGCCGACCTGTTCGAGACCACAGCCACGGTGGATTGGAGCATCAACGTTGCGCAAAGCCGTACGCCCGCCTTGAAAGGAATGGTGCAGGGCGCGGACGGGTTTGCGATGGTGGAAGCTCAGAAGGGAGCCGAACCTGCAGCGGAACCTACAGCCGAACCTACAGCCGAACCTACGGCTGAACCCGCAGTGGAGCCTGCCCCCTCAGAGGGAGAATCCGATGCGGCTACGGGGGATTGGATCTACGACGTGGTCGTCTCCCGCAAGGGAACCCTGCGCTTGCCGGTGCAGATAGAAGTTCAGTTCACTGGAGGGGATATCGAGTCCTTTGAGTGGACCAGGGAGGCCCAGGAGGGCACCAATTGGTGGCGCCTGCCCCTCGACCCGGGCCCCAAGAAAATCAAACGCGTTCTGGTCGACCCTGCGCGACGCTACTACCTCGACGGAAACATGGCAGACAATCAGTGGTATTCCGATAAGGACTTGGTGGCACCGCTGCGCTGGTCCGAGCGCGCCTTCACTCAGTACGCGCATCTCCTTCACTGGTATTCCTCTCTGGGGGGTTGATCATGGGGCGCACCTATTTGACTGACGAGCCGGTTCCGACGGGCCCCCTTCTGTTCTTGCGATCTATCCGCAAGGTCGCAGAGCGCCCTCCACTGTGGCTTATTACCTGGAGTCTGATCGCGCTCACAGCCTTACCTGTGGGTGTTGTGTGGAACACCTGGTTCAGGGATGCGGTGGCCCACCGCTACCAACCTGATGTTGCCGTTGACGCAGGGGATGCTTTCGCATGGGACGACATCGCGTACTCCCTGACGGCAAGCTTCACCCACGACCACGCAGAAGGGTTATCCAATCTGAACAAGGCGACGGCCAATCTCGGTGCAGTGCTGGCATTCGCTGCCATCTTGCTGGGAGTGTTCGCGGCGGGAGGGTGGCTGCAAGTTATTTTGGAGCGTGCTCACGGTCATTCACTACGCAGGTTCTTCTTGGGGGGCGCGCGCTACTTCTGGCGCTTCTTGCGCTTACTGCTGTTGTCCGCAGTGCTCCTCGCGCTCTGGAATAAACTGATCTACGGGGAGCTGTGGGATAAATATGTGCTGGGCGGACTCTTTGAAGTGCCGTCCTCAGATTGGAAGGATCTCGAGAACCAGAGTTCAGAGTGGGGCATGCGTCGACTGGTGTGGCTCCGTGATGGCTGCCATGCGTTGGGATTCGCCCTAATTTTGGCATGGGGGACATTTGCGAGAACGCGAATGGCACTCCTTGATGGGACCTCCGTGCTAAAAGCCGGCTTGTTGACGGGCTTTGCGATCCTGTTCCACCCGATCAAGACGCTGCGCCCCCTGTTCTCGATCTTCCTTGTGGAGTTGGTCCTGGTGACCCTCTTGCTGGGTGCATTGAGCCGAGAACTCGAAGATGTTCTCAAGGACAGTCCCTCGCAAGGCATCGTCGCAGCGATGCTGGTGGTTGGCTTGGTGGGCCTGATGGTGCGCGAAATTCTACGCGGTGCGCGCTACCACGCGAGCGTAAAGGTCAGCCAGGAAATCGTGCGGCGGCCGGCACAGCAACCGGATCCGTGGCGCGCTGTCGGCGGTCCCGGCGGGCCGCAGTATCCGGTAGGCGAAGGAGAAGGCGAGACTTACGTTTCGCTGTAGTCGAAACCCTTAGAGTTCGATCGGCAGGGGCTTGAGGAGTTCGAACCGGCGCGGCTCCACATCGGTGGACCAAGCCATGGCTTCCACTCCTTCTGCAACCACTTCACGTAGGGCCTTGCCGTACTTGGGGTCGATCTCATCTGCGGGCGCAAATGTGGTGACGTCACTACGTGAGACGCAAAAGAAGATCACTGCCCTGTGACCCTCCCGCACCATGTCGCGCAATTCAAACAGGTGCTTGAGGCCCCTGGTGGTGACCGCATCGGGGAACCGTGCCTGTGAACCTTCCGCCATCGTCGTGCTCTTCACCTCGACGTAGCAGCGCTCTCCGCCCTCCCGCTCCAGCAAAATGTCGATGCGTGAGGCCTTGCCGTACTTCACCTCACGGCGCACAGAGTCATAGTCGGCCAAGCTCTCAATCAGCCCGGCCTCGATGGCCTCGGTTACCAGAGCATTGGGGAGGCCCGTGTCGACGTTTACCCATGAGCCGCTCACCTCGATGCTCTGAAAGGTGTAGCGCAGCTTGCGCTTCGCGTCCTGGCTGTCGCGCAGGACAACCCTCGCTCCCTCCTCCAGACAGCCCCTGAGGGACCCGGTGTTGGGGCAGTGGGCCACGAGGACCTCGCCATCCGGCCCCTTGACGTCTGTCAGGAAACGCTTGTAGCGCCGTACAAAATGCCCTTCAACCGTCGGTAGTTCGATCCGCACGCTCGGATTTGTATCCCGCCCCCGATTTACAAGCAAGGCGGTGTCGGGACTTCCCTGCGAAGTTCCGCCCGCTAGAATCAGTACCCATGGGTGCCCTAGAAGACCAGCTTGACATTGCCAAGGAGCTCCGCAGCCGGTTCAACCAGCTGCAGGAGAGTCTTTGACTACCCCCAGCACCTAGCCCGCTTCGAGGAAGTCGAAGAGGCCCAAAACGACCCGGATTTCTGGAACGACCCAGCCAAGGGCCAGGCTCTCGTGGCAGACATGAAGGTGGCGCGCGTTGTGGTGGATCCCATCCGCAAGCTTGCAGGCTACCTAGAAGAGGTGGACGTTCTCGCGGAGATGGGAGCGGAAGCGGGCGAAGACGAGGTGCTCGACGATATCCAAGCCGCCCTGGGTGCGGTCCGGACGCTTGTCGAGAAACTCGAATTTCAGGTCATGCTTGGTGGGCCGAACGATCGCGCGGGAGCATTCTTGCAGGTAAGCGCTGGAGCGGGAGGAATAGATGCCTGTGACTGGGCAGCCATGCTGATGCGGATGTACACGCGTTGGGGGGAGGCCCGGGAGTTCGAGGTGGAAGGCGTTGAGGTACAGGAGGAAACCCAGGGCGGAATTCGGCACGCGACGTTGCGCATCAGTGGTCCTTTTGCCTTTGGCTATCTGAAAGCTGAGTCCGGCGTGCACCGTCTCGTTCGGATCAGTCCGTTTGACGCTCAAGCTCGAAGGCAAACTGCTTTTGCCTCTGTAGATGTGACACCTGAGTTGGACGACAGCATCCAAATCGAGATCAAAGACGTAGATCTGAAGGTGGACACCATGCGTGCCGGTGGAGCTGGCGGCCAGCACGTGAACAAGACGGAGTCTGCTGTGCGCATGACTCACATTCCGACTGGCGCCGTGGTGCGTTGTCAGAATGAACGCAGCCAGCACAAGAACCGGGCCACAGCTCTAAAGCTTCTGCAAGCCAAGCTGATCGCCCTGGAAGAGCGCAAGCGCGACGTCGAAATGGCCAAGCTCTATGGCGAGAAGGGGGAGATTGCCTGGGGTAGCCAGATCCGCTCGTACGTGCTCAATCCCTACCAGATGGTGAAGGATCACCGTACTAATGTAGATAACGGCAATGTGCAGGCCGTGCTGGACGGGGACATTGACCTCTTCATCGAGGCCTACTTGAAGAGTCGGCGCTAGGGCTGCTTCTCGTTCCAGTCCGTTCCGAGAACAAGGCAGAGTGTGTCCACCAATTCCGGACGCAGGATGTCACCCGCGTAGAACTGGACCCACAGATTCTCTTCAAGGGCATGAAGCTTGGGCCTCCGCGCGTAGTCCCCCGTGCCTAGCCCGGCGTCGACATGATTGGGATCCACGAACTGGCGCATCAGTTGTGCCGCACAAAGCCGCATGAGCTTGTTTACCGCGGCGGCGCTCAGGTTGGCTTCAATTTGGGCCTGCTTGAACTTCTCCAGCATGGTCTCGGGCATGCTGCGGGGAAAGAAGGGCTGTGCGTTGAGGCTGTGCATCACCTCATAGAGAGCATGTTCACCAAGGGCGGAAACGG
>JAPKBO010000061.1 GCA_028823395.1 Planctomycetota bacterium | reverse complement strand
GCGGTGCCCTGCACGAGGTCGCGCTGTACGACGAGGCCCTCAAGCTCCCCGAAATCCAGCGCCGCTATCGCAAGCTGAAGGGCAAGCTGCCCGTCCCCACCGGCAGCACCTTTAACAATCTGCCCGAATCCAGTGCTCCGCCGATGTCCGAGCTGCAGCCCCTCATTGGAACGGCTATCGAACGGGGCGTGGAGCGGCTCCTGCTGGAGCAGTACCGCGATGGTTCATGGGGCTACGCCCTGGGTAGCTTCCGTAACGGCGCCACCAGCCTCGCTGTCTATACGCTCCTCAAGTGCGGCTTGCTCCCAGATCATCCAGCCATCGTGCGTGGGCTGCAGTTCCTCCGCGCGCGGCACCCCATCAAGGTCTACTCGGCGGGGGTTCAACTGATGGCCCTCGGAGCCACGGGCGATGCCGGGAACGCTGAGTGGGCGGAGGAGATCGTGGACCTGCTACTGGGGTGGGAGAGCGAGGCGCAGCCCGGGAGTTGGGGCTACCCTGGAGGTGCCGTCGACCTCTCGAACTCACAGTTCGCCGCCCTCGGATTCTGGGGAGCCCACGAGCTGGGCCTCGACGTTCCCAAGGATGTCTGGGAGCGCATGCTGACCAAGGCGGTGAAGGACCACCAACCGTTCCTCAAGGAAGTGGAGTGGGCTGGAAAGGCGCAGGGCAAGCGCACGGGTAAGCGCCGCATCGCGGGCTTCACCTACTTCAAGGACGGGCTTACCTGGCCGGAGACGGGCACCATGACCACGGCCGGACTGTGCGTGATCGGCATACCGCGCATGCTCCTTGGCAAGAAGCTGGGAGTCCGCGCCGGCAGGCTGGCCGAACAGGGCACCCAGCTGGGAATGGGCTGGCTCGAGCACTACTACTCGATGGACACTAACCCGGTTCTAGGGGACAACCTCTACTACTACCTCTACGGAATGGAGCGGGTGGGCGCCTTCTTCAACACCGAGACCATCGGTGGACATCCATGGTATCGGGACGGTGCCGACGTCCTCGTTCGTAAACAGAAGGACAATGGTCATTGGGGGGAAACCGAGAGCGACACTGCCTTCGCATTGCTCTTCCTGCGGCGTGCGTCCGCCCCGCGGCAGTCGGGATCCGCGGTTGATCGGCGCGCCGATGCCTACGCGGACGCCAGCGGAACTGTCCACCTACATGCCACGGGTAGCGCGCGCATGACCATGTGGATCCAGGATTTCCAGGAAGGCCTGGAGGAAGATTTTGAAGGTAGCGATCGCCTATGGCGCGGCATACGGGTGATAGAGGTTCAGTACTGGGCGGACGGAGAGCTGGTGGCCAGCGTGGCCGGAGACCCTTCGAAACCCTGGAGTGGCGAGAGATACGCCACGCGCTACACCTTCCCTTTGCCTGGAGAGCACACCCTGACTGCCCGGGTCCGGATCGTCTCGCCCTACGGTGATCCCAAGCATCCCGGCGAGGGTGGATCCTCCGAGGTTGATGTAATCGAGTCCGCCGTGATGCAAGTCGTCACCAAGAACTCTCCCGAGGACTGGATGGCGGCCAACCTGGAGCAGGTCGGTGAGGATCTGCTGCAAGGCGGCGAGCCGACCACCAGCGCCTCAACGTCCCTGGCGGAGAGTGGCCCCGGCTATGCCGTGGATGGGTCCCACTCCACCCGCTGGGTGTGTACGGCTGAGGACTCCGAGCCCTGGATCAACGTGAAGCTGGGACGCTCCGTGCGAGCCAGTGCCATCCTGCTCTCACAGGCCAACAGCAAGCTCTCCATGCGTGGCCAATATGCCGCTATCCGGCGCATCGCCCTGAGTATCAACCGGGGGAAGCCCGTGGAGGTGGAACTGGGTCCGGACGACCTGCGTCAGGTTCGGATCGAACTTGACCGCAAGACCCGCATTCGCGAGCTGCGGGTAATCGTCTTGCAGCGTGCTCCGACAGGCGCCCCGGTGGGCTTCTCCGGTATCGAACTGCGCTGAGGGCTGAGGTGCGACTGGAATGCGGGTGGCCTTAGGCCCGGCTGGGGCATGAGGATTACCCCTGCCAGTTCCCGTCCTGCTACCCTCGGCCCATGCGAACTCTCTATACCCTGACCCTGCTTGGAGGCGCCCTGCTCAGCGCCTGTGCGTCCACCTCCGACGGAATGCCGTCCCGCTCCCTGTTCAATGGAGAGGATCTCGCCGGTTGGCACACGGACATTCCTGCGGCGGATTCCAAACCAGATCTCGCGCCGACCTTTGTGGTTCGCGACGGTCTCTTGATAAGCCTTGGCAGTCCCGGTGGGCACTTGATCACGGATGAGGAGTTCAGCGACTACCGTCTGGACGTTGAGTACCGCTGGACCGGGGAGCCCGGCAACTGCGGGGTGCTTGTGCATGCTTCAACTCCGCGTTGCTTGTATGGCATGTTCCCAGCTTCCATCGAGGTGCAAATGCATCGCGGCAATGCAGGGGACTTTTGGTGCATTTGCGAGGACGTGAAGGTGGAGGACATGGTGCAGCGCCGTGGCCCACGTGAGAAGTGGGGGACTACTGAGGGGGATGCGCGTCGTATCCGCAATCTCACTGACGACTCCGAAGTGCCTGCGGGCGAGTGGAATCACATGCGCATCGAGTGTCGTGGGGATCGGATAGACGTGTGGGTCAATGGAGATCTGGTGAACCAGGGTTATGAGTGCACGGCGAGCCGCGGGCGCATCGCCTTGCAGGCAGAAGGCGCCGAAGCGGCCTTTCGGCGGGTGGAACTCACCCCGTTGGGCGGTTGATGATGGGCCTGGTAGGTGGCCGCGCCCTGTTGCGGAGTTCTTTGGCTATAGCGGCGCTGATTGCCCCCGCTCTTGCTCAAGAGAACGTCCTGCTCGTGGTTCTCGATGACGTGGGCGTGGACCGTGTGGCGGCCTACGATGCTCTTGAGAATCCACCTGCCACTCCCACCATGGATCGTCTTGCCTCGGAGGGCGTGCGCTTTGATCGTTGCTGGTCGACGCCCTTCTGCTCTCCCACGCGTGCGACCCTGATCACGGGCCGCTATGGATTCCGGACAGGTATCGGCGTCCCTCTGCGTGAAGGGGATGAGGGTCTTTCCGTGGAAGAGTGGAGCCTGCCACGCACCCTGAACGCAGCAACGGAGAGGGCTTACTTCACCGCCGCCATCGGTAAGTGGCATCTTGCCGGTTCTGCTGCTGCCGTCGAGCACCCGCGGCGCATGGGATTTGAACACTACGCGGGCTGTCCCAATAATTTGCGCTCTCCCAACGATCGCAAGGCTTACTTCAGTTGGACAAAGGTGGTGGACGGCAAAGCTGCGCCCGCCGAGGGCTACCTCACCACGGACACGACCGACGATGCCCTGCGTGCCATCGCCGCTGCTGGCGAGCGACCCTGGCTGGTGTATCTCGCCTACCACGCAGCGCACACGCCCATTCATCGGCCACCCGAACACCTCTTCACACGCGAACTTAAAGGCACGGTCCACACCGAAGAAGCGGAGTTCCACAAGGCCATGGTGGAGGCCATCGATCATGAACTGGGACGTCTGCTCGAAACCTTGAGCCCAGAAGTCTTGGCCCGCACGACTGTCATTGTGGTCGGGGACAATGGAACCCAGGGCACTGCCAGCGAGCCGCCTTGGGACAAGCGCCGCGGCAAGGGCACCCTGTTCGAAGGGGGCGTGCGGGTGCCCCTGATCGTGGCCGGGGCCGGAGTCTCTGAGTCGGCGCGCGGGATGGCCTGCCAAGCGCCCATCAACACCACAGACCTGTGGCTGAGCACCCTGGAGCTGTGCGGGGCGGATGCTCAGACCGTCCTCCCGGAAGGCTGGAAGCACGATTCCATCAGCTTCACTCCTCTTCTCCAGGACCCCACCGCGCAGCACGCCCGCGACTTCCTCTTTGCCGAGCACTTCGTTCCTAACTACCCAAGTGCCGAATACGAGCATCGCAACGCAGCCCTGCGGGTCGGAGATCATAAGCTCGTTCGCAATCTGCTCGATGGAACAGACCGGCTCTACGACCTGAGTAAGAGCGCCTTGGAGAAAGGTAATCTCCTGCGTGGTGACACGATCCCCGAAGGCGTGCGCGCCGTCCATGCCGACTTGCGAAAGCGTCTCGATGCACTCATGCCCGTAAGCGATTCACGGGAGTGATCGGTTCTATTCGGGGAAATCCAATCCCGCTTCTTCGAAGAGGGCACGGATTCCCGGCACAACGGTTCCGTCCAGGGGCACGACATCCAAGGGCGTGCCGTTCACAACCGGATGCAGGCTCGGCGGATCGAAGCTGATGAACAGCTTCAGGTCATGGCCGCTGTGCCCGGCTTGGATGCCACACGCCGGCGCGGACGGGGCGAGTTCGACTTTTTCCGCCTGGGAAACTCCCATGTAGAGCAGCGTGAGTAGGGACTCCCGGCGTGTGTCGCGCGCGATGCGCCGGCCGGCCACTGCCCAATCCCCAAAGGTGCGGCCCCGAATCCCATCATCGTTCTTGGGTCCCAGGACGAGGACGGTCCAGCGATCATCCCCCTCCAAGAGTGCTCGTGCCATGGGGGACAAGGCGTCGGGCGATGCTTCGATTTCCTCTTCGTCATCGCCCAGGTAACCGAGTGCGCGCAGCTGTGCGAGCACCTCGGGATCCACCTCTTCGGGGGATGTCGAGTCGGCCTTGGCCAGCCCCAGATTGTGTGCTGACCACTCCATCAGGTCAGCGTCCATCTGTGCGACGCGTTCGGGATGCACTTGGGCCAGGTTCTTCTGTTCCCCCGGATCCTTGGACAGATCGAACAACTCGTAGCGGGGCAGATTGCGGCCGTCCGCAGAGCGTAGGTTGCTAATCAGCTTCCAATCTTCCTGGATCAGCGATATGCCGACGCCCATTCCGGATCTGGCTTGTCGGCCTCCTGGGTCCTCGGTCTTCTCGGACATCACCGGCAGGTCCTGCCAGGTTGGATCCCCTTCAATCAGCGGCAAAAGGCTTCTGCCCTGCAGTCCTGCGGGGGCTTCAATCCCCAAGAGGTCGCAGAGGGTGGGGTAGACGTCGAGGGAACGTACCGGGTTTGAAATGCGTAGCCCCTCAGGTAGGAGCCCCGGCGCGTAAATGATCAGGGGGACGTGGACCAGCTCGTCATACAAGCTATAGCCGTGGCTAGTTCCTCCGTGCTCGAAGAACTCCTCGCCGTGATCGGACATCAATACGAGGACAACGTCCTCGCCCCAGCCCTCCTCCTGCAGCATGGACCATAGGCGTTCGATCTCCGTGTCATTTGCAAGTAGGTCCGCGTCGTAGAGTTTCTTGCCCTGCTCGATGAACCAGTCCGAGTCGATCTTAGTGCGCTCGAAATTATCCGGCGTCAGGTGGAGCCCCGGAACGGGAGGCCGTGACTTGAGCAGCCGCTGCCACTCGTCCCGATAGCGTTCGGTGTCCCGCGGATCGGCGAACTTCGCAAGGTACTCGGGAGCGGCTTCGTATTCCTCATGGGGATCTACCGAGTGGACATACAGAAAGAGTGGCCAGGACTCATCCTGTTTGAGCCACGGTCCGATCTTGGCATTCAACTTGGCAGCTGAACCGCTGGCGAAGTTGATCGGGTTACCCTTATTGATGGCCGTGGACTCAACGAAGTGATCGAAACCCTGATCGTAGTTCGAGAATGCTCCCATGATCGGGTTGGCCGCAAACCCCGCCGCGAAGTAGCCCGCCCCCGCAAGAGCTTCAGGCAGGGTGATGTAGGAGTCGTCTAACGACTGAAACAGCATGTAGATTCCCAAGTTCCCCGGATAGCGAGATGTCAGCAGCGATGCCATCGAGGGCTTGGTCCAAGGTGCTTGCGAGCGGCACTGTTCGAACACCACGCCTTTGGCTGCGATCTCTTTTAGGAATGGAGTGGAATCCCTCTCTGCACCGTAAGGCGAAAGGTGATCTGCCCTGCAGGTGTCCACAAGATAGAAGAGCACGCTCCGCTTGCGGGGAGTGTCTTGGGCCGCGTGGGAAGGAGCGGTAATGGAAGCCAGAAACAGAAGGCTGACCAAAACAGAGGGTGAGAGTGCTTTCATGGAACTTATAGATTGATGCTACGTGCTGGTTTGACTGTCATTCTGGCGATTCCTCGTTCTTGTGGGGATCACCAATATAGGGGGCCCTATGGCCACCTCCTGACCTACTATGGGGCGGCCCGAATAATCCCCCCCCTTCGGTATTGAGGATCCCTATGCCCCCCCTGACTCGCCGCGCCTTTACACGGGCCGCGGCCACCGCGGCCGCTATCCCCTTCTTCCCCGGGTGCAACTTGACCTCTAGCGCTCGGGCGAACCGCAGCCCTAACGCGAACGGAATCTTGCGAGTCGCCGTGGCTGGGATCCGGAGCCGTGGAGGGTCTCACATCTCGGGTTTCCAATCCCTACCTGGGGTGGACGTTGTCGCACTTGTGGACGTGGACTCCAATGTGCTCGCTCAGCGCAAGGCAGAGTTGGAGAAGAACAAGGCCTCCAAGAACGGCTGGGAAGGTGGCGAGGTTCAAGGCTACGCCGACCTGCGAGATGCGCTTGCGCGTGAAGATATCGATGTGGTGTCCCTCGCTACTCCCAACCACCTGCACGCGATTCAGACCATTTGGTCCTGTCAGGCGGGCAAAGACGTGTATGTGGAGAAGCCCGTTTGCCACAACATTTTCGAAGGGCGCCAGATGGTGCGGGCGGCTGAAAAATACGGCTGCCTGGTGCAGACGGGAACGCAGTCCCGTTCCAGCTCGGGCATCCGTGATGGCATCGCCTTTGTGCACGGCGGCGGCTTGGGCAAGATTCGCTATGCCCACGGAACGTGCTTTAAGCCTCGCCAAAGTATCGGCAAGCTGAGTGAACCCCAGGCGGCTCCCGAGCACGTGGACTGGGACCTGTATAGCGGTCCGGCACCCATCGGCCCGCTCTCGCGCCGGCAGCTTCACTATGACTGGCACTGGCAGTTTCAGACCGGCAACGGGGACCTGGGCAATCAAGGCATCCACCAGATGGACATGTGCCGCTGGGCCTTGGGGGTGAAGGAGCTTGCCCGCAGCGTGCGCAGTATCGGTGGGCGTTTCGGTTACGACGACGATGGCGACACGCCCAATTCCATGGTCACTTTGTTGGATTACGACCCAGCGCCGATCCTCTTTGAGGTGCGCGGCCTTCCGCGAGATCTAGAAGCGCAGGAGAAGAACTGGGGCGGGAGTATGGACCGGATTCGGTCGGGGGCGGTGGGAGTGACCGTTGTGTGCGAGAACGGCTACCTGGTGATACCCAACTACAATGAGGCCACAGCCTTCGACTCGGATGGCAAGCAGGTTGGCAAGTGGAGTGGATCCTCGAACCACTTCGCCAATCTGATTGAGGCCATTCGTATGGGCGATGGTTCCTTACTTACAGCGCCTATCTTGCAAGGCCACTTGTCCAGCAGTCTGTGCCACATGGCCAACATCTCCTACGCTCTGGGAGAAAGTCAGTCCCCCGAACAGGTGCGCGAGGCCATTGCCGGTCAGGAGATTCTCTCCTCGTCCTTTGAGCGTCTCGCTACGCATCTGGACAAGAACGGAGTGGACCTGGCTCAGTTCCCGCCCGTACTTGGCGCGGCACTCGATTTGGATCCTTCCAGCGAGCGTTTCTTGAACAGCGATGCTGCGAACCTCCTGCGTACCCGCGAGTATCGGGCGCCCTTTATCGTCTCCGAGAAGATCTGATGAAGGCCCCAGCCTTTCTTTACCTTGCCTGCTTACCCCTTCTGGGGTTGGCGGCCTGCAATTCTCCATCGGCCCACGTCGTGGAAACCGTGTCCTCCAGCGCTCACCTTCTGTTTCACGAGGACTTCACGACAGGAGGCAGCTTAGACGGCTTCACCTTCAGTGACGATGAGGCGTGGCGCTATGGAATGGACGAAGAGGCGGTCGCAGGAGAAGGGGGGCTGCCGCGGTCCTACATGGCCCTGCATCAAGCGAGCCAGTTCAAACCTCCACACCGCTCGCCTCTGTCCTACGCGTTGGTGAAGGACCTAACTCTGACGGACTTCGAGTTGCAGTTCGAAGTGGCTCAGACTGGCCGTAACTACGCACACCGCGACCTGTGTTTCTTCTTCGGCTACGTGGATGAGGCGCATTACTACTACGTTCATCTGGCAACAAAGCCCGACCCCAATGCGCACAACGTCTTCTTGGTGGACGGTGCGGCCCGGCGTCCTCTATGTCCCGTCCCCGAGGCGGGTGTTGATTGGGGCAATCCTGGTCAGTGGCATACGGTTCGCCTGATCCGCAAGGGTGCTGAAGGTCACCTGCAGGTGTTCTTCGACGGGGACATGACCCACGAAATCGCCGATGCCACCTTGCCTGAGGGGCGGATTGGATTTGGCTCCTTCGACGACACGGGCCGTATTCGGCAGCTGCTCGTATGGGAGCCGGGTCCCAACTAGTGGTTCTCGGGCAGGACTCGGATCAGGAGTCTTCGTGCCCCGGGTCGCCGCCGATGAAGGCGAAGACGCCCATAGCCACAATGGCACCCAGAGTATCGGCCAGCATGTCCTTTTGTGCGTCCCATATATCTCCTTGGGAGCCGAGTACAGCCAGACCTGCATCGGGGTCTGCGGTCAGGGCATAGCGCCATTCGAACAACTCATAGGCGGCTGCCAGGCTGACGATGGAGAAGATCGGGAACAGGTAGAGCAGCCAGCGGCTGTTCACCAGCTTGCGGCGCTGGATTATCTCGGCCAGGGGAAATGCGTAGAACCCCACCGTGAAGTGCGCCACCCGGTCGTAGTGATTGCGCTCGAATCCGAATGTCTCGGTGACGAAATCGAAGGGGACGCGCGCGAACGTGTAATGCCCACCGATCGTGTGCAGGGCCAGCAGGAAGAACATCATCCCGTAGCTCAGTTTGCTGAAGCTGTGAACTCGCTGTACCCAAGCGATGAGGCCCACAAGCAGCATGATGGGTAGGTTTTCAGCCCACCAGACCGGGCGGTCGTGGGGGGTCATGGCACAGAGCGCGAACAGGGCGAGGTAGCTCCCGAAGAAGAGGACCTGTGTGCGGGAGAGTTTCATGGATTGGGTCAGCGGAAAGACCTACATCTCCTGCGACTGGACTACGTAGACCTTGAACTGGTCTGCAAGCTCCTCCGGCGTGCGTTCGCCGGTGTGAGTCCAGATGCGATATCTCAGTACGAGGGTTTCGTCCTGTTTGAGAACAAATTTACCGCTCTCGGCGTTGCCGCCTTCGAAGGCCCGCGTGCCAAAAGGGTTGGCCGCCAAGAGGCCATAGTCCCGTGCGTGCCACCAGGTCGGGTGCCGGAAGTTGTCGGGGTGTTCAAAGATGGCGACTCCCACCTCCTGCTCGTCGACCGTACCTCCGTAGTGGACCCAGGCCGCGCGCTCTCCCCAGACCTTGCCGTCCTTGTCCCCGGCTGCATTCAAGATGGAGCCCGTAGCGACCTCGCCCTTGAGCCTCAGGGCAGGGTGCAAGCGCATGGCAAACGTGCCTTCCTTGGTGTCACCGAATACGACTTCGTCCTTCAAGGCCGTCAGCTCGAACTTCGTATCGACCCAGCGTTGATCGTGCTCGGCGCCGAACAGCAGCGTGCGTCGCTCGTGCAGGAGCTCCTCTCCCTTGGGCCCTTTCCAGGTATAGGTGTGACGTGTACGCAGTCGCTTGCCTCGGGATAGCAACTCGTTCAGTCGGCCGGTGTATTCGATCACTCCACCGTTCTTGGCCTGCGGATGCCAAAAATCCACGCCGTTCACGTCGCCGTGAGCGAACCACACGGATGTGTGGTGTGGGTGGTCGCGCGCTTCTCCCTCCCGCTCCTCCTGCGGCCAGGCACGCGTGATGGGGATTTCCCCGGGCGCGTAAAAGGGATAGAGGAAAGGCCGAGGCTTGGCAGCGAAGTGCACCACGGTGAGCTCCTCAGCGCCGAAGCGTAGGGTGATCTTCTCCTTGGTTTTCTCGTGCCAGATGCTCTTGCGTGTCGGAGAGCTGACCGCGTCGTGAGTCGAGTCGACTCTCGGGGATGCCATGCGCAAGGGCTGGCTCGCACAGCCGGAAAGGCCGGCGGCCAGGAATCCCATGGCGAGCAGATGGAGGGCTCGGACGGTTGAGGCACACATCGGAAGCTCGAGCGTACCTGAATGAGTCAGTGCCGTCCCGCGCTGGTCGTGTATCCTTGTGATACCTATGCGTTATTACCTCTCCTGCATCGCCGTTGCTTCCTTTCTCTTGGCTGGCACTCAGGCTGCGGCCCAGACCCCCGAGTGGATCTGGACTTCTGCCGAATCTGCCACGGGCGATCGTCTCTGGACCTGCCATGCCGTCGAGGTGACGGGTGAGGTGAAAAAGGCCACTCTCTCCGGTTCCTGCGACAACCACTGCAGCGTCTTCATGGATGGAGATCTGGTACTTGAGAGTGACGACTGGGGCGTGCGCTCTGAAGTGGACGTCAAGAAGAAACTCGCCAAGGGCCAGCACAGCCTGGCCGTTCGCTGTCGCAATGACGGCGGGCCCGCGGGGCTCTGGATTGAACTCGTGATCGAGTACAAGGGGGGAACAACCCAAACTCTCGTCACGGACGGCTCTTGGTTGGTCACCGGCGAAGAGAGCCCGGGCTGGCGTTCAGCGAAGGGCTCCCGCGAAGGGTGGCAAGCCGCGACCAGCTTGGGTGCCATGGGGGTAGCGCCTTGGGGCAAGCCAGGAACGCCGCCTCCGCCTTCGACTTCCGTGGCGCTGGCTGCCGATAAACTGGAGCTTCCCGCTGGATTCGAGGCCGAACTCCTGTACTCGGTTCCCAAAGATACCCAGGGTTCCTGGGTCTCGGTGACCTTTGATCCGCAAGGGCGGTTGATTGCTTGCGATCAGTATGGATCCATCTATCGAGTCGACGTACCCGAGTGGGGCGATGCCCTCAAGGCATCCGACATCGAGCCCCTCGGCGTGGAGGTAGGGAGTGCACATGGTCTCTTGCACGCTTTTGGCTACCTCTACGTGGTTGTGGCCGCGGGGAAAGGGACGGGCTTATACCGCGTGGGTGACAGCGATGGCGACGATACCTACGACAGCGTTGAATTCCTGATGCCGCTAGACGGTTCGGGTGAACACGGGCCTCACGGAGTGGTTCTTTCACCGGACGGCGAGGCGCTCTACATTGTCGGTGGCAACCACACAGCCATGCCGGAGGCCATCGAGCGCTCCCACGTCACCCGCGCCTGGGCCGAAGACCAACTTCTGCCCCGCATGCCCGATCCCAGAGGCCATGCGGTGGGTCGTATGGCCCCCGGTGGGTGGGTCTGCCGGGTCAGCCCCGACGGAAAGCAATGGGATCTTGTCGCGGCTGGAATGCGTAACTCCTATGACATCGCCTTCAATCCCGAGGGCGAGCTGTTCACCTATGACTCGGACATGGAATGGGATGTTGGACTGCCCTGGTACAAGCCGACCCGCATTCTGCACCTGGTTTCCGGCGCGGACTTCGGTTGGCGCCATGGATCGGGCAAGTGGCCGGCCAACTCTCCGGATTCACTGCCGTCGGTTGTCGACGTGGGCCTTGGCTCGCCAACGGGCATCGTATTCGGAACCCAGACGGCCTTCCACGGGCCGTACCGTCGCGCTCTCTTCGCAGCGGACTGGGCCTATGGCACGATTCATGCCGTCCACCTCGAGCCTCAAGGTGCGAGCTATGTGGCGCGGTTGGAGACTTTCATTTCGGGTAAGCCCTTTCCCGTGACGGACCTTTCCGTCGGCCAGGATGGAGCCTTGTACGTCACGACCGGCGGGCGCCGCATACAGTCGGGCCTGTACCGCATCCGCTCCACCCGTGAGGCCGCCGACGCACCTGTCGCTGCCGTGGCTGACGGGCCCCGCGCCTTGCGCCACACCATGGAGAGGGAACACGGCCTCAAGGTCATGAGTCCTTACTGGACCCAGTTGGGCAGCGCCGATCGATTCATCGCGCATGCTGCGCGCGTGTCCTTGGAGCAGACTCCGCTGGCCCTCTGGGCGGATAGGTCCCTAGGAGAAGAGGATCCGGCAATTGCTCTCCAGGCTCTGATCGCGCTTGCTCGCGTAGGATCCAACGATGATTGTGTGAGGGTTTTGGAGCGCATGGCCGCTATGCCTTTCGATTCCTTCGGCGATGGGCAGCTGCTTGGATGGCTACGCCTCTTGGGTGTGGCCTCGGCGCGTGGGGGAGAAGCCACCCGAGAAGCAGCGGTCCACCTGATGCCTCTCATTCAGCCGAGGTTCCCCAGTGAAAATATCGAACTAGACCGGGAGCTGTGCAGGGTCCTTGCATACCTCCAAGCCCCCGCGCTCGCGGCCCTAGCCGTGGAGACTCTGGAAGAAAGCGAGGTCCCTGCTGATCAGATCCACTACGCCATGTGCCTATCCCACTTGCGTGAGGGATGGACCCTGCAATTGCGTCGCCGGTATTTCCGCTGGCTTGATGAGACGGGGCCCACCTTGTCCGGTGGCATGAGTCTGACCCAGTACATCGAGAACATCAGGGCCCGGGCCGTTGAGTCTCTGCCCGCTGAACTCAAGCATTGGCCCGAGCTTCTGCGTAAACCTACACTTCCTGCTGGAGCACGGGTTATCGAGGCCTCTGCGGCCCGATTCGTCCGCGCCTGGACGATGGAGGATCTGAAGGATTCCCTGGGAAAGGTCACGGCGGAACCCCGGGATCTCAAGCGCGGAGCGCTCTACTTCGAACGAACCACCTGTGCTGAGTGCCACCGCTTTGACGACAAGGGTGGAAGCACCGGACCGGACCTGACCGGGGCGAGTGGCCGCTTCAGCCCGCATGACCTGCTTGAGTCGATTATTTCCCCCTCACTCGAGGTCTCCGACCAGTATCAGCAGACCGAACTGCTCACCACTGACGGCGAGATGTTTGTCGGACGCATCGCGGAGCAGGACGAGTCCCGACTGGTGTTGCTGACGGGCGTCGACTACTCCGAGTCCGTCGAGTTTCAGCGCGACGAGATCGATACGCTGCGCCCAAGTCCCCTCTCGCGCATGCCCACCGGATTGCTGGACAGCCTGACCGAGGATGCGATCCTGGACCTGCTGGCCTACTGCTTATCCAAGTAGGGCGTCGGCGACTTCGACTCTCAGCGCCCGTTCTCGTCGAGGTACTCGCGGGGCATCTTCACAGCCTGACCGCTCTCGGTCACCACGGACATTCCGGCCCCGGTGTTCTCCAACCAGAGCGAGAGTTCCTCTGCGAGAGCGCTGACCACCTCTGATTCCTTGTCGGCAAGATCATGGGCTTCCGAGAGATCCTGCTCCAGGTCGTACAGCTCGAAGGACGTCTTGGCGTGGTCGAAGATCAGCTTCCATCGACCCTTGCGCACCGAGCTGAAGGGCCAGATTCCAGGTCCATTCGCACCCCAAAGGTGGGGCTGATGCCAGAACAAGGGGCGCCCACTCCACTCGGGAGTCTCTCCCTTCAGCAGGACCGCGAGGTCGACCCCTTCGATCAGTTTCTCGTGGGCCTTGGGCGCTTTGATACCCGCTGCTGAGAGCAGGGTGGGGAACAGGTCATGGCTGATGACGGGTTCACTTGAACGGGTGCCCGGTTCGGTCACTCCTGGCCAGGCGACGACGAGGGGCACGCGCACCCCGCCTTCGTAGGCGGAGCCCTTTCCGCTTCGCAAAGGCGCGTTGTGGGAATGCTTGGGCCCACCGCGGCCGTGAGCCGAGAGTCCGCCATTGTCCGAGGTGAAAATGACCAGGGTCTCGTCCGTCAGGTTTAGCTCCTGAAGGGTGTCGAGCACGACCCCGAGGGCTGCATCCGCTGACTCCACCATGGTCGCGTAGGCTGCTTCTTTGGCATGCAGCCCCTCGTAAGAGTCGATCAGGCGGTTGTTGGCCATGATGGGTGCGTGCACGGCATAGGGTGCGAAGTGCAGGAAGAACGGCCCGTCCTTCTTGGCCGCCAGCAGCAATTCGCGGCGTGCCTCCGATGCGATGGCGTCGGTGAGGAAGACATCCTTGCCGTGGTACGCCTCCAGACCCGGGACGTTCCAATCCTCGCCACCGCCCCGGTGCTTGGCACTGAAGTTGTGCAGCCCGTAATAGCTTCCGGGTCCGCCTAGTCCGTGCCCCGCAACGTTGACTGCGAAACCGAGGTTCGTCGGATCGGCACCGGCCGTGCCGCGGGCGCCGAGGTGCGCCTTGCCAAGGTGGACCGTGTGGTATTGCGCGCCGCTAAGGAGACCGGGAAGAGTCACGTCCCCGGGCTGCAATCCGTTGACCGTCCAGACGGGCGCGGTCAGGGTCGGATGGGAGCGACTGTTATGGGTGTCCTTGTTGCGCACCCACCAGGTAATGCCCGTGGCCGCCGGGCTGCGGCCCGTAAGCAGGCTTGTACGAGTTGGCGAGCAGACTGGGGCCGAAGCATAGGCGTCGGTGAAAAGCATCCCGCGTCGCGCTAAGCGCTCGACGTTGGGAGTGCGGTAGCGCTCGTTGAATGGCGTGGCCTCCGGTCCAAGGGGCAGGGATACGTCCTGCCACCCGAGGTCATCTACCAGGAAGACGACGATGTTTGGAGGTGACTCAGAAGCACTGGCTGGGTGGGTGACGATCAGCAGGCCGATCAGGACCCAGCCGAACTTCACGCGGTCAGCTCCTGCTCGTCCGTGCTTCCCTCTTCGGGGGGCGCCAGCACCTCCGGGAGCCCCTCCGAGCGCCAGTCAAGCTGCGGGCAGTCGCCGTAGAGTTCATCCAGCCCGTAGTACTCGCGGGCCTCGTCCTGCTGGATGTGGATGACCACGTCCAGATAGTCCAGGAGAACCCACCAGTTCATCTCCAGGCCCTCGGCCTTGGCGTGCAGTTCGCCAGCTGCCTTCAGGCGCACGTGCAGCTCGTTGTAGAGTGCCTTGACGTGGGGCCGCGCAGTAGCCGTGGCTACAACGAAGTAGTCCGCGACCTTGATCTGGTTATCCACGTTATAGATGCGAATGTCCCCCGCCTTCTTCTCATCGAGAAGATGGGCGGCGGCCACTGCTAGGGTCTTGGCGTCGATAGCGAGCGTCCCTTAGAAGAACCAGGGCAGGAACACGAGTCCCACCACGGTCATCAACTTGATCAAGATGTTGAGGGAAGGACCCGAGGTGTCCTTGAACGGGTCACCGACGGTGTCGCCGACCACAGCAGCCTTGTGGGGGTCTGAGCCCTTACCACCGTGGGCTCCGCCTTCGATGTACTTCTTAGCGTTGTCCCAGGCGCCACCGGCGTTGGACATGAAGATGGCCATCATCACACCCGTCACGAGGGCACCAGCTAGCAGACCACCAAGGGCCTCGACATTCCAAAAGCCCACAAGGATGGGGGCAGCCACGGCGATAACACCGGGCAGAACCATTTGACGCAGGGCACCATCCGTGGAGATCTTCACGCAACGGGCGGCATCGGGCTTGCCCGTACCGTCCATGATGCCGGGGATCTCGCGGAACTGCCTGCGCACCTCTTCAACCATGTCGAAGGCCGCGTTACCCACGGCGCGCATGGTCAAGGCGCTGAACAGGAAGGGCAGGATACCGCCGAGCAGCAAGCCAATAATGACTTCGGTGGTGTTGATGTTGAGCAGGAGGGGTTCTCCCGTGCCGTTCAAGATGCCAGCGCGGTTACAGAACGCGCTGAACAAGGCCAAGGCTGTAAGGGCCGCAGAGCCGATGGCGAAACCCTTGCCGATCGCGGCGGTTGTGTTACCCACAGCGTCAAGGGCGTCGGTGCGCTCGCGCACTTCGGGGGGCAGTTTCGCCATCTCGGCCAAGCCGCCCGCGTTGTCAGCCACTGGGCCGTAGGCGTCCACGCCAAGGGATATACCCAAGGTTGAGAGCATGCCCACGGCAGCAATGGCGACACCGTAAACACCAGCCATGTAGTTGGCCAAGAAGATGGCCACGCAGATCAAGAGCACGGGGATGGCGACGGACTCCATGCCGGTCGCAAGACCGTGGATGATGTTCGTAGCTGCACCGGTTTCGGATTGCTTGGCGATGTTGCGGACCGGGTGGCGGTCGGTGGAGGTGTAGTACTCGGTGATCTTTCCAATCAGCACGCCGATGGTGAGGCCAGAAACGATCGCGATCATCAGGGCTGCGCCGGTGGAGTAGTCGTGGCTCACGCCTTTGAGTTGCGCGGGCAAGTTGATGCCGCCTTGCATGGTGAGCCAGTAGGTGGCTCCCACGACAGCGATGGAGGCCACGATGAGGCCGCGGAACAGGGCTGAGTGCAGGGCGTGCTCGTCGGCGGCCTTCACGAAGAAGGTGCCGATGATGGAGGCGATGATGCCTACGCCTGCGACGGCGAGGGGCAGCATCACCATGCCGTTGGCGTGCTCCACACCAGCGTAGGCGAAGGCGCCCAGGGCCATGGCGGCAATAATGGAACCCACGTAGGACTCGAAAAGGTCGGCGCCCATGCCAGCTACGTCGCCCACGTTGTCGCCCACGTTGTCCGCGATCGTGCCCGGGTTGCGGGGGTCATCCTCGGGGATGCCTGCCTCGATCTTGCCAACAAGGTCCGCGCCTACGTCGGCGGCCTTGGTGAAAATGCCGCCGCCCACGCGTGAGAACAGGGCGATGGAGGAGGCACCGAAGCTGAAGCCGAGGACGTATTCCAGACCCGATGCGCTCAGGTCCGAGGCGTAAGCGATGGTGAAACCGGTCACACCCAACAGGGCCAGACCGACGACGCTCATGCCCATGACGATGCCTGAGCTAAAGGAAACGTTGAGGGCGTCGGCCAAGCTGTTCGTGGCGGCTTGGGTGGTGCGCAGGGCGGCGCGGGTCGCGGTGTGCATTCCGAAGTAGCCGGCTGTTGCGGAAGCAAGCGCACCACAGATGAAGGCGATGGCCGTCTTGGGGCCGAGGCCATCCTCGGGGCGCGACATGAAAATCGCACCACTGACCACAATGACGAACACGGTCAGCCACTTGTACTCGGCCTTCAGGAAGGCGGCCGCGCCCTCTTGCACCTGGCGCGAGATGTCGCGCATGGTGTCGTTGCCCGTGTCGCGCTTCATAATGCTGAAGTACTTGACTACAGCGAAGACGAGGGCGATGGCTGCAGAAACAGCAGCGAGGGTGAAAATGGAGTTGTTCGTCATAGTGTGGAGTGCCCGTTGGGGGCTCAGGCAGGCTTGTGGGGCACCAGTGGTTCAGCTCAGGTCCCCGAAGGGTATTCGGGACAGCTTCCTAAGGGATACTGGGCCAAACAGGGTACTTACGGCCCTCTAAGGGTCAACAGCAGGGGGCCGTCCCTTTGCATCCTCGTGCCCCAATTGGGGTCAGCCCTACTCTCCCGGAGGCTGAGAGGGGTTGTCACGTTCTTCAATATCCCGGACCTGCCGTTCCCTCCGCCCGACAAGTCCCCTCAGGACCAGGATCAGGACGGCCGCGGCCAAGCCAAAGCCTAGGTACTGGTTGAGGTTAGACACCGTGCCCTCAAGGTCGGCGATGCGCTCCCCGAAAGACCTGCCCAGATAGATCCAGGTGGGCGTCATGATGAGAGCTCCCAGTCCATCGAAGAGCAGGAACCTGGGGTAGGACAAGCCCGCCGTGCCAGCCGTGAAGAACCCTGGCATTCTGACGCCCGGCAAGAATCGACAGGTGAAGATGGCCCAGTTTCCGTGCCGGTCGAACCGTTCACGCAAGAGCACCATGCGCTCTGGGTGTAGGATCCTGCGTGCCCAGGGTTTCTCCACCAGGCTCATTCCGAAGTGCCGTCCCAGCCAGAAAGGGATGGAGTCCCCGATCAAAGTCGCCACATAACACGTGGCGATGATCTGGAAGGGGTCCACCAGACCACGGTGCAGCAGGAAGCCCGAGCCCACCATGGTGACCTCTTCGGGTACCGGCAGCCCCGCGCCGGCTCCCACAAGGAATGCAAAGGGTGCCAAGTAGCCGAATCGGTCGAAGAAGACCTTGAGGA
>JAPKBO010000002.1 GCA_028823395.1 Planctomycetota bacterium | reverse complement strand
CTGGTCGAGCGCAACCGTGTGAGCGCCCAGCTCAACAAGCCCTTCGACGTCGTGGCCATGCCGCGGCAGGCCGGTGCGGGCAATGGCTACCTGCGAAACGTCTACTTCGCCTACATCCTGAACCGCAACGGAAACGTGGCTCTGTTTGAGTCCGGCCCCAACGGCGTGAACGGCTGGGGGTACGACGATGTGATCGGAATTGCTCCTTACACCTTTAACAGCCCCAAGAAGCTGCAGCTTGATCCGATCAACCTCTTCATGGCTGTTTGGATCGCCCACGAGGGTCCCATTGATACGGTCACCGGAGATCCGGGTGCGCCCAATATTGGCGCGCTTACCCAGCTTTGGGTCGAGTCGGCCATAACAGGCCAGCTCTTCTTGACGAGCCAGGGCCAGACAGGTCTTCGCGACATGGCCTTTGGTGTAAATGTCTCCATCGGCGAGGGCACTCAAGGCCTCTCAGGTATCCCCGTGGATATCGCCTTTGACAACTTGCGCAACCTCGGTGGTATGCCCAACGTGATCACCTCCTTCAGCGCGGGATCGGCCTTGCCCGGTAACGGCAAGGGTTTGATTCGACTTGTGCCTGGGCCTGTGAATAGCAACGAGCCTGGCTACATGTTTGCAGCAGTGCCTAACGTCACAGGTGGCTTTGGAGTGGTGGATGTGTTCGATCTGGCCAAGGCCGGTGTTCTGCGCAAGGACATCAATGCCTACCAGGCCGGAGTTCAGTCCATTCAGGTTCCGAATGTCAGTGGCGTGATGGACTACTGGAGGCAGTAGGAAACCGACGTGCGGGGTTGACCCGCGAGACGGCTCGCTCGATCTCCGCGAGAGCCCACTAATCCACGCCCGCGAGGCTCTGCCGCGCGGGCGTGGTGCATTGAGTGCTTCCCCTTGTGGCCTTCGCGGCCCTATGCTCACTCCCATGTCCGATCCCCAAGCGGTCCAGTCCATGTTCGCTCGTATCGCGGGCAGCTATGACTTGCTCAACCGAGTCCTGTCGTGCGGGATCGACCGACGCTGGCGGAAGCGCGTTGTTGCGCGTGCGGGGACGGTGCAGGGGTGTTCTGTGCTGGACGTCTGCACAGGGACGGGAGACCTTGCCGTGGCTTTTGCCCGCGCTGGGGCACGGGTGGTGGGCGTGGACTTCACTCTACCCATGTTGCTGCGGGCGCCGCGCAAGGTGCACTCTGAGGAGCTCCGGGCGCAATTTGCCCAAGGCGATGCTCTCTGCATTCCCGCAGGAGCGGACAGCGTGGATCTGGCTTGCGTCGCCTTTGGGATCCGGAACGTTGCGGATCGCCACCGGGGCTTGCGTGAGATGAGGCGTGTGGTTCGGCCCGGAGGGCAGGTGTTGGTGCTGGAGTTCTCCACGCCACCTCGAGGTCTTTTCTCTTGGGCGTACCGTTTGTACTTCACCCGTATCCTGCCCACTGTTGGCGGGTGGGTTTCCCGGGACGGGGATGCCTACGCGTATCTGCCACGGACGGTCATGGCCTGGCCACAGCCCGAGGTCTTTCAGGCCGAAATGGAACGGGAAGGTCTCGTGGACTGTGGCTTCGAGCGCCTGACCGGGGGAATCGCCTGCCTGCATTTTGGAACGGTCTCACGTGAACCTGATGGGGAGCTCCGGGCATGAGCGAGCACGACGAGGACGAGCCGGAGGAGGACGGAACGGAGAGCGGATTGGATTCTCCGTCCAGCGTCTCGCGCACTTTGGCCCTGGGATATCTGGCCTGTGTACCACTGTTGGCCGCTTATGAATGGTCTCTGGCGAGTTCCGCAGAGTCGACGCGTAGCACTGCCGAGATGTGCTTGTTCCGCTTCCTCCTGCCGCTGGGAGAGGAGGCCCACCTAGCGAGGCGCTGCATCCTGGCGGGGCTTTTACTGCTCAGTGTTCAACAGTTGGCGCGCCATAGCCGGGGGTTGGGCATGCGTCTCCTGAAGGTGGTGGGGGAAGGAGGCATCTGGGCGCTCCTTCTGGCGCCCACCCTGATCTTGTGCACACATCTACTGGGCGGCATCGATCCACCCGCCGGATTCAGCGTGGGGCCTGGCCCGGCTCCCGGCCTCCCGCGCGCGGCGTTCATCCTGGGTGCCGCCGCCCACGAAGAGCTCTTCTTCCGGGTCATCCTCTACAGCGGGCTCTACCTGACGGCACGCATGATCATGAGCCACTTCGGTTTAGGGCTCACCGGCGCGCGCCTGGTGGGGGAAGCCGCCGGGCTCGTCGGCTCAGCCGGTATCTTCGCCGCGCTACATTTGGCCGCCTTCACGGCCTGGCTTGGGCCTGGGGGAGAGGTTTTTGAGCCCTTCGTGTTCTTGTGGCGATTACTGGCGGGCATAGCCCTGGCCGGACTCCTGCGCTGGCGGGGACCGGGGGTCGCTGCCTGGACCCACGCCCTGTTCAACCTCGGCCTGCTCCTGGGCGCCGGGCCGGAGAGGGTATTCTGAATCGCGTTCGGGTCGGGCTTCCCAGGATCTGCTAGTCTGCGTCCCTCGGGTCATGGGGCGCTATTTTATCGGCATCACAGGGGCGAGCGGGCACGTCTACAGCACCGCTCTCGTGCGTGAACTGGTACGCGCGGGCCACGACGTGGACCTGTCCGTGACCAACGCTGGTGCCAAGGTCATGGCGCACGAACTGGGAGTTGATCCGGGAGCCGGCGGAGAGCGCCTGGCGGATTGCCTAAGCGGATGGCTGGGAGAGGAGATCGCCGCATCCGTGCGCGCTTTTCCGTCCGCAGCCGTTGAGTCTCCAGCGGCTTCGGGAACAGCTCTGACCAAGGCCGTGATTCTCGCCCCGTGCTCTATGGGAACCCTCGCCCGTGTGACCCATGGCTTCTCTTCCAATCTGGTGGAACGTGCCGCCGACGTGGCCTTGAAGGAGGGCCGTCCTCTCCTGGTCATGCCGAGGGAGACTCCGTTATCCGAGGTGCACCTAGCTAACATGCTCCAGCTTGCTCGCATGGGTGCGTCGATTCTTCCCTGCATGCCGGGCTTCTACCAACATCCCAAGACGGTGGAAGATCTGGTGCAATTCGTGGTAGCCAAGGCTCTTGACCGTCTCGGGGTCGAGCACCGACTCGGCGCTCGCTGGGGCGAGAGCGAACCCCAAGATGAAGTGGGTATCGAGCCTCCAGGAGGTTCGCACTGAAATCCGTGACCGAGTACCTGTCCCTAGTGGCATTTCCCCACTCGATCTTCGCCTTGCCGTTCGCCCTTCAAGGTGCTTGGTTGGCTGCCGATGGAGTGCCGGCCGGGGCGGACTTGTCTTGGATCGTACTGGCCGCAGTGAGCGCGCGTACGGCTGCGATGGCGTTCAACCGATTGGTGGACCGGGACATTGACGCCCGTAATCCGCGCACACAGGAGCGCGAGCTACCGGCCGGTCGTCTGAGCGTGGGGGCGGTGCGCTTCCTCGTGGTCGCGTCCTCTGCTCTGTTCATGCTTGCGGCTTGGGCGCTCAATCCTCTTGCTGGCCAACTGTCGCCAGTCGTACTTGCGGTCCTCCTCGGCTACAGCTACTTCAAACGATTCAGCGCCCTGGTACATCTTGTGCTCGGGCTGGCCCTCGCCTTGGCACCCCTTGGGGCTTGGATCGCGATCCGGGGCACCCTTGAGGGCGACCTTGCGCCCATCCTTTGGCTGGCAGCTGCGGTTTGGACCTGGGTGAGTGGATTCGATGTGATCTACTCCTGTCAGGACGTGAACTTCGACAAAGATCATGGTCTGCATTCCATTCCGGCGCGGTGGGGCGTGGCCCGCGCACTTTGGATCTCCCGCGCTCTGCACCTGGCCACCGTGGCCTGCCTGATGTGCTTTTGCACGAGTGCGGGGCTAGGTCCCATCTACGGGGCATTTGTCGCCCTGGCCGCTGGACTCCTCGCCTATGAGCAGTGGATCGTGCGCGCCGACGACCTGTCCCGAGTCGACCGTGCGTTCTTCACTCTCAACGGTTGGGTCGGCGTAGCCCTCTTCATTGGACTCGTGCTGGACATGGGCTTGGACTTGAGCATGGGGGGGGCAGCCTGATGGCGAAGGCACGCAAGAGCGCAGGGTCAAAGGCGAAGGATCCGCATCCGGAGCAGGCCCTAGCAGAGCTTGGTCGGCGTCTTGCCGAGCCGCTGTTCGCCGTGTGCCTGAAGGGAGAAGAGCGCTACTTCCGAGACCGAGGTATTCGGCTCGTGTTGAGCAAGGCCAAGGAGCGCGGGGACGAAATCTGTCGTCACGATGGATCCGACCCCGAATTCTCCCAAGCGACGCTGTTGGACGATTTGACCTCGGGCGCGCTCTTCGCAGGAGCTCGAACGGTCGTTGTGGACAATGCGGACAAGCTCATCAAGAAAGGCGCACGGTCTTTCTCTCAGGGACTTGTGGATGCCCTCAAGAGTCGCATCGCGGCCCTGACCGCCGGCCAGGTCGAGGGCTGCCTCATCCTGAGCGCGAGCAACCTGCGTGCGGATCACGTACTGATCAAGGCGATCCAGGCTGCGGAGGGGTCCATCGTCGGCTGCCGAAGACTCTACGACTCTCCGCCGCCCTGGGATCCGGATCCGCGCAAGGCCGAGCTCGTGCAGTGGACGGCGGATCGTGCGCGCCGAGCCAAGATCCCTCTGGGGGTGGAAGAGGCCGTTTACTTGGCCGCTGCCCTGGGTAACGATCTAGCGGGAATCGCCGGTAAGCTGGAACAGTTGCGGGAGCGCGGGAGCGAGGGCATCGTCGAGCTGGTGAGTTGGGAGTCGGGAGGCTCCCCTTGGGACCTGGCGGACAAGCTGATGGACGGCGACGGGGCGCGGGCCAGTGTGGGGGTGGAGGCCCTCTTTACGGGTGGATTCCAGGGTAAGGACGGCAAGCGGACGGTGGACCGTTCCGCTCTGGTCGCCCTGATGACCAGCACGCTCACAAAGGGGTTGATGGAACTCACCCGCGCCGGGCGCTACGTGGCCCAGGGGCAGTCGCCCCAGGCCGCCCTGGCCGCCGCCGGGGTGCGCGGGGCTCCCGCTACGGTGAAGCGCAAAGCGGAGCGTCTGGCTTCCCGCAGCCCCGGCCAATGGCAGGGGATGTTGGAGGATGCCGAAGAATTGGAGCGTCGCTCGCGTAGCGGAGCGCGGGTGGACGTCAACGATTTTGCGGTGATCGGGCTGCGCTGGGCGCGACGCAGGTCCTGAACAGTTCGCTACACTGGAATCATGCAGCCGCAGACCCCTACCGCCCGGATCGCTCTTCTTCCCGAGGTCGTTCGCAATCAGATAGCCGCGGGTGAGGTGATTGAGCGCCCCGCCTCGGTGGTCAAGGAGCTCGTCGAGAACGCCTTGGATGCGGGAGCTAGCGAAGTTCGCGTGGATCTGGAGGAGGGCGGGGTCAAGCTCGTGCGGGTCAGCGACAACGGTTGTGGCATGGGTGCCGAGGACCTGGCCATGGCCTTCCAAGCCCACGCCACCAGCAAGCTTCAAACCCCTGAGGACCTGGATCACATCGCCAGCCTTGGCTTTCGTGGTGAGGCCCTGGCTTCCATGGGGTCCGTCGCCCGTTGCACGATTCTCTCTCGGCCAGCGGAGCAGACCACGGGTGCCACAGTGCAAAACGTGGGAGGCAAGCTCTCCGAGGTGCGCGAGGCTGGCGGAGCCGTGGGCACTAGTATTGAGGTGCGTGACCTGTTCTTTAATACGCCCGCCAGGCGGCGTTTCCTCAAACGAACCTCTACCGAACTCTCACGCTGTTTGGATGTGGTCCAGCGCGCAGCCCTGGCACACATGGGCGTGGGCTTCGTGGTGACCCACGGCGGCAAGCGCGTCTTTGATATAGAGGCGGACATGGATCTGCTGGCCCGTATTCGGCGGACCTTCGGCGCAGAGTTGGCGGAGGGCCTGGTGCCCGTGGAGGCTGCCGACGGCATGACGCACCTCATGGGGTACGTCGCGCCCCCGCGCTTCAGCCGCCGGGATACGGCGCGCCAAATGTGGTTCCTCAACGGCCGGCCCATGCGTGACAAGGTGTTGACGCGGGTGCTGCGCGACTCCTACCGCGGCTTCCTGGAAGAGGGGCGGCAACCCGTCGCCTTCCTGCAGCTCTCCATCGAGCCCGCCCAGGTCGACGTTAATGTGCACCCCGCGAAGACGGAGGTGCGCCTGCGTGACTCGCGCCGGCTGTTCGGATTCCTCGTGCATCACTTGCGTGAGGCGGTACGTCAGACCGATATGGCCACGCCCGGAGAATCTATGCTGCTAAGCATGCAGCGCCGCGAGAACCGGGAAGACCCAGCTCAAGCGGCCCTGCCGAACCCCGGCCCCTTGCCAGGGCAGCTGCAGACCTCGGCTCCCCAGGCCGGCTTTGAGGTGCATGAGGTGGCTGGGCGTGCTCTCTCGGACGTGATTCCCTCCCCGGCGCCTGCCAGTCCTTCGGAACTGGAAGAGGGCCGCAGGCAGTGGACCGAGGGGGATGACCTGCGCGGGCCTTTCCTGCAGATCGCGCGTACTTATCTCGTGCGCGCCATGCCTGATGGCTTTGAGATCATCGATCAACACGCGCTGCACGAGCGAACGACCTTCGAGGAATTGCGACAGGACGTGCGCGAGAACAACGTGGAGGTGCAGAAGTTCCTGGTACCGGAGCTTGTGGAGCTGTCCCGCGCGGACGTGGAGCTGCTCTCGGGTCACATGGAGTCCTTGACGCCCATAGGGCTCGAGTTGGCTGTTTTCGGGCCGAGTACCGTGGCCGTGCATGGCATTCCCGCGCGCCTACGTAATCCAGACGTGGAAGGTGTGGTTCGCGATCTCGTGGACGTGCTCGGGCGCACAGGTAAGGCTCCCGGTGCCGAGGACGTAATCGAAGAGGTTCTGCATAGCAGCGCCTGCCGCTCGTCCGTCATGGCTGGTGACGCTCTGACCGAAGACGAGATCCGCAGCCTTCTGATTCGCGCAAGTGCATTGGAGACGGATCAGACCTGTCCCCACTCGCGGCCTACCAAGGTGCGCTTCAAGCTGCCCGACCTGGAACGCGCCTTCCACCGGCGCTAGGGCGCGGGCGCACTTAGCGCTTCACTTGCCCGGTATGAACGCGGCCGGTGAGAGATCCGGCGGATTCAATCGGCCATCGCGCTTGAGATAGATCGTCGTCCCTGAACGCGCTTCGAAGGTCCAGGGCGAGGTGTTTGGATTGACTTCGCGAACCTCTAACTGGGCCGGAACCCGGGCCGTTTCGCCGAGATTCTGGTAGCGCTCCACCAGAATCAGGAGGGCGCTCTCCAGCACGATCGCTCCACGCACGGCCTCGCTCAGCATGGCCATGCGAACCTCGCCCGTCTTAGGATCGAGGCCTAGCAAGGCGCGCTGCACGTTGCCCTTCGCGCGTGCGAGGCGCGTCTCGTAGAGGCGGAAGTCCGGACTCTGGAGGTCGAGCCACTCGAGCCCGCGGGCCTGCTGGGCCAGTTGCGCGGAAGGTAAGACGAGAGGATCGGTCCCCTCGAACCGAACCTCGTGCTGGTTGGCGGCCGGCCCCTGTTTGGGTTGCTCGGCGCTGAGCTCTCGTCGTTCCAGGCTGATCAGGCGGATGCGCTCAGGTTGGCTGAGCGTGATGAAGTGGCTGGACAGAGCACACCAACGATCGAGAGAGCGCAGATCTTCTTCAAAATCCAGGCCTACCATGGGTTGTGCCTCGCCCCCTTCCACCAGGAAGTCTCCGCGCGGGCCGCGCACCGAGCGGCGGTCCTCGCGTGCGAAGCTGGCGTCGAGGAAAGGCCCGCGGGGATGCTGAAGGAAGCGGATGGTGGCCTGGATCTCGTTGAACTTGCCCGGCTGCCGGATCTCTGCTTCGAAGGTTAGGTCGAAGGAGTGGATGGGGGGCGTACGGTCGTCGCTCGTGAACTTATTCCAGAGGGTCACAGCCTCTGGCCGGGTTCCAGTCGGGATGCGTCCCGGAGCGATCGGCTGGCCGTCGATGGCGACCAGGGCCGGGTCCTGGCTCTCCTTATCCTGGGCATGTCCGGGGACCGCGAGGAGGACCAGGAGGATCAGGGAGCCGTGGGCGTAGGCTAGGTTCATAGGAGGGGGAGGGTTTGCGGCGGTTTGGGGAATCGAGCGTGCCCGTCATCCTAGTCCATGATCCGCGCCCTAGAATGCTCTCGTGTCCGAAACCGATCCCCTAGACCGACAGCCGCTCTGGTGCCTTGTGGGCCCCACGGCCAGTGGCAAGACGGCCCTGGCCCTGGATTTGTGTGAGGCGTTGGGAGCGGAGGTGCTCTCCCTCGATTCCATGCTCGTCTACCGCGGGCTCGACATCGGGACGGCCAAACCCTCCAAGGGTGAACAGGAGCGGGTGCCGCACCATCTGATGGACCTGGTCTGTCCTAGTGAACCCTACGACGTGCACCGGTATCTGGCCGCCGCGCGCGAGGCCCTATCCGATATCCAGAGCCGGGGGGCCCGGGCACTGTTCGTGGGCGGTACAGGGCTCTACCTGGCCGCTCTGCTGCGTGGCCTCTTCAAGGGCCCGCCGGCAGATCGTGAACTGCGTGCACGGCTTGAGGCGGAGCGGGAGGTCGTCGGTGCTGAGGCGTTCCACCAGCGTTTGGCAGGGGTGGACCCTAAAGCCGCAGACCGCCTTCACCCCAACGACGGGCGTCGGGTGGTACGTGCTGTGGAAGTCCTGGAGCAGACGGGTCGCACGCTTACCGATTGGCAGGACGATTGGAATACCGAACCGGGGCCGCGACAGAAACAGGCACGCCTCGTGGGCCTGTCCGTGGACCGTGGGGTCTTGGAAGAGCGCATCCGGGCGCGGGCGGCGATCATGCTCGATCAGGGCTGGCGCGAGGAGGCTGTCGCCGTGCGCGACGGCGTGGGCTTCGGCTCCAGTGCCGGGGCGGCCTTGGGCTACGAAGAGGTCCTCGCCTGGGATGCGGGAGACCTCACACGTGATGAGGCTATGGAGCGAATCGCCGTGCGTACCCGTCAGTTCGCTCGACGTCAGCGCACCTGGTACCAGAAGTTTGACATCACTTGGATTCCGGCCGACGCACCCGACCTACAGGAGCAGGCGCGGAAGGTCCTCGGGCTCTAGTCAATCTGCGGACGGCCCCAGACCCGGTCAGGTACAGACGTAACCGAGGATCGCCATGGATGTCGGCCTTACCTTCTTCCTTACTCGGAGGAGGCGATGCGAGAGGCTCGTACGACGGGCCCTTCGTTTGAATCCTCGTCGGACGAGATCCAGTTCTGCACGAAACTGCTACTGATGACGCCGAGCGTGCTCCCGACGGTGTATTCGAGCCCACTCGTGAACTCGTCGAAGCCGTCTTCGCTTCCGTCATTGCCTTCTTCGAAGATGCCCACGATGGAGTCCACGGGCATGGGGAAGTAGATTCCGCCGGCGGCCAAGGGGATCAGCCCCAGGACCATGCCTTCCAAGTGGATGAAGTTGACCGGGTTGGGAAACAGGCTGTTGACGGGACGCTCGTCATACGTGCCCGATGCCACAGCATGGTTCGGGTTGTTCGGGTTGTGGTTGAACAGATGGCGCCGCAGGGTCAGGTTGATTGAGGCCTTGCGCTCCCAAGCGAAGTCCCGGTAGCTACCATCACGGCTTGAGTCGTACCCCAAGAAGGCACGCGTGATGCGCGGCACGGTGGAGCTGGCGTTCCAGTGGTCGTTGATGTCCGGGGAGGACTGGCAGCCAACGCTGAGGCAGAGAGCCAGACACAGACCGGAGATCTTGGAAGACGCTTTTAGGGACTCGTTCATGCTCACGTTTATGCGATCTCCGTGGATTTGAGGGCTCAGGCCGCCGCATCCGGGCAGAGGGTGCTTGGAGGGTGCTAGGGGGGATAGAGGGGAGGTTGGGTCTGAACCGAAGTGTCGACCGGCGACGATTATGGGTCCAGGATAGACGCGCGTCCAGTACTGGCCCAGAATTGACCTTCCCGGGCACGGTCCACGGTAGGCCTACCCCCGCTTCGGGCTGGGGTAACCAGCCCGAAGCGGCGTCCCGAACCCATTCCCGTGCCCTCCCCATCCCCCTCTTCTCCCGCCCCCGGTTCCGGCCGTCGCCTGGGCCTCTTCGGAGGCTCCTTCGACCCGGTCCACAAGGGGCACCTGGCGGCAGCTCGAGCCGCCCAAGAGGCTTTTGGTCTGGACCGCGTGATATTCGTCCCGGCAGCCCGGCCACCCCACAAGCCAGACCTTGAGCTGGCTCCGCAGAAAGACCGGCTGGAGATGCTCCAGCGGGCCATCGCGAGCGAGCCTTCCTGGTGTGTGTGCGACCTGGAGTTCAACCGTCCTGGGCTCTCGTACACGATGGACACCGTTGAAGAGTTGCGGGCCGAAGTGGGGGAGGATGAGGACGCGTCGATCTGGCTTCTGATCGGAGCGGACAACCTGCCCGGGTTGGTGGGTTGGCATCGGGTGGAAGAGCTGCTCGAGGCTGTCCGGCCGGTTGTGATTCGGCGTGCGGGAGAAGACGAAGAATTGCCCCCCGAGTTGGCGCAGAGATTGTCGGCCGGGGCGTTGGAGCTCCTTCGGGCTGGATTGCTCGCCGTTCCGCCGGTTCCCGGTAGGTCAACGGATTTGCGTGCCGCGCTGCGCGCCGGTGAAGGGACTCTTCAGGATCTTCCAGAAGCCGTGGGGGAGTACATTCGCAAGCGTGGCCTGTACGGGGCCCTCTAGGTGCGCGCCTCGTGAATCTTGCGTCGTGGACTGCGCTGCTCGTGACCCTGGTGGCGACGCCTATTTTGGCGCGAGCGGCCTTGGCCTTTGGCTTCGTGGATAGCCGCGAGTCCGGTCTCGCCCTCCGCAAGCCGCGGGAGAATCCGGTGCCCCCGGTGGGGGGGATCGCCGTGCTCTTGGGCTTGGTGGGAGCTGCCCTGTGTGGCGAAGCACACCTGCCCTGGGCTGCCCTGCTAGCGGCATTTGGTTTGGGCCTCGTGGATGACCTGCGTCCCGGTGGCTTGAGCCCGCTCGTCAAATTTGCCGGACAGTGTGTGGTGGGATGCGTTCTGGGCTGGAGCCTGGGGGATGGGGCCGAAAGCATCGCTGCACTGTCTTTGGTGGCCGTGGTGGCCATGAACGCGGCCAACACTTTCGACTGTGCGGACGGAGCCTGCGGCACCTTGGGGGTGGTCGGTTTGGCAGGGCGTAGTGTCGCGGCGCCAGCCCTGCTTGGCTTCCTGCCCTGGAACGTGTTCTTTCGGCGCGGTTCGGAGCGTGTACCTATTGCCTACCTGGGGGACTCGGGGAGTCATCTGGTGGGTGTTCTGCTGGCGGGTTGTCCGGAGGCCTGGGGGATTCTTCTCCTGCCCCTGTTGGATTTGGGCCGCCTGAGCCTGGTACGCATCAAGCAGGGGCGGCGCCCCTGGGACGGAGACCGCCTGCATCTGGCCCACGCCCTGGAGCGTAGGGGGCTGAGCAACCTGGGAGTGCTGGGCCTGCTGCTGGCCATACTCCTTGGGCTCCGGCTTGCACTGGATTGGCCCGCCTGGCTCCCGGGCTGAACGCTTCTTGGGCAATTGTCCCCAGCGGCCCGTTAAAGCGGCTGCCGGGTGAAATCGACGGGATCGATTCTCGAATCAGGGGGTAGCGCCGGTCGTGTCGGGGAATCAGCGGCCCACTCTCTTCGACCCATGAGGCTTCATTCACGAGGGCTACCCTCACGCTCACTCCCTTTCCAGGGCGATCCTCCCGGCCCCCCTTGCCCCCGTCCCACCCCCTCCCGATAATCCTTCGCGCCTTCCCTGGCGAAGGCAGTACCTGGCACTTCCGTGGCGTACCCCCTCACCGCAATCATCTCCGACCTGCACGGGAACACCCCTGCATTGGACACAGCCTTGGCAGATGCCAAGGATCGTGGTGTCCAGCGTTACGTCTGTCTCGGAGACGTCATCGGATACGGAGCCGATCCTTGTGGAACTCTGGATCGGGTTATGGAGCTCTGTGTTCCAGGCAATGCGGACGGCTTGTGCCTCCAGGGAAACCACGAATACGCCCTTTGCTACAGCGCTGAGGACTTCAATCCCAAGGCGCGGGCGGCGATCGACTGGACCCACTCGGCGATCTCCAGTGCTTCGGACCGGGCCTCGGACTACTGGGATTTCCTGGGAGAACTTGAACCCTCAGCCATCGACGAGGCGGCCATGTTTGCCCACGGATCCCCGCGCGATCCGGTGCGCGAGTACCTTCTGCCTCGGGACGCCCGTGATGAGAAGAAGATGCAGGCCAACTTCGAAGCGATGCGCCGCCCAGTGTGTTTTGTGGGGCACAGCCACGTGCCTGCGGTTTACTACAAAGACGGCAGCTTGTTTCGCCCTGATGGCATCGATGGGCCCTATGCTCTGGGCGACTTGGACTCCAATCCTTGCATCGTAAACGTCGGCTCGGTGGGTCAACCCCGAGACGGGGATGCGCGACTTTCCTACGTGCTTTTCGACGGCTCGAACATCACCTTTATCCGGCTCGAATACGATTGGCGGGCTGCGGCCGAGGCCATTCGAAGCGTGCCCGAACTCCCCGAATTCCTGGCCGACCGTTTGGAGGCCGGCCGCTGATCTAAACTTCTCCGTGGAAAAGCGCCTACCCCTCTTCTTCCTGCTTTCGTTCCTCATCTTGGTGATGTGGCCGCAGAACCCTGCCGAACCCGAGAAATCAACGGGCAATCCCGCAGTTCAGATGCCGGGCGCTCAACCCGGGCTTGCACTGCCTGCTCAAGGCGCTGCGCCTGCCTCAGAAGCTAGGCCAGAAACGGAGGCCGAGCCTTGGCGCGAGACCCTCAGCCTCGGCACCCCGGGTGAGCCCGGCTATTACTTGGCGACTTTTGACAGTCGCGGGGGAGTGCTCAGCGAATTGCGCCTGGGTGGGTTCTATATCAAGAACGGCCTCAGTCCGCAGGAGAAAGAGGACCCTCAAACCTGGGTGCCGCTCCTCTCGGAAGTGAACACACCTTCGGGCGTCCAGTCTTCGCTCGGGCTCCAATCCACCCCCTCCAGTGAGGCGATGGTGGGATTTCCACTGGATCAGGTGCACTGGCAGCACGAGGTGCTGGAGGAGTTTGGACGAACCGTTGGTGTGCGGTTCCACCATGACACGGGGCGCGGCCTGAGCCTGACCAAGACCCTGCGGGTGCAGCCCAACTCCTATGACCTGACCCTGGACATTGAGCTGCGCAATAGCGTCCCCGAGTGGGCCGGTCGGCAACCGCGACTCATCTTCACACCGGCTCTGGGCATGCTTGCCAGTGCCGACGATTCCTTCTATCTGGAGCCCAGCGCGGGTGTCAGTTGGGAACAGGGCGGTGAGCTGGAGGTCGAGCGCGAAGAGCTTTCGATCGGAGAGCAGGATGGCGAGGCCTTTCCTCCCACCCGGGACATCCTCTGGGCGGGAATGGACAGCAAGTACTTCGCCGTGCTGGCCCGGCCCGATGATGCTACCCGTGGCGTGGTCACCGGAGCCGGTTGGCGCACCCTGTACGATCTCAACTGGGTGGCCGAGCACCCCATGGATCCTCTCAAGTCGATTGATGACAACAAGGAGAACGATCCCGTCAAGGGGTGGCGTCATGTGACCTGCGACCTCGACCTGACGGCCCCTCTTCCGGGTCCCGAGGGCGTCTCCCGCATGAGCTTCGAGATCTACGCGGGCCCCAAGAGCAGCGGCCTTCTCGAGGAGCATGATCCCTCCCTCCTGAGCCTGGTGGCAGGCGATCTGGGCTTCTTCTCCGGGATCGCCTCAACCCTGCTGGCCATCCTGGGCTTCTTCCACGGACTCTTCGGCAACTGGGGCTGGTCGATCATCTGCCTGACCCTCGCGGTACGCTTGGCCCTGTTCCCCTTCAACCGTCGCTCCCAGACGTCCATGGCGCGCCACGCGAAGAAGATGAAGCGCGTGCAGCCCATGCTCAACGAGCTCAAGGAGAAGTACAAGGATAACTCCCAGAAGCAGCGTTCGGAGCAGGCGCGCATCATGCAGGAGGAGGGTGCCTTCCCGCCCCTCGGTGGCTGCCTGCCGATCTTCATACAGATCCCGATCTTCTTTGCTCTATTCAGTGCCCTGCGAGTGAGCTTCGATCTGCGTCAGGCGCCCTTCATCGGGTGGGTGAAGGATCTCTCCGAGCCGGACCGAATGATGCGTCTGGATTGGGACCTGCCCCTCGTCGGCATGGTGGAGTATCTCAACGTGCTGCCGCCCATGATGGTTTTCCTGTGGATCCTGCAGCAGAAGGTGATGCCTAAGCCGACGGACGAGCAGGCTCTCAAGATGCAGAAGATGATGATGTGGATGCCCATCGTTTTCGGGTTCTTCCTCTACAACTATTCGGCTGGTCTGTCCCTGTACATGATCACCACCTCCCTGTTCGGCGTGCTCGAGCAGACGGTGATCAAGAAGATCTGGCCCATCGACGACAGCGAGCAACCCAAGAAGAAATCGGGTTTCATGGCGCGCATGGGCGAGATGCAAAAACAGGCCCAGAAGTTGCAGGAGATGCAAAAGGCCGAGAAACAGCGCGGGCAACAGAAGGGCAAGCGCAAGAAGCGCTGAGTGCAAGTCATGGCCAGCACGGCAGCGGAGGGTACCCGGTCCACCATCTGCGCCGTCGCTTCCGCGCCCGGCGCGGGACAGCGAGCCGTGGTGCGCGCCTCCGGGCCCCTGGCTTTCAAAGCGGTGCAAGGCCTGTGTCGCGACGCCGACGGCAAGCCTTCCGCACCCTCGGGCCGGGGGCTGTTCGAGGTGCAAGTGGACGATGGAGTGGGGCTGCAGCCTGGCCTTTTGGTTTGGATGCCGGGCCCGGGCTCCTACACCCGCGAGGATGTGGCGGAGTGGCATATAGTCGGCAACCCGGCCCTCGTGCGCGCAGTTCTGCGGCGACTGGGAGAACTAGGCCTCGAACCCGCGGGGCCCGGCGAGTTCACACGCCGTGCCTTCGAGAACGGTCGCCTGGATCTGACCCGTGCCGAGGGCGTCTTGGCTCTGGTCGAAGCGCGTAATCGCGAAGAGTTGCGCGCCGCGGGGTCCCTGCTAGCTGGTGGTCTGGGAGGACGCATTGCCGCATTGCGCGAGGTGCTCGAACAGCTGCGCGCCCTGACGGAGGCCAGCCTGGACTTCGACCAGCAGGACACGGGGCACGTGCCCGTGCAAGAGATCACCGCGGCCTTAGAGGAGGCCCAGGCGGACCTTCTCGAAGCTCGTACTTGGGAGAACCGTCGCACGCCGGCTAGTGGTTTGGCTCGGGTGGTCTTGGCGGGCCTGCCCAACGCGGGCAAGAGCGCGCTCTTCAATCGACTCACACTCGAGGGGGACGAGCACCGCGCCATCGAGAGCGATCAGGCCGGGACCACCCGCGACACCAAGGAGGGACGGCTCGCCCTGCCGGGAGGGCAAGAGGTCTTGCTGGTGGACACGGCTGGTTTCGATCCCCAGGCCGAGGGCGTGGACGCGATAGCTCAGGACCGCCGTGATCTGGAGTGGGGGCGTGCCGACCTACTTTTGGAGCTCGTGGAATGGTCCGAGACGCCGGCCGCGGCCCACAACCCGGAATCGGTGCCCGAAATTCCGCGTCTTGTCGTCAAGAGTAAGGTCGACCTGGGGGCCGCGCCTGAGGACCCGGGCGAGTGGCTTTGGATCTCCAGTCACACAGGGGCAGGGCTCAAGGGGTTGCTGACTCAGATTGAGATTCGTTTGGGGCTGGCGGCCCAGGACGACACTCCTTCCCAATCCCACTCTGGCCTCGAGCGTCAGCTTTCGGAGAGGCACCGCCAGGCTCTGGATCAGGCTCTGGAGGAGTTGGCCCAGGCACGGGCCCTAGTAGGGGAGAAGGCGGGCTTGGACCTTGTGGCTGAGGCGCTACGCGGCGCGGGTCTTGCCCTGGATCGGATCACGGGCCAGACCACCCCGGAGGATCTCCTCGACCGAATCTTCTCCAGGTTCTGCCTGGGCAAATAATGGAGCGTCGTCCCGGTCCCGCGCGGTCCCACGGGGGCACGGGACAGGTCGTGTTGGTAGGGATCTACCGCCTCCAACCCCACAAGATGTAGAGTGTGCGTCGGCCCCTCCCGACCATGAAATGTCCCCGCTGCAAGGAGGACGACGTCCGCGTCGTCGACTCCCGAACCTCTGCCTCCGGGTCTGTCACCCGACGGCGCCGGGAGTGTATGAAGTGCTTCCAGCGCTTCACCACCTACGAGCGCATTGAGGAGAGCGCTCTGCGTGTCGTCAAGAAGAATGGTGAGCGCGTGCGCTTTGAGCTCGAGCGTGTGGTGAAGGGCATGCTGGTGGCTTGCGAGAAGTTGCCTGTGCCCTTTGATGAAATCGAGAAGGCGGCCGCAAGAGTGGAGGCTCGCTGCCAGAACGAGTACGACCGCGAGGTGGAGAGTACAGTGATCGGCGCGCTCGTCATGGATGAGCTGCGCGAGCTGAATCAGGTCGCCTACGTGCGCTTTGCCAGCGTCTATCGTGAATTCAAGGACGTGACCCAGTTCCTGGAGGAGCTAGAGGATCTGGGGGGCGAGAAAGCGTGACGGCGCCCGACTCTTCTGACGAGCCCCAGGTCGAGGGGCTGCCGGTGCCTCCCCATGCGGATTCTTCTGATGAGTCCCCCCAGGGGTTTCGCCTGGGCAAGCGCCGGCTTGTAAAGCGTGACGGGAGCGAGGTGCCGTTCGATTCTGGGCGCATTGAGGGGGCTGTGCTGCGGGCTCTGCTCGCCGTCGGGGAAGACGATCCGGGGTTTGCCCGGGACGTGGCAGAGGTCGTCACCATGGCCTTGGCTTCGCGGTCGGGCGATCCGCCCGGCGTGGAGCAGGTCCAGGATCTCGTGGAGCAGGCGCTGGTGGAGATGGGCCGGGCAAAGGTCGCGCGTGCCTACATTCTCTATCGCGACCGGCGCGCTCGGGCACGGGCGGCGTTGACCATCACGGACCGAGAAGAACGCGAGGGGCGCATGCCCTGGGTGCGAGCGGGTGCCGGTACTTCTCCCTGGAGTCAGGCGCGCATCGTGGCGGCTCTCATGGAGGAGGCCGACCTGCCGCGAGCGGTGAGCGAGGATGTGGCCGATCGCGTGGAGCGCCGCATCTGCGATTCCGGCCTGGCACGCATTTCCACCCCCCTTATCCGTGAGTTCGTGGATAACGAGCTGATGGCCATGGGATTGGAGACGGCCCTGCATCGGCAGGGACCCATTGGGATACCGCGCCATGATCTACGACGCCTGCTCGGGAAGACGAGGCCCAGCGTGCGCGCGAACTCTGTGACCGATCCCCTCGATGCGCCGGGTCGGAGCCGCGCGGGGCTCGAAGACGAGGTGGCGGATGCCATTCTTGGCCGCTACTCCCTCGTGGACATGCTCGACGAGCGCACCTCCGAGCTACACCGTCTAGGCACACTGTGGGTGGAGGGATTGCGGCGCCCACACCTGGCCCTCTCCCGCGCCATTCCCGCAAACCTCTGCCTGCGTGCTGAACCAGGTGCCCACTCCGGCTCTGAAATGCTTGGCGAGTTGGCCCACTACTTGCGCGGAGTTAGCCATGGGGTCGTGGTGGAGGGGCTGCATAGTGTGCTCTCACCGCTGCTGCGCTCCGCCCGCGCCAAGGATCGTGTTCGGGATCTGCTGGCCGCCATGGGCGCCCTGAGCCATGCCACGGGGCGCTTTCTGGACCTAGCTAGCCCGGGTGGACGCGGAGGTGCGCTGCTGCGTCGCCTGCTCCCCGAGCTTGAAGCCCTGCGCCAGGCGGGCCAGGCTCATCCGCGCCTGTATCTGTCCTGGGATGAACTGTCCCCGGCCATCGCCACCGACCCCGAGCTCCGGGAGCAGGCCGCGCAGCTCCTGGCCGGGGGCTCGTTGGTCCCGATTTGGCACGGTACAAATGCTCGTTGGGTGGCACCTGGTTGCAGGCGCGGTCGTCGCGAGGCGGGGCTCTTGGCCTGCGGCGGTGCCGTCGCCCTGAACCTCCCTCGGCTTGCCCGTCAGGCGGGTCCCTGGCGCGAGGACCTGCTGTTCGAGGCCCTGGGGGCGGGAGTTCAATCCGCCCTCGACGGGATCGAAGCCCTGGACGCTTTCCAGCGCCGCCACCCGGCTGCGCGTGAGGACGGTCTTCGGGAGCGTCGCGGGTTCGCCGTGGTGCCGGTCGGCCTTGCCGAGGCGCTGCGCATCCTTGGGGATGGGGTGGTGCGCTCCGCCCAAGGCGCGCGGCTTCTTGGCGTGATGGCGGACACCACCAAGCGCTTCGCCGACGAGCGTGGACTTTCTGTGTGCGTTTCCTCCTTCTTTGGGGATGACGCCCGCTTGGCCATGGCGCAGGCCGATGCCAAGCTGCCCCGAGCCAGTCAGCCGCGGCTGTTCGCGGACTTGCCGGCAGCTGAGGCTGAGGGCGATCGCCCCTATGGGGCGGGGTTTGTCGCTCTGCCGGCGCGAAGTTCATTGCAGGACCCTTCAGAGGATGCTGGCGAACAGGCCATCGTGTGTTCTACCCTGCGGGCGGGAGCTCTGGCTTCCAATCCGCTCTGGGTGTCGGCCGACCGGGATGTCAGTTCCGGTCTCGACGCCTGGCGCCTCTTTCACGAGCGGCGGAGCGGAATCTCTGAACCCGAACCCTCCCTCCCCCTGACCGATCCCGGATTTTCCACGGACTCGGCCGGGGACAACCTGTTCTCCCCAGTCAGAAGTTAGACTGTCGACCTCTATGCGTCTTAACCGTCTCGAACTTGAGGGCTTCAAGTCCTTCGCCGATCGCACCGTCTTCAATTTTGGCGGCCAGCACCTGCTCGGCATCGTCGGGCCCAACGGCTGCGGCAAGAGCAACGTTGTTGACGCCGTGCGGTGGGTCTTAGGAGAGACCCGCCCGACCTCCATGCGCGGCGAGGGCATGACGGATGTGATCTTCAAGGGATCCGCCTCCCGCCCGGAAATGTCCGTGGCGGAAGTGACCCTGGTGATCGACAACCGCGATGGCGTGGTCGAGGAGATGGGCGTCGAATTTTCAATCACCCGCATGCTCTACAAGAGCGGCGAGGGCGAGTACCACATCGACGGTGCCCGAGTACGCCTCAAGGACGTGCGCGAGTTGCTGTACGGCACGGGTCTGGGGTCGCGGGGCTACTCCGTGCTGGAGCAGGGGCGCATCGACGCCGTTCTGTCCGCCAACCCGGCTCAGCGTAGAGCCGTCTTCGAGGAGGCTGCCGGGATCAGTCGTTATCGCCAACGTCGGCACGAGACGGGGCTGAGACTGAAGAGTGTTGAGCAGGACGTGTCGCGCCTAGCGGACCTGATGGGAGAGCTGCGTACGCGTGTACGTTCGCTGAAAATTCAGGCTGGCAAGGCCGAGCGCTGGGTGGCGGCACGGGACGAGTGGACTCTCGCACGCGGTCGCTTCTTGCAGCATCGTCTGTACGAGCAGGACAGTGAGTTGGCCGCGCTTTTCCCCGAGCTCGAGACGCTTGAGGAAAATGGGAATGCGATGCGGGCAGAAAGGTCTGCAGCGGAGGAGGAAGTTTCCGCGCATGAGGATGAGCGCTCGCGGGTTGTCGCTGAGCTCGATTCCCTCTCGACCCAGGTCGGGAATCTGAATGCTTCCCTCGCTACGCTTGACGAGCGCAAGACTCAATTGGCTTTGCGAGTTCATGCGTGGCGCAGTTCCGCACAGGAAGAAGGGGAGCGCGCGCAGGAGCTTGGCAATCAGATTTCCGAGCGACGCGCGGAGCAAGAGGTTGCGAGTAACGCGCTTCTCGAGCTGGAGACTGTGGCGCGGCAGGCCGAGGAAGAGGCCTCTGGTTTGAAAGACCGGGTGCTCATCCTCTCTCGTAGTTACAAGCAGGCGCGCCAGGACTCCGCTGACCAAAACGAGCGACTGCTCGCATGCCTGCATGAGCGCACCGGTGCTCAGAATCGAACCGTACATCTGGAGACCGCGATCGAAGACGGGCGCGCACGCTTGGGGCGCGCGACGGAGCGGCTTGGTCAGGTGGATGGGGAGCTGACAGGCGCGCGTGCCGGCGTGGAGGAGATGCACACTCTTGCCGTTGATGCCCAGCAGGCTCTGGAAGCTCGGGACAAGAGCCTGGCCGAGGCGCTGAGCGAGTTGGCTGCTGCCGAAGCGAGCTTGCAGAGCGGCCAGTCCGAGCTGCGCGAGCACAAGCTGGCCCACGCCAGCCTCGACGCACGGCGCGAAGCTCTCCTGGAGAGCGGCGAGGGGGGGGGCGGTTTGGCTGCGGGTGCCAGTTGCGTCCTCCAGGCTGTGGCCGAAGGGGCTGGGCCCTGCACTGCCGGGATCCTGCACGGATTGCTGGCGGATCACCTTCATGTGGATGTGCGCCTTGCGCGGGCCTTGGATGCAGTCTTGGGGGAGAGAGCTCAGGCTCTCATGGCCCCCGGCGCCGGCGAAGCTCAGGTCGTCCTTGAGTGGTTGGCCGCGGGTAATCACGGGCAAGCGGAGGTGCTGGTTCCTAAAGGCATGGCTTCGGATGGCTTCACGTCTGCCTTGGGCTCCCTCAGCCTGGGCCGCTTAGACTCATCATCGTTTATCGCCTTCGAACCCTACGGTGCCAGCGTAGAGGGCCGTCTCTCGGACCTGGTGCAGTGCGCCGAGGACCTGCGCCCTCTGGTGGACAAGCTCCTTGGGGACGTGGTCGTGGTGCGGGACTTCGCCAGTGCCCTGGAGTTGGTCAAGCGCGAACCTCACTGGCGCTATGTGACGCCCAGCGGCGAGCTTGTGGACGCATCGGGCGCGATGGGTGGTTCCCGGGAGATTGCTCAGGGAACCATGGGGCGCAGGTCCATGGCCGAGGGATTGAGCTCCGAGATGGAAGCTCTTGAGGGAATGCTGGGTCGGGACCGTGACGGCATCATTCAACTGGGGCAGGCCGTTGAAGCCAACCGTTTGGCTCACCGGCAAGCGACCAAAGAACATGAGAGTGCGCGCATTTCGGCTGCGGAAGCAAGCGGCGAGGCTCAAACGGCATCCGCCCGATTGACCGATCAGGAGGCGGTGCGCGAAGAGCATGCAGGGGTGGAATCGCGCGCACGCGAGGAGCTGGCTGTCTTGGCCGCCAACCTGCAGCTCGCCCAGGCAAAACGCCTCGAGAGCGAGGAGGCATTTACACAGACCAATGCGCGCCTAGAGGAAGTGGAGAAGACTCGCCGTAGCATGGAAGAAGAGCGCGAGGCTCTTTCCAGGGCGGAGGCGAAGGCTCGAGTAGAGACCACCCGGTTGCAGGGGGAACTGGAAGCCCTACGGCGACGCGTAGAGGACAGCGTGCGCCGCTGTGAAGAGGACCAGGCCGAACGGGTCCGTGCCGAGGGACGCTCGGCCAACTTCTTGGCCAACGCAGAACAGGGTGAGCGCGACGCCGAGGGCCTGACTCAGGACGGCGAGGCTCTGACTATTAGGAAGGACAAGCTCGAAGGCCGCCTAGGGGAGCTCCGGGAGCTGGAGCGCAGCGGGGCTGCGCGTACTCGTGAGGTGCGGGCGAAGGCTGAAGATGTTCAGCGCAATCTGGACCAGCTCGTGGAAGTGCAGTCGGAGAAGCGTTTGTGTGCGCAGAAGACTGAGCTGGCACGGGAGGAGCTCCTGATCCGGGCCGATGAGGATCTCAGTCTCCAAGCAAGTGATTTGCGGGAGGACTTTGAGCCCGAGGCCGAGTTGGCCGAGGCGCCGGCGATGCAGGAGCTTGAGAGCCGGGTTACGGAATTGAAGGCCATCCTCGAGAAGCTCGGTCCCGTGAACACCGAGGCCGTGGATGAATTGGCAGAGGTCGAGGGGCGCTTGGGATTCTTGGAAACCCAGTCCGAAGATCTGGCCACCTCGCGCAAGACCTTGATGGATACCATCGAGAAGATCGATGAGGAGAGCCGCCGGTTGTTCGAGGAGACCTTCGCAATCGTGCGCGAGAACTTCCGCTCTATCTTCCGACAGCTGTTCGGTGGGGGAACGGCTGACGTGATACTGGAAGAGGGCGTTGACGTGCTGGAAGCGGGCGTGGAGATCATCGCCCGTCCGCCTGGGCGCAAGCCGCTCCCGATTGGCTTGCTTTCTGGTGGCCAACGTTCCATGACGGCGCTGGCTCTGCTCTTCGCCGTGTTCAAGACCCAGCCTAGCCCGTTCTGTGTGTTGGATGAGGTCGACGCTGCTCTGGACGACGCCAATGTCGACCGCTTCCTGGCCATGTTGAGCGGCTTCGCGGTGACGACACAGTTCATCGTGGTTACCCACAACAAGGGCACCATGTCCGCCTGCCAATCGCTGTTCGGCGTGACCATGGAAGTGAAGGGCGTCTCGCGCTTCGTCTCCGTGGAGTTGGATGAGGTTGAGAGATTTGTGCCCGGTGAGACCACGGGCACGTCTCGGTCCGCCGATGCTGTGGATCAAGAAAGCCGCGAACCCGTGGTCGAGATCGTTCCTCCGGGTCCGACGGTGGCTTCCCAAGCGGAAGCTCCGGGCGATTCGGTGGGAGCTGGTTCGACGCCGGAGTAGGCCGGGCCAGACGGCTGACGATGGTCGCGGGGGATTCTCTCCGTATTCCGGGTGAATGCCGGCCTCAGGCTGGTGCCTGGGAGGTCACATGTGACTTGGGGCATAGGCTCTCAAGGCCCCTGGAGAGGGTTTGGCGGAAGTCCCGAGGGCAAGGCTCATGCTCGCCCGGACCACCTGCCGATTATCGGAGGGTCATTCTCCTTTCCCTTCCCCTCCCCCGGGAAGGGCCAGCCCCTTGGTCACCCCATGACAGATCCCCAACCCAACCTGTTCGAGTTGGTTCAAAAGCACCACTCCCAAGAATCTCATGCAGCATTGCACTGGGAGGGCTCCCTGGGAGAGTACATGGAGAAGGTCGAGGAGGCCCCGCGCCTCGCACGCAACGCTTGGCAGCGAATGCTGGAGATGATCGAGTCCCACGGTATGGATTCCGTGCTCGGGCAGCGGCGCGCCAAGCGCTGGCATCTGTTCAGCGATCCTTTCGGTGAGGGCCGCGATGCGATCTACGGTCTGGACGACCCGCTCTCCGAGCTCGTCGACGTGATTCGCGCCGGTGCACGAGGCCTTGGCCCGGAGCGTCGCATACTCCTCTTGCATGGACCTGTGGGTTCAGCCAAGAGCACCATTGCTCGTCTTCTGAAGTCCGGACTTGAGCGTTACACGCATACACCTGACGGGGCGATCTATACGTTCTCTTGGCACGTGGATGGCGAGGTGATCGACTCGCCGATGAATCAGGACCCACTGCTCCTCATTCCACAGGAACAACGATCCGGAGTGGAACAGCGCCTGAACGAACGCCTGCAAGCTGAGTACGAGGTGCGCATCGAAGGTGAACTCGACCCTGTCAGCCGCTTTTACTTTGGTCTACTCATGGACCGCTACGAAGGGAACTGGACCAAGGTCGTGGAGCACGTCCGCGTGCGCCGCTTCGTCTTCAGTGAGGCAGACCGTGTGGGTATCGGGACGTTTCAGCCTAAGGACGAGAAGAACCAGGACTCCACGGAGCTGACCGGGGACCTCAACTTCCGCAAGATTGCTGAATACGGCTCCGATTCTGATCCGCGGGCTTTCAACTTCGATGGGGAATTCAATGTGGCCAACCGCGGGCTTGTGGAGTTCGTCGAGGTCCTGAAGCTCGACGTAGCCTTCCTCTATGACCTGCTCGGGGCGACCCAGGAGCACTCCATCAAGCCCAAGAAGTTCCAGCAAACCTCTATCGACGAGGTCATTCTGGGGCACACCAATGAGCCGGAGTACCGCAAGCTACAGAACAACGAGCTGATGGAGGCTTTTCGGGACCGCACCATCAAGATCGACATCCCCTACAACCTGAATCTGTCCAGTGAGGTGGAGATCTACCGTCGTCGCTACGGCGATCGACGTACCGCCCAGCGCGGGATGGCTCCCCACACCCTGGAGTTGGCTTCTCTTTGGGCCGTGCTTACTCGTCTTGAAGATCCCACTCATCCCAGTCTCTCGCTGCTCCAGAAGGCACGCCTCTATGACGGTCAGGAGGTGGCGGGGTTCACTCCCGAGCAGACACTTGAGCTGCGAGCCGCTGCGATCCGGGAAGGCCTGACCGGCATCAGTCCGCGCTTTGTGCAGGACCGCATTGCTACTTGCCTGGTGGGGGACAAGCCCACCATCCATGCCCCGGACGTTCTCGATGCGATCGAGGCCGGCCTTGGGCATCACTCTATGATCACCTCCGAAGAGCAGCGTAAACGCTATCTGGAGCTGGTGGCCGTGGTGCGTGAAGAGTACGAGTCCATGGTCAAGCATGAGGTACAGGTGGCCATCGCCTCCGACCGTGAAGCGATTGACCGTCTGTGTTCCAACTACCTGGACAGCGTGCGCGCCTACACCACCTGCGAGAAGCTACCCGCGGAGCATGGCCCGGGGCATGATCCGGATGAGCGTCTCATGCGGGCCATCGAAGAGAAGGCCGAGATCCCAGAGTCCCGTAAGGATGATTTCCGGCACGAGTTGATGAACTACATTGCGGCGGTGCATCTCGAGGGGGAGACCTTCGACTACCGCAAGAACAAGCGCCTGACGCGCTCGCTGGAACTCAAGATGTTCGAGGATCGACGGGATTCGATTCAGCTCACGAGTTTGGTCTCGTCGGTGGTGGATCCCGAGGCCGAGCAGAAGATCGCCGTCATTCGCCGGCGCCTCATGGAGCAGTTCGGGTACGACGAAGCCTCGGCGAGTGAGGTGCTACGCGAGGTGGCTGATCTCTTCGCACGGGCCGACGTTGAGCCCGAAGTGGCCCCCGATCAGGAGGCCGCGGCGTAGGCCAGAGTCATGGGAGGCCAGGTCTACCGAATGGAGCGTGATCGCGCTCGCTTCCGCGACATTGTGCGTGGACGCCTGCGGGAGGACTTGCGTAAGTACCTCTCGACATCCGAGCTCCTCGGTCGCCAGGGCAAAAAGACCATCTCCATTCCCATTCCCCAGGTGGAGTTACCGCGCTTTCGCTACGGGGATAATTCCGGCGAGGGCGTGGGGCAGGGGCCGGGCGATGAAGGCGACCAGATGGACGGGGACGGTGCCGAGGGCGCAGGCAGTGCGGGGGAGCAGCCCGGGCAGCACATTCTCGAAGTCGAGGTAGACCTCGCGGAGCTGGCCGAGATGCTCGGCCGCGAGCTGGCCCTGCCCAACATCCAACCCCGTGGGTCGCGCCAACTGCACACCGAAGGTGGGCGCTACACAGGTATTCGCTCCCAGGGGCCCGACTCCCTGCGGCACTTTAGGCGCACCTTTCGGCGTGCCCTCAAGCGCACCATCGCCAGTGGCGAGTGGGACCCCAAGGATCCTCGTGTTGTGCCCATGCGGGACGATCAACGCTTCCGTTCGCGGCGTACACATCCCAAGCCCGAGTCGAGTGCCGTGATCTTCCACATGATGGACGTCTCGGGCTCCATGGGGCGCGAGCAGAAAGACATCGTGCGCATCAAGGCCTTCTGGATCGACACATGGCTTCGCAGCCAGTACAAGAACATCGAGGTCGTCTACATCGTGCACGATGCGGTGGCTAAGGTCGTGGATCAGGAGGCCTTCTTCCATCTGCGCGAGTCCGGTGGCACGAAGATCAGCTCGGCCTATGAGTTGTGCTTGAAGCAGATTCAAGAGCACTACCGGCCCGATAACTGGAACATCTATCCGTTCCATTACTCTGACGGGGACAACTGGTCTGCTCGCGACACGGCGCGCTGCGTCGCGCTTCTGCGCGAGGAGATCCTGCCCTGCGCGAATCAGTTCTGCTATGGGCAGGTCAAGAGTGCCTACGGCTCTGGGCAATTCAAGAAGGACCTCGACCACGCCCTCGGCCATGACGACCAGATCGTGACAACCGCCATCGACTCGCGTGAGGGTATCCCAGAGTCCATCCGCGCCTTCCTGGCGGAGGGGCGCTAGACATGGCTACAGGAGGACACTTACCCGCAAACTTGCGACAACAAGCGCGCATTACCGAGGCGGCGGCACGCGCGGTGGGGTTGGATTTCTTTGACGTGGTGTTTGAGATGCTCGATGCGGCTGACGTAAACGCCGTGGCCGCTTACGGGGGATTCCCCGTGCGCTATCCCTCCTGGCGCTTCGGGATGGACTACGAGCGTTTGCAGAAGGGCTACGACTACGGCCTCTCCAAGATCTACGAGCTTGTCATCAACAACGATCCGACCTACGCCTACCTGGTACGCTCCAATTCCTTGATGGAGCAGAAGTTGGTCATGGCTCACGTTATGGGGCACGCCGATTTCTTTAAGCACAACGTGTGGTTCGGGCCAACCCAACGCTCCATGGTGGAGCAGATGGGACATCACGCCGCTCGTATTCGCAGCTTCGCGGATGCCTACGGACAGGACACAGTCGAGCGCTTCTTGGATGTTGCGCTGGGCTTAGATGGCCTGATCGACCCGTATCTACCTCTGCGCGAATCTCGCCGTGCGGAGAGCCGACGCGAGACCATACAATCCCGGGCCGAACGGGCTCGCACGGACTTCGAGCAGCACTGGGGCGATGGCGCGGAGTCTTTGCGGCCCGGACCGCGACCCAGTCGCTCAGCACCGACCACACCCTCCAGCGGTGATCTGCCCACCTTTGACATCTTGGGATTCCTGGTGGAGCACTCGCGGCTAGCCGACTGGCAGGTAGAGATTCTGAGCATCGTCCGAGCTGAAGCGTACTACTTCGTTCCCCAGCGCCTGACCAAGATCATGAATGAGGGCTGGGCCAGCTACTGGCACTCGCACTTGCTTACTCACGGCCTACTCGATGCTTCCGAGATCGTGGACTTTGCCGATTGCCATGCGGGTGCGACTGCCGTGGCACCCGGTCAGCTCAACCCATACAAGCTGGGGATCGAACTCTTTCGCCATGCTCACGCCCGCGGGGACGACCTGTTCCAGCTGCGTCAGGTACATAACGACGTGTCGTTCATTGACCATGTGGTGGACGAGCAGTTCGCTGAGAGCAACCAACTGTTTGTCTATCAGCGCAATTCTCGCACGGGCAAGAACATGGTCGTGGATCGGGATTGGGTAGCCATCAAGGAGCAGTTGCTGAGGGAGCTCTCGTGGGGTGGCAGCCCCCGTATCCAGCTGATTGAAGCCGATGCTGACGGAGAGGGTGGGCTTCTCCTTGTCCACAAACACGAGGGCCGCGACCTGAAGCTCGACGAAGCCGGAGCGCAGCTGAAGACCTTGGCGCAGGTCTGGGGGGGCCCTGTGCACCTCCTGACCCTCGAGGAGGGTGTGGGGCGCCGTATTTCGACCGATGGGCAGGAGATTTCCGTGATTGAGACCGCTCGCGCCCAGGACGTCTGTGGCGGCCAAGAGTCGGCGCAGGCCTCTTAGCCGGTCCGAGTTCACCCCGGTGCTTGCATCGCCCCTGTCAGGGGGCGATTCTGGACCCATGGTCTTTCAGCATGAGTTTTCCTGGTCTGCTTCGCGGGCCGCCGGTTTTTCCACCTGTCGTCGGCGTTATTACTTCGACTACTACCTCTCTTGGGGTGGGTGGAATGCATCGGCCCCTTTGGATCGTCGCACGGCTTACCTGCTCAAGAAAATGACGCGTATGCCCATGCTGGCAGGCGACCTGGTGCATCAAGCCATCGAGCGCTGGTACCAGGGGCGTGAGCAGGGCCGGGTGGGGACTCTGGAGGAGTGCACCGGATGGGTTACGGACCAACTGCGCTCCAAGTACAAGGAGTCGCGGGACGGGAAATGGAAGATGCGACCCGCAAAGCTGTGCCACTTGGCCGAGCACCACTACGCTGAGCCTTGCGTTGATGAGTCCGGATCGGAAGCGGCGGACTACGGCAAGCGCTTTCTGGAGCGCATGCACGGTGCGTTGAACTGTTTCTTCGAGAGCCCCGAGCTGGACGGAGCGCGCAAGGCGGATCCCCGTGACACCCTGGCCTGCGAGGACATGTCCACTTTCGACTTGTTTGGTACAAAGATTTACGCCGTGCCAGACCTGGCTTATCGGGATGGCGAGGGAAGGGTCCAGATCCTGGACTGGAAGACCGGTTCGCCACGTGAAGCCGACCGTTTCCAGCTGGCTATCTATGCCTTCTACGCCCGGGACAAGTGGGGAGTGGAGCCCACGGAGGTTATCTGCAAGGACGTTTATCTGGGCCGGAACGAAATAGTGGAACAAGCCTACGACAGCGACCAATTGGATGAGGTCATGGGTCGCATTGAAGAGTCCATGACTCTGATGCGTGGCCTGCACTTCGATGCGGATGCTGGGGTGGGCCAGGTGGAGGATTTCCCCATGACCACAGAGGACGAAGAGGGCTTGCAGGAGTGCCGTTCTTGCAACTATAGAGAACTCTGCGCTCGCCCCTAGGGCGCCTCAGGATCCAACCCGTGAGTCGCCCATCTTCCGATCAAGCTCCCAGCGTTCTACCGCGGGTGTCCGTGCTGATTCCTACATGGAACGGCCTAGACCACCTGCGGCGGTTGTTGCCAGTCTTGCGCAGTCAGGCTCTACCGGAGGGGGTGGAGCTGTGTGTGATTGATTCCTCTTCCACTGACGGGACGGCGGAGTTTCTGAAGGCTGAGTGTGAAAGTGGCTTGTGGGACGAGGGTTGCCTGAAAGGAATCAGCGTTCGGTGCATTGCGGGGGAGGAATTCCACCATGGGCGTACGCGTAACCAGCTGGCGGAGAGTGCGCGTGGGGAGTTCTTGGTATTCCTCTCGCAGGATGCCTTGCCTCAAGGGGAGGATTTCCTGGCGAGACTCCTGGAGCCGTTCGCGGACGAGAAGGTTGCGGGTGTTACAGCGAGGGTCTTGCCCGACCCCAGTCATGATCCCTTGACCCGGCGCACCGTTCTCGGTGACGCTCAGGCCAATGCCGTGGCCCACGAGTGCTCCTTAGAGGACGCGCGCTCCTTCGATTCCATGCGCGGGGCCGAGCGCCTCGAGGTACTGCGCTTCAATAACGTCTCCAGCGCTATTCGTGCGCGTGCCTTCAGCGACATTCCCTTTCCCGACGTGGACTTCGGCGAGGATTTTGCGTGGGCCGGGCGCGCGCTGCGGGCTGGCTGGAAGACGGTCTTCACGCCCCACGCCGTCGTTTGGCATTCCCACTGCTACGGTGCCCGCTCGGGCTTTGAACGCTACCGCGTGGATGCCAGCTTTCACGCCAGCAGCCACGGCCACCGACTGCGTCCGACCCTTCTCAGCGTACTTCGGGGCTTCGTGTACGAGGTCGGGGCAGACGTGCTTTTCATCCTGCGCGGAGGAGGCGCTCCTTGGCATCTCCTGCGCTCTCCTGGGCTGCGAGCCGGTCAGATTCTGGGACAGTGGGTGGGGAGTCGCGCTGGTGCCTCCGGTCTCACCCGAGATCCCGAGAATCCCCCTGGGTCCTCGCCGGGGGCGGGGTAAGTTTCATTACTACCCTGCCTACGATGCGGTCTGTCCAATCGATATCCGTCCTCATGCCTACATGGCAGGGAATGGCCTTCCTGGAGCGAGTTCTCGGAGCTCTTGCCAGTCAGCGCTGTGACCTGCCCTGGGACTTTTGGGCCATTGACTCGGGTTCCACCGATGGGACCTACGAGTGCCTGCAATCCTGGCGCAAGCGGCTGGGCGTCGAGGTTCATCTGCGCCGGATTCACCCCACCCAGTTCAACCACGGGGATACGCGCAACCTTCTCGTTGCCTTGAGCGGCGGCGATCTGTGTGTATTCCTGACCCAAGATGCGATCCCTTCGGGACCGGATTGGCTCGCGACCTTAGCGGCGAACTTCAGCGCGCCAGCGCCGGTGCCGGTTGGAGCGGCGTACTGTCGCAACGTTCCCCGCGGCGATGCGCCCATTTTGACTCGCTTGCTCTGTGCTAGTGACCCCGGCTATGCCGTGGAGGGCAAGCTCACGGTGTTGCCGGATGAGGAGACTTACGCTGCCCTGGACCCCGATAGTCGCCGCCTGCTCTACAACTTCAACGACGTCGCTTCAGCTCTGCCTAGAGAGCTTTGGGAGTTGCATCCCTTTCCGCGCACAGCTTTCGGGGAGGACGTTCTGCAGGCCCGCGCCATTCTGGAAGCGGGCTTCGCCATCGCCTATGACGCCGAAGCCACGGTGGAGCACAGTCACGACTATGACGCACGCGAGACGTTCGCGCGTGCCTGTATCGACGGCCGGTTTAATGCCCAGTGGTTGAACCGCGTGTGTCTGGCCAGCGAGCGGGATGTGGACGTACTCTGCGAACGCTTGCGGCCCGGCGATGAGGCGGACGTCGAAGCCCTTGGTTTGGAACCCGCGGCTAGTGCGGACCTGAAGGGTGCCATGGGCACCTTGCGCCACGCTGCCTTCTCCGGACTGGAGCAGGGCGGCCGTAGCGGTGTGCGATTCCAAGCGACAGCCTTCAACCCCGGGCGCGAGCTCAAAATTCTGTTCGTGGTGCACGGGTTTCCGCCGGACACTTGGGCCGGCACCGAGATCTACACCCTGAACCTTGCGCTGGAACTGCAGCGCCGGGGCCACAGCGTGAGCCTGTTCGTTCGCGGCCCCGCAGTGGATGCCGCAGACCCCGAGCTATCCGTGCGGGAGGAGAGCGTCGAAGGGCTGCGGGTCATGCGCCTCGTCCACCGGCTGGAGCACAGTCGCCTGTCGGAGAGTTTCAGCAAGCCCGCCGTAGAGCGCGTGTTTGAACGGATCCTGGACGAGAACCAGCCCGATCTCGTGCACTTTCAGCATCTGATCCACACCTCGGTGGGCTTGGTCGACGTAGCGCGCGCTGCGGGCAAAGCCACCGTGGTGACCTGTCACGACTACTGGGCGCTGTGTGCGCGGGTGCAGCTGATCCGCCTCGATGGCCAGCGCTGCGAGGGCAACATGGGAGCTGGCTGTCTCCCGTGTGTGAAGAATCGTGCGCCGGCGGAGATCCCCTTGGCTCGACGCCTGGGGCAGGCGGCCCCTGGGCCCCTGCGCGGTCTGGCCGAAGCCTTGCGCAGTACTCCCGGTGCGCCACAGTCGTGGCAGCGTCACGCGGAGGAGTACCTAGATCTGCGGGAGCGGGAAGAGACCGTCCCCGCGGCCTACGCGGCCTGCGATCTGATGATCAGTCCCAGCCGTTATCTGCGCGAGGTCTACCTTGAATCGGGGCACTTTGATCCCGAGCGTCTGATCTTCTCAGAGAACGGCCTGCGCAGTGACCACGTGCAGGCCTTGCAGAAGATCCCCGACCCCGAAGGCCAGCTACGCTTCGGGTTCGTGGGTTCACTCGTTTGGTACAAGGGCGTAGAGGTCCTCGTGCGTGCCATGCAGCGTCTAACACATGAGAATTGTGTCTTGCACGTCTATGGTGATTTTCAACCGGATTCGGATGAGCACCACGCGCAGTTGGCCCGTGCCGCGGAGGGCGCACGTGTTGAATTCCATGGTCGCTTTGATAACTCAAGGCTCTCCGAGGTCCATGCGTGTATCGACGTTCTCGTTGTTCCTTCTCTTTGGGCAGAGAACGCGCCGGTCACCATTCAGGAAGCGTTCCTCACGGGTACCCCGCTGCTTGTAAGTGATATCGGTGGCATGGCGGAATACGTCCCCGACGGTAAGAACGGCCTCCAGTTTCTGGTGGGGGACGACGAGGACCTCGCCAGGAAGATGCAGCGTCTGCTTAGCGAGCCGGGCCTTCTAGGGGATCTCTCAAGTGCTTTCCCCGAGGTGAAGACCGTGGCCGAGAATGCTGCGGAGATGGAGTTCCGCTACCGGGCCCTTTGTACCCGTGCGCGCAGCGTGCGCAGTACGGCGCGCGAGTTCCGCGCCAACGAATATGCCCGGCGGGGCGGCCCTGTAGATTTACAGGGGGAGGACCTGTTACTGCTCAGGCCCGGCGGAGCCTTCGTGGAGTACGACCTTGGGCACATGGAGCCTGGGGTGCTCCAATTGGACCTGACCCTATTGGCTTTGGGCAGCGAGAGGGACGTAGAGCAAGGTGGTCACCTGAGCTTGGACGGGGTTGAAATTGGCCGAATCCCGGCCTTTTCAGCCGACGGTAAAGACCAGCGCCCCACCCATTCTTTCGAGGCCCAGCTGGAGGCCGGCGGTGGGCGGCTGCGCATCGAGTCTGCGCTGGAGCCGGGTCAAACAGAAGCCCACCTGCGCATCGTGCGGCTGGTGGTCGATCGCGTGGCCAGTGTTGTGGATACTGTGGTGGTGTCATGAGCTCTTCTCCGAAGGAACCCATCGAAGTGCCGCAAGGCCACTTGGACGTATCGTCTACTCCGCCCCTGGACGATGCCAAGTTGCCCAAGGTGTCGATCATCATTCTCAATTGGAATGGCCGCCATCACCTGGCCGGCTGCTTTGAGAGCCTCGCTGCCTTGGACTACCCCAATGCTCTCTTCAGGGTTCATCTGATCGATAACGGTTCCGACGATGGATCAGTGGAGCTGATTCGGCGAGATTTCGCGCACATCGAACTGCATCAGAACGAGCGCAACCTGGGTTTCTCCAGGGGGTGTAATCAGGGCAGTGAGCTGGCCGATGGTGCCGACGTGCTTGTTTTCTTGAACAACGACATCCGCGTGGATCCGGCATTTCTCCGCCGCCTGGTGGGGCCCATCGTTTGTGGGCAGTGCGAGGCTACGACGGCCAAGATGCTCTCGTGGGATGGCCAACGCATCAACTCCGCTGGCGGTGGCATGAACTTTCACGGTATCGGGATTCAGCGCGGGTACGAAGAGGAGCTCGCGGAAACCTACAATCAGGCGCGTCTGAGTTTGTTCGCCTGTGGTGGTGCCATGGCTATGGACGCTGAGGTGTTCAGGGAGGTGGGGCGCTTCGACGAGGAATTCTTCGCCTATTACGAGGACGTGGACCTGGGGTGGCGTACTTGGGTCATGGGCTATTCCATTCGTTACGTGCCGGAAGCCGTGTGCTACCACCATCACTCCAGTACCTCGGGCCGTGTGCCTACCGAGCGACTGCGCGTGCTGCAGGTGCGCAATCCCATGCTGGCCTGCTTTAAGAACTATGACGACGCGAACCTGGCCCGCATTCTGCCCAGCATGCTCGCCTTGGCCACGCGTCGCTGCTATCTGGCTTCAGGCCTGGGGGACGCCCCCGGCTACCGCATCGAGAATATGCTTAGCTTGCCCTCAGAGTCGTGGCTGGGAAGGTGTTGGAGTGCACTCAAGACTCGCCTTTCAGGGGTGCCGAGCCTGCCTCCAGTGGCCGCCGCAGATCTCGTAGCCATCAACGACCTCGTGGGACGTTGGACGCACTGGTCGGCTAGGCGCGCTGAGGTGCAGGGCAAGCGCCGCCGCTCAGATGAGGAGATCTTGCGCCTGTTCCTCGATCCCATGTGGTGCATTGAGCAGGAGAGCGGTTACCGTGATCTACATACGGGGTTGGCCAAGTTCGCTGGCCTTGATGAACTCTTCGCCGGCCTGACCCACTTGGAACATGAACCTCGGAGTTGAATTGATGCAGCCAGGTACAGAAGCGATGGAGGTGCGACCGTGAAGCTCTCTGTAGTCATGCCCATCTTCAATGAAGAGCGCACTCTCGAGGAGATTGTGCGGCGCGTGCTCGCCACGAAGTACGAGATCGACCTGGTTCTTGTGGATGATGGGTCCACGGATCGGAGCCGCGCGATCATGAAGGAGCTGGAGGCCCAACACGATGGCATCCGCTGCTTCTACCATGAGCGTAACCAGGGCAAGGGTGCTGCCCTGAGCACTGGCTTCAAGGAGGTGGTCGGCGACGTCGTGGTGATCCAGGATGCGGATCTCGAGTACGACCCTCAGGACTATGCCGTTCTGCTGTATCCCATCGAAGAGGGGCACGCGGATGTGGTGTACGGCAGTCGCTTTCTGGGCGGGCGCTACGTGCGCGTTCACCTTTTCTGGCACTACGTGGGCAACCGCATGCTGACCTTGCTCAGCAACATGCTCACTAACCTGAACCTCTCCGACATGGAGACTTGCTACAAGGCCTTCCGTATCGACGTGGCCCGCAAGTTGGACATCCAGTCGCGTAGTTTTGCAGTGGAACCCGAAATGACCGCCAAGGTGGCCCGCATGGGGGTGCGCGTGTACGAGGTTCCGATTCGCTACGCTGGTCGCGACTACTCTGAAGGCAAGAAGATCGGGTTCAAGGACGCGGTGCTCGCCGTTCTGGCCATCATCCGCTGGCGCTTCTAGCTTAGGCGGGCGCCCTTGGATGCGTAGTAGGCGGCGAGGTCCTCCCGCAGTGGCGCCATAAACCTGCGCGCTATCCCGCCGCTCCAGTTTCGACCGGGAAGGCCTCGCTGCGTATAGTGCTCGGCGGCTACTTCGTCGAAGGCCTCCGTCGCGGCTGTGACGTCCAAGTCTGTCGGGTAACGGTTGTGGTGGAGGATAGAGCTCTGGGGCAGGCGCGGCCGGCCGTCGGGTTTCTCCTTGGCCGTACCCACGCAGAGTCCGAACAGGGGCCAGGCTCCCTGGGGCAGCTGCAGGAGACTGTCTACTTCATCCAACTTGTTGCGCAGCCCGCCGATGAAGCAGATGCCCAGGCCCTCGGATTCGAAAGCCAGAGCTAAATTTTGGGCGAACAGGCCTGCGTCGATCACGGAGACCAGGAACCCCTCTAGGTTCTGCACGTGATCGCATCCGGCCGTCTGTGCGACGAGCCGGTGGCGTCGGCTATCCGCCATGACGATGAAGAAGGCCCCGGCTTCGTGTACTTGGGCCTGTCCGCCGCAGAGCTCGGCCAAGGCCTCACGTTCGCCTGTGTCGTGGACTTGAAGCAGGCTGTACGCCTGGATCCAACTGGAGGTTGAGGCCATTTGAGCTGCCTCTACGCAGCGCTCGACCACGATTGCGGAAACGGGCGTGGGCTTGAAATCGCGCACGCTGCTGTGGGCAGTCATACAGTCTTGGATCGGGTTCGACATTCCCGGACCCTACCCGCTGGGGCTCCTCGCGAAAACAAGGGGCAACCGCCCCCGCCTCTCAGACCTCTAGGTTGTCTCCGATAACGTGCTGGCTGGCCACGATGACCTCGACCCCTTCGCGCCCGGCCTTCCGCAGTGCGCCATGGGCGGCCTCCAGAGCGAGCTCGGGGGTGTTGTTCTTGGCGGAGAGGTGCGCCAAGACCAGGGTGTGGAGGTTTGGGCCCGCAAGTTGCACCAGCATCTCGGCAGCTTGTTGATTGGAAAGGTGCCCGCGATTACCGCTCACGCGGCGTCGGAGTGCGGCCGGGTAGGGGCCCGTATCCAGCATGTGCGGGTCGTAGTTGAACTCCAGCACAAGGACATGCGCCCCCTGCAAGGCGCGTACCACATCGTCCCGAACGATTCCGAGATCCGTTACAACGCACAGTACCCGCCCGCGATGTTCCAACCTGTAGGCCACGGTCGGATCGCAGTCGTGGGGCAGGGGCACGCTGGCGTAACGCAGGGCCTGTTCGGGGTCTTCCCCCGCCTCGGCCTCGAAGCGATGCTCTCCGCCGACGTCCAGGGTGTGGTAGCGAGGTGCGCGGGAGAGGCTGCGGTGCTCCATGTTGGCCAGGGCACAGTGGACCGTGGCATCGTGGCTGCGGGCTATTGAGCTTGCGCTACGGGAATGATCTAGGTGGGCGTGCGTGATCAGGAGATGATCCAGACTGCGGGGTCCCATGCCCGCAGTGCTCAGGCGAGCGCGCATCTCCTTGCCGGAAAGGCCGGAGTCCACAAGTAAGGCGGTCTCCCCCGCGCGCACCAATGTGGAGTTGCCTTTGCTACCGCTTGATAAAACTTGAACGTGCATGGCTAGTGATTTTTAAGCTGAGATGTGCGCCAGGCGATAGCCAGTGCGAGGAGTGTGAGCAGGGCACCAAGACGCAGGGACCAAGGTTCGTAGTGTGTCCGCACAGTCACGTCGCCGGCCGGAACGCGTAGGGCCCGCAGCAGACCTTGGGCACGTACGAAGTCGGCGTCGACGCCGTTGACCGTGGCCTTCCATCCTGGCTGAAAGCTGCCGTCCATTACCAGCCATCCTCCCCCGGAGTTGGTGATCTTCACGTCCAGGCGTGTGGGTGTGGGGCGTGCCCAGCGCACCTCTCCTGGGCTCCAGCCTGGGGCGGCTTCCGGGGCCTGCACCAGGGGGGGGAAGAGGAGGCCCGCATCTCCTGTCGGTTGGCCCCCCGAATCAGGGAAGACGGCGAAAGGCCCGGGAGCACCGACCTTGCGTCGGTGTACGTGAAAGCCTTCCTGGCCGAAAACGTGCTCCAGCCTTGGATGTTCAATGTGATCGGTGGCGAGGATGCACGTCACGTTCATCACGTCTAGCAGGGGATGATCTAGGTGTTCCGGATCTGACAGACGGCTCGCCCCGCTGCGGTAGCGTGAAAGTGGATCGACCTGAGCCAGGGCGTCGACCCAGTCCCTCGGAGTGAAGACCACGTATGGCGTCAGGTCACCGATTTCATAGGCCTGCAACAGGTTGGGGCGCGCCAGTCTCTCGACCTCCGACACGCCCGAGGCGCTGCGGTCGAGACGCAAGACTCGCCCAGTCCCTGTTGCCTCGCGTACTGCATCCATGGCGGGCGAGGGTGGAAAGAGCCCCGCTTCGATGTTCACTGGCCGGTGGCTAGCGCGGCTGAGTCTCAAACCCTCTCCGCCCACCACGATAAACCATGGCAGCAGAGCCCAGGCGACGCCCCGTGAGGTGGCGGGACCTCTGCGGCCCATGTACCAGGTTGCCAGTCCTGCGAGGGCTACGGCCAAGGTCCATCCGATGAGCCAGTGGCTCTCACTCTCCAGTCGCTGAGCGGCGAGAGCGAGGTCCGCACCGGCAAGGTGTTCCTTTGCGGCTTCGAGACCCACGGTGTAGCGCTGCGCCAAGATGGATGTGGCCTCCTGGGACCCGAGCGCCTGGGCCTGCTTTCCAAGGTACAGCCCCATACCCAGGGCCATCGAGCAACTCAGTGCCAGGCATTTACCTGCTCGTCGGCAACCTGCGGCTAGTGCTTCTAAACCGAGGGCCGCCAGCCAGACCCAGAGTAGAGGGGTGATCATGAACGCGCGGGTGGGAGCCCCCGAGCCCAGTCCCGGCAAAACATGCAGCCAACTCATGGGCGTCCACCCGAGACCGAACCCCAAGACTAGGAGCAGCAGTGCACCCGGAAGCAAGGAGCGTCTTGGACGCGAGCACAGGCCGACCAGAGCCAAGATGAACACTGCCAGGCCTACGTGCAGATTCCACTCCAACCCGTTGGCTTGAAGGGTCTGGGGCAGGTTCTCTGGTGCGCAAAGCCATAGAGCCAAGGGGTGGGAGGGAGCGAAGAAAGGATCGGATGGCAATCCAAACATGCCCGGCGCGAGCAGTGTGCCAAGAGCTTCGGCCGGAGCCGTTTGAGGAAGGTACTCCCCTGAGTTCAAGCTGCGCTCGGCTCCGCCAAGGCTCTCCGCCATGGGCAGAAGTCCCACACCGGCCGCGGCGACACCGAGAAGTAAAAAGCCAATCAGGGCTGCGAAGCGACCCATCTCGGCCTTGGACCAGAAGAGTCCCGCCAGGGTGAGAGCACCCAGAGCAAAGACGGCCAAGGGTGGAAAGCCGGCGAGGAAGGAGAGTGCTGTGAACACACACAGCCGCAACCCGGCCCCCCGTGTTCGCGCCAGGACCCCCTGAGCCGCGAGTAAGCACCATGGGAACCAGGCCACGGCGGCCAGCTTCATTCCGTAGTGTGCTCCGAAGAGGCTTAGACCTCCCGCTTGGATGGCCCAGCCTGCGAGCAGCGCTGATCCCAGCCCAAACCCCTGGCGTCGCAGGAACAGGGCCGCGCCCGTGCCCAGGAGCAACAGGTGCAGGAGAGCCAGCCAACCGAAGGCCCGCGCCGGATGCACACACAGGTGCAGGAGGTTGGGCGGATACCAGGGGGTCACCAGACTGCCGCCGGCCGTTCCATACCCGAGGCCAAGCATGGGATTCCATGTTGGCAGGCAATCGAGCTCAAGCGCGTGCCGCAGATGCAGTGCGTCCGTCAGGAACGGGAACAACCCATCGACGGTCCAGTAGTTGATCTGCTCCTGGGCTTCAGCGGCGGATGTCTCGGTCGACAGCGGAGCCAGACTCGATGGGTGCTGAGGAAGGAATCCCTTGCCCGGCAGGAGGGCGGGTCCAAAGAAGACGATCGGAAGGACGAGCAGCAGGAGCCAGGCACGACCCATCCCGGCACAGGACTCGGGCTGGGAGGTAGTCTCCACGCTCGCCACTACCGGTTCTGGGCTATTGCCATTCGGCGATGAAGACGTTGGTTTCACCGGCTTCACCCGTGCCACGGTTACTAGAGAAGGCCAGGTAGCGTCCGTTCGGGCTGAACATGGGGAAGGAGTCGAACTGCTTGCCGCGCTCTCCGTTGTAGAACGTGACTTGCTCCAGGTCCGTACCGTCGGGGCGGATGGAGAACAGGTCGAAGTTCATCGCCGGCCGATTGGGGTCGTGGTGATTGGTCGAGAACATGATGCGCTGATCATCCGGGAAGAAGAAGGGAGCAAAATTGGCCTTGCCCAGGTGGGTTACCTGCTTGCGTCCACTTCCGTCGGCGCGCGCCACCATGATTTCCATGTTGCTCGGGCGCACAAGATCGGTCTCCAGCAGGGCGCGATAGTCCTTCAGTTCGGCCTCGCGGTCTTCGTCACTGAATTGCGTCGAGCGCCAGACCAGTTGCTGACCATCGTGACTGAAAAAAGCACCGCCATCGTAGCCGGGCTCGTTGGTCACTTGACGAATGTCCGTGCCGTCCAGGTTACAGGTCCACAGTTCGATGTCCCCCGAGCGCGTCGAGGTGAATACCAAGCGGTCGCCTGTGGGGGATATGGTGGCCTCAGCGTCATAGCCCGGCCCTCCGATCATGGTCTCGGTGTCTCCCGAAGCCAAATCGTGCAGGTAGATGTCGTATTCGGGGTGCAAGGCCCACACGTAGCCCTTGCTGCGATCCGGCGGCTCAGGACAGGTCTCGTGGTCCGAGTGGGTCGAGGCGAAGAGTACCTTCGTGTCGCCGGGCAGGAAGTAGGAGCAGGTGGTTGCTCCTCGACCGTTGGAAATCTGGCGCGTGGTGCCGCCGGCCTCGGTGACGTAGATGCGGTCGCATTCCACCCCTTCTTTGGGACGTCGGGATTGGAGGACTAGGCGGTCGCCCGCGAAGCTCCAGTAGGCCTCAGCATTTTCGCCGCCGTCCGTCAATTGCCAGAGATGCTTGAAGTGCACCTCGCCCTCTTGAATTAGATCATCGGCGGGCCTGGCTCCGGCGATTGGGGACTCGACCACGACCGATTGGATGGGAGTGGATGCGCAGGCGGTGAGCAGGTAAAGGGCCAGGAACGGGAGGCGATTCATGAATCTCGAGAGGGGTCAGCGGTGGTGGTGGGCATAGATGGCGGCTGGGTTTCACTGTCGCCGCATCGGGGGACGGGATCATACCCGCTGCCCCCGAAAGGGTTGCATCGAAGAACGCGCCAAATCCCCATGGCCGTTCCCCGGATGATTCCGTGGGCGTGAATCGCCTCCTGGGCGTAGGCGCTGCACGTGGGGTGGAAGCGGCAGGTCCGGGGCTTGAGCGGGGAGAGGAAGCGGCGGTAGAAGCTGATGGGCAGGGTTACCGCCTGGCGGATCAGGGTCGTCACGGGCGCCCCTCAGATTCAGCCTGCTTTTGCAGGAGACGCTGGTGTGCCTTGTGAGCCAGCATCACTAACTCGCGTTTTACCTTTTCGAGGTCGGGCTCGAGCTGAGCGGCCGCGGGAATGAGGACGAGATCGACGCCTTTGGGTAGCTCCGGGTAGGTCAGGCGGAAGGCCTCACGAAAGATGCGCCGCACTCGATTGCGCCTGTGGGCGTGCTTCCAGATGCGCTTGCCTACGGAAAGGCCCAGGCGTGTCGCGTCCAGGCCGTTCTCCGCAACGACGACCAGCAGTTGTTCAGCCCGCGCGCGACTGCCCTTACGGTAGGCGCGCTCGAAGTGTTTTCCACTGCGGATGTGCATGGAGGGGAGGAAGCGAAGGGGGCTGGCCATGGGGAGAGTGTCGCCTCGTTGGGCTGGCCCATAGGATAGACGCCCTCGCCCTCCGGTCGACCCCTCGGCCCCCTGTGATTCGAAGGGCTCTCCCAACCTCCCATCTATGAGCGCTGCAGCAGACACCTACCAAAACCTGATTGGAGGGGAGGGGCGTGCCGCCCGCTCGGGCAGCCATTTTGATGTGCCCTCGGGTTCGGGGCCTAGCTCCTGGCCGCGATCCGATCGAACCGACCTGGAGAGCGCCCTGGCTAGCCTGCGCTCGGAGACAGGGCTATTGAGTGGTCCGGACGAGGAAGCTCGCCTAGGCATTTTGAGCGGAGCCTGGTCGGCCTTCGTGGCGGACCCGGATCGCGGTGGGGTTCTGGCTTCAAGGTTGGGCCTGTCCTCTGAGGAGTGCCTGGAAATTTTGCTCGATGGGGAGGCCGCCCCCGCCTGGAATCCCGAACTCCTGGTCAGCCGATTCAATGAGGCCGCTGCACCCGCCGAAGGCTCCGTTGTTCTCGTTCGCCTGCACTGGGGCGAGATGCTCAAGGATCTGTTCGTATGCGTGGCGGCCGAACTCCTCGCGGGGCGTCGCGTGCTGTTGGTGAGTGACCCCCGTGTTCCAGGGCTTGCGCAGCGTCTGGCTGACCTGTTGCTTGGAGCTGGCCTGGCCCCTGACGCCCTGGCGCTCTTGCACGATGACGGAGAATCTGTGCTGCGTGCGGCTATCGCGAGCCCGTTCGTGAGCGGCTTCATTCTCAGTGGGTTCGAGCACAAGGAGTTAGCACCCGAGGGCGGAGGCGGGGCGAGCTTTGGGGATGGCATCGTTGAGGTGCGCCCGCCGGCCTGGTGCCACCGTCTCCTAGTCCCGCGCGTCCTCCGTGTGGAAGCCGACGAAAATCCCAGGGTCGCAGCGCGGCGCGTGGCAGGGGATCTCTTCTCGCGCCTTCCATCCCTCTCAGGCCAGCTGCCGGGAATGTCTTCTATCGTCGAGGTGGCTCCTCGCCTGCTGTCTGCTTTCACCACCGAACTTCTGTTGGCTCTCGAACATCCGGAAGAGGGGCTGACCTCCGCTGCGAACCCCTGCCCCTGGGTCGACGGGGCCTTGGCTACTCACCTTGAACAGACATTGGCCGATGGAATCGACGGCGGGGCTACCCTGATCCATGAGGAGCGCCGTCCGTCCTTCACCGGGGACCCCACCAGCGGTACAATCCAGAGACTCGTTTTCACCAATGTGGAGAGTGAAATGCGGGTTCTGGAGCAAATTCAGCCTGCCCCGATCGTGCTCATTCGGCGGGGCGACTCCAATCCAAGCTCGAGTTCTTCCACAGCCTGATTCCACTCTGCCCTCACTCGGGCACCCCATTCGGATGATTGAACCCAAAGACGTACACGCCACCCTCAGTCGCCATCAGCTCGCCGATGGGATGTCGATGGTCATGGATCTGGAAAAGTCCCACGGCTCCTGGTTGCACGATGCCGCTACCGGCGACGAGTACCTGGACTTCTTCACCTGCTTTGCGAGCTGGCCGGTGGGCTACAACCACCCGGCGACTTTTGATTCCGATTTCTGTTCGGCTATCCAACTCACCGGGCGTAACAAGCCCGCGAGCTCCGACCTCTACACCACCTACATGGCGGAGTTCGTGGAGGCCTTTGCCACACGCGTGAGCCCCGAGGGGTTCGACCATCACTTTTGGGTTTCGGGTGGTTCCCTGGCCGTGGAAAACGCCCTCAAGGTGGCCTTTGACTGGAAGGCCCAGAAGGTGGGCGTGGATTTGGTGAACGATGGCAATGACCTAGTTGTCCTGCACTTCCGTCAAGCCTTCCACGGACGCTCGGGCTACACCTTGAGCGTGACGAACACGGTACCGGACAAGATCGCCCTGTTCCCTAAATTCGATTGGCCCCGGGTGCACAACCCGGCCATCGAGTTTGATCTGGAGGGCAACATCTGCAATGACATCGAGGCCTCCGAGGCGCAGACCTGGGCTGAGATTGAAGCGGCCTGTGAGAAGTACAAAAACCGGGTGGCGGCTATCCTCATCGAGCCCTTGCAGGGAGAAGGTGGGGACAATCACTTCCGCACGGAGTTCTTCCAGAAGCTTCGTGGCTACGCCGACTCCGCGGAGGCGCTCCTGATCTTTGATGAGGTGCAGAGCGGTTTCTTCGGTTCGGGCAAGCCTTGGTATTGGCAGCACCATGGGGTGCGACCCGATGTGGTGGCCTTCGGCAAGAAATCCCAGGTCTGCGGGATTTACGCCGGTCCGCGTGTGGACGAAGTGGTCGACAACGTCTTCGTGCGCTCCTCGCGTATCAATTCCACGTGGGGTGGCAATTTGGTGGATATGGTGCGCTCCACGAAGTTCATCGAGATTATCGAAGAGGAGAATCTGGCCGACAACGTGGCCGCCCGAGGCCAGCAGCTGGTAAGCGGCCTACGCGGCCTTGCCAGGGATCAGGGCCACATCAGCAACGTGCGCGGTCAGGGCTCCATGGTCGCTTTCACCTTGGAGAGTCCTGCTCAGCGGGACGAGTACATCCGTCAGATGCACGCTCGACAGCTGCTCGTGCTGGCTTCAGGTGAGCAGGCCATCCGCTTCAGGATGCCCCTGGTCGTCACGGAGGCCGAGATCGATCAGGCCCTTGAGCGTATCGCGGACTGCAATCCTGCTGGCGTCTAGTTCATACGAGGGCTTAGGGCCCAAGCCGCAGCGACGCAATGGGGGAGGGTTCCCGGGTGCGATCTCCGGGTGTGCGGCGTGCTAGGTCTACTGCGCCGTAACCCGGCCTTCGCCCGGCTGTGGTTGGCGATGGCTGTCAGCCAGGCTGGAGATTGGCTGAGCCGTGTCGCGGTGCTGAGTCTGATTGCAAGCCTGGGTGGTGTGGATGCCCTCGGTCCCGTGGGGATGCTGTATGGCATGGAGCTATCCCTGCGCCTTTTGCCCACGGGGTTTATGGCCCCTCTCGCCGGGCCCGTGGCCGACCGCCTTTCGCGACGCCTGGTGATGGTCCTGGCCGACCTAGCACGTGCGGTTGTAGTTCTTTGCTTGCTGTTTGTGGACGAGCCCGGCGACCTCCCCTTGTTGTACGGCCTCGTGGCCTTGCAGACCGGGCTCGCGGTCTTCTTCGACGCGGCCCGTTCGGCGGCACTACCCAGCGTGGTTCGGCGCGAGGACCTCTTGGACGCCCACGCGATTTCAGCCGCTACGTGGAGCACCATGCTGGCCGTGGGTGCCTTCAGCGGAGCCCTTGTCCTGGCTGCGGTTGGGACGCGCGGCGTATTCATCGCTGACGCCATAACCTTTGTGGTGAGCGCATTGCTATTGATCGGACTGCCTCTGGCGGCTCCCGCGGGGAATGCCCGCTTGCCCTGGCGCAGAGTACTCAGCGGGAAGGATATGGCGGCGGCCTTGGGCCACGCGCGTGAGCTGGGCATCGGCCGCGTGTTGGCGATCAAGAGTCTGTGGGGAATGGCCGGTGGATTCCTGGTGCTCCTCTCGGTCCTGGGAAGCGAGCGCTTTGGTACGCCTGGAGCCGGCGTGGAGGAGGCAGGCATGGCCATTGGTACCCTTTACGCAGCGCGGGGAGTGGGGACCGGATTGGGGCCCCTATTTGCCCGGCGGTTCGGCGGGGGAACGGACCGCGCCCTTGTGCGTGCCGTGGCCGTGGGATTCTGGGTAGCCGCATTGGGTTACGGGATCCTCCCCTGGGCGACGACCATGACGGCTGCCTGCTTGCTGGTGGCCCTGGCTCACACGGGTGGTAGTGCGATCTGGGTTTCCTCTACCGTGCTCTGGCAGCGACATGTGAGCGATGCCTTTAGGGGCCGGGTACATGCGCTGGAGTTCCTGGGCTTGACCCTGTCCTTCACCTTCTGGGGGCTGGGCTTGGGTTGGGTGACGGACCGTACAGGTTCGGTTGATGTGGCTCTGGCGGTTGGAGCGGCTGCTGCGTTCTTGACCGGCATCTTCTGGTTGGTTTGGTCCCGTAGCCTGTTCGCGACGGAAGAGGCGTCGTCCGTCTGACCATTGTCACAAGCCTTACCTCCGTGCTCTCCATCCGTGCCCTCGGACGGGATAGGATTTTAGCCGGCTCCAGTTCAATAACTATTCCGTTACCCTGCCACCATGCCCCTTCACCGAAGAGTTCTTTGTGTCTGCCTGTGCCTCATTTGGGCTGCTGATTTGGCGATTAGCCAAGAGCCGAGTCAGAGCTCCTTCGAAGTGCATATCGAGCGTGTCCCCGAGGGCACACAGGTCGTGGTGGATGGCGAACTCGACGAGCCCCTCTGGGCCCAAGCTGCTCGCCTAGGAGCGCTGGTTGCGACGGAGCCCATTGACGGTGCAGAGCCCACCCACCCGACGGACGTCCGGATGGCCTACGACTCCGAGAACCTGTACGTGGGCGTCGTGTGTCACGACGATCCCAGCGACGTGCGTGCGCTACAACGACAACGCGATGCGTACGTGCGCTATGACGACGTCATAGAGATGTGGTTTGACACCTTCGATGATCAACGCTTCGCCTTCTGGTTTCAGATCAGCGCCGGTGGGTCGCGGGGGGACGCCCTGCTTTCCGACTCGGGCTCGGCATTTAACAAAGACTGGGACGGGATCTGGTATGCGCGCACGAAAACCACTGACGGGGGTTGGCAAGCTGAGATTGTCCTGCCTCTCAAGACCCTGGCTTTTGATGTAGATGCCGCGCGCTGGGGCTTCAACCTGCGGCGCAAGCGGATTGCCAATGGGGAGGAAGCTCGTTGGGCAAATCCGAGCGTGGCCTATCGCTTCTTTTCCCTGGAAGAGGGCGGTGCTGTTGTGGGCTTGAGTGGCTTAGAGCAGGGCCGCGGCCTGGATGTGGTGCCCTATGTGAAGTCGGGCTACCGTCAGGACCGATCGGTGCCCGAGACCCTGACCAGCGCGGACATGGGGCTGGATATCACCTGGCGCCCCACCCCAGCCATGAACCTGCGCCTGACCACCAACACGGACTTCGCAGAGACTGAAATCGATGATCGGCAGGTGAATCTGACACGCTTCCCCTTGTTCTTTCCTGAGAAGCGGGACTTCTTCCTGGAGGACGTGGGTGTCTTTCAGTTCGGTCCATCTTCCTCGCGTTATGGCCGCGGGGGTGGCAGCCGGGGCGGAGGGCTTATGGCCTTCTACTCGCGCAACATCGGACGCAACTCCGAGACGGGCTCGGCACTGCCTCTCTTGGCGGGACTCAAGTTGACGGGCCGTGCAGGGGACTGGAACGTGGGCATCCTGGAGACGCTTCAGGACTCGACGGTCCTGAAGGGGGACGACGTGTCCAAGCAGAATCTGGGCGTGGTGCGCCTCTCCCGCAATCTGGGCGGGGAGAATGCGGCCGGTGTTCTGTTCACCCACGGACGACCGGATGGCGAGGGGGATGCGATGACCGCGGGAGCGGACTTCCGCCTTGGCTCTAGCCGGTTCTTTGGTGCTGGCCACTCGGGCAGCCTGTGGGGTTATTTCCTTGCCTCTGAAAATGACGGCGCAGAGTCAGCTAACGCCTTTGGGCTGAAAGCCAACGCCCGCTCGGCCACCTGGGATCACACTCTGGATGTGACCCGTATTGAAGATGGTTTTGATCCGAAGTTGGGCTTTGTACGCCGCGCCGGAGTCGATCACCACAAGTACAGAGCCGAATTCACACATCGCGGAACCGAGGGGGACCTGTTCCGGAGCGTGCGCGCCAGCATCTCTCCCCATTACGACCAGGACCGCATCGGAGACGAAGACCTGCTTCAGGTCCCGCTCAAGTGGCTGGACTTGGAGTTCTGGAGCGAGGACTCCATCTCCATCGAGACCAAGCGGGAATTCGACGTGTTGGATACCGGCTTCAATCTGAGCGACGACATCTTCGTAGATTCGGGGGAATTCGCGATGACACGTCACACTCTGCATTTGGATTCCAACGAGCGTCGAGGCCTTATGGGATACATGCAGGTGGAGTGGGGTGATTACTACTCCGGGGATATTCTGCGTACGCGTATCTCTCCCGTGCTGCTGCCATCGGCTCTCTTCAAGTGGAGCCTCTCCTTCGACGATATTCGCATCGATCTAGACGAGGGGAATCTGCACACACAAGTCGTGTCCACGGATGCGGATTTCTACTTTGATCCCGACCTCTCTTGGCAGAACACGGCTCAGTTCGATACGGCCTCCGAAGATCTGAGCTTTCAGAGTCGCCTGCACTGGATTGTGGAGCCGGGTCAGGACATGTACGTCGTCGCCCTCTCGGGTTGGGATCGAACTGGTCGCGAGAGCTTTGCCCGGACGGCCGGCGAGGTGGCCCTCAAGCTGACCTACACCTGGCGCTTTTGATGCTCGGCGCTTACGCGCGCATCCGAAGCTGACCGCAGGCTGCCGCACCGTCGGCACCTCGTGAATATCGCACGGTGGCGACGATGCCGCCTTCGCGCAGCAGGGTAGCGAAGATCTCCACGTCCTCCGGGGCCGGGCGGTGGTAGCCCAGTCCGCGGGTTGAGTTGTAGGGGATAAGGTTTACGGTCGCTCGGCGTCCGCCCAGGCGTCTGACCAGGCGTTCGGCGTGTTGAGCGCTATCGTTAGTTCCGCCCAGTAACACATATTCGTAGGTCACCTCGCGGCCCGTGACCTGGAACCAATCATCGCCTGCGGCGAGGATTTCATCGATGGGGGTGCCCCGTAGGGCGGGTATGAGCTCGTCGTGCTGGTCGTCATCTGGGGTGTGCAGGGAGATAGCCAACTGGAAGCGGGGCTGGCTACGGGCGGCTTGGCGTAGGCGCTCCGGAAAGCCCACGCTGGAGACGGTGATCTTGCGCGCCCCGAGGCCCACGATTTCATGTACCTGCTCCAGGGCCAGAGTCAGATTCTCGAAGTTGAGCAGGGGTTCACCAATACCCATGACCACAACGCGTCGCAATTCCCCCTGGGCGCGCCCCTGGGCGAACTGTTCCAGGATCTCATGGGGCTGGAGGTTGCGCGCCAGGCCATCTAGCCCGGAGGCGCAGAATGGACAGGCCACCGGGCAACCGATTTGGGTAGAGACACACAGGGTTGCTCCCTGGCCGCGCTTGGCACCCAGAGGCGGAATATGGACGGTCTCGACTCCACCTCCCTTTCCCGATTCGTCCCCAGGGAAGTCCAAGAGGAGCTTTATGGTCCCGTCGCGGGCCTCGACACGCTGGGTGCACGAGCCAGCCAGGAGCGGAACCTCAATTTTCAGGGCCTCGCGTAACTGGGCAGGCAGGCTGGTCATGGAGTCGTAGTCGAGTACGCCCTTGCCTAGCAGTTGCTCGCGTGCCACCCGTGCATGGAATGGGCGGCCTCCCAACTCCACGAAGCGCTCTTCCAGGGCTTCCTTGGGCCAGGCTAATAGCCCTTTGTATTTCGGCTCGGGACTCGGAGTTCCGTCGGAGGGTTCAGCGGTCAAGGGGATTTCGGCGGTCAAGTGCGAGTGCCCTTGGCCAAGTGCAAGACTAGGTGACTGGCGGTTTCCTCGGCCACCATGCGCGCGGCCTGGAGATCAGGAGGATTGGCACCACCCACGGCCACGTGGCCGCCGCCGCCGTGCTTCGCCATCATGGCGCCGATATTGGCTCGATTCTCGGGGGGATTCCATGGGTTCTCACCGCAAGTCACGTGGAATCCGGCGCGGGTCGGAATGACACCCACCGCGTAACGCGCTTCGGGGTGGTGGTAGAAGGTAGCGAACCGCTCGCGTCGTACGCGGCTGGAAGAGGCATCGTAAAACACCACGCCACCCTCGATCCATTTCACGGTGGAGGGGAAGTGTTCCAGCGCTTTGTCACGGTTGCGCGAGGCGCGCTCGTGAGCTTTTTCAAGATCCGGCCGACTCGCCACCGTGTCCAGGTCCTGATCCACCAGGGCCTCGGCCAGCTCATCGACCCATGTGGGACTGGGTGAAACTGTCAGCGAGCGTGTAATGCGCAGAGCAGGGTCATCGCCGAAGATAGCTTGATCCACAGACTCGTAGCGAGCGGCATCCACGATGTCGGACCACGTTGCCATTTCCAAGAAGCGTTCAGGGGGATCGAAATCCCAGTGATTGCGAGCGTGGTCCAGGATCATCGGCGGGCAGGAGGGCGAACTGTCATCCCACCGCCAACGATCGGAGGGTTCGTACATGGCCCGATACTCTGGCGTCAGGAATGTCGTGGGATGGTGGTCGAACCAGTACTCGGCGCGCGGATGAAAGTGGAAGTCCACAATGGCGAAGCGCTCGCCCATGCAGAACCCTTCCCAATCCGCACGCTGGTCGTAATTGACGCTTTGCAACCGCACGTTGCTCTCACCCCTCTCCCGGAGGATATGGGTCAGAACTGCACCTGCACACATCCCATCGAAGTCGCGATGGTAATGGACCGTAAGGGGTCCCGAACCGACTGGGGTAGAAGCCATGCCGCTTAGTGTAGCCGCCAAGGGTGCTGGAGGCGAACGCCACGCACATCCCGAGGATTCCAGATCTGGTTCAGGCGCTTTCGCGCTCTTCGCTGGAGCTTTCTTCTTCGGCGGGGTGGGGGATGGAGCTGGGCACCTCTTCCGCCGGGGTGGGTTCCAGATCGTCCGCAGTGAGTCCTATGGCCAATTGGCGCTTGCCCGCGACCACGTCTTCGTCAATCACAAACTCGTCACAGTCCTTGCGGCATGGGAGTTCGTATAGGAGGTCGAGGAGCAGGTCTTCCAGGATGGCGCGCAGAGCACGGACCCCGGTTTCCCGGGCGATGGCCATGTCCGCGATGGAGTTCAAGGCGGAATCTTCAACCACCAAGGTCTTGCCGCTCATCTCGAAGAGCTTTTGGAATTGACGCACCAGGGCGTTCTTGGGCTCGGTCAAAATTCGCACCAGCTCGGCTCGACCCAGGGTGTCGAGAGTGGCTAGCACGGGGAGTCGTCCGATGAACTCGGGGATCAATCCGAATTCCATCAGATCCTTGGGAATCAAGTACTCGACGTAGGCGTCCCGGGACTCGGGAGTTCCCAATGCGGGCAGTGGCCCACTACTCATTCCAGGCACTCCAGGTCGGGTCCGGGCGATCTTGCCTTGGGCCTGTGCTGCCCCTTCCCGCGCAAAGCCGATCACGTCCTGACCGATGCGTTTGGCGATGAACTCTTCGACGCCGCTGAAGGTACCGCCGCACAGGAATAGGATGTTGGCGGTGTCGATTTGAATGTAGGACTGCTCGGGGTGCTTGCGTCCACCTTGCGGCGGTACCGAAGCCACGGTGCCCTCAAGGATTTTCAAGAGAGCCTGCTGCACGCCCTCGCCCGAGACATCGCGTGTGATGGAGACGTTTCCTGTGGTTCGCCCGATCTTGTCGATTTCATCGATGTAGATGATGCCCTGCTGGGCGGTCTCAACATCGAAGTCGGCAGCCTGCAGGAGCTTGAGCAGGATGTTCTCCACGTCCTCACCCACGTAGCCGGCTTCCGTCAGAGTCGTGGCGTCGGCCATGGCGAAGGGCACGTCGAGAGTCCGCGCCAGGGTTCGCGCCAGGAGCGTCTTGCCGGAGCCCGTGGGACCCACCAGCAGGACGTTGGATTTTTCAATCTCAACCTCGTCGTTCAATCCGTCGCTACCCGTTTGCCGCAGGCGGTTGTAGTGGTTGTAGACCGCGACCGAGAGGACCTTCTTGGCATGGCCTTGACCCACGACGTATTCGTCGAGCAGGAGCGCGAGCTCAATGGGCGTGGGCAGACGCTCGCTGGGGCCAGCAACCGCCGAGCCGGTCAGGTCACCCTTGCCGATCGGTCGAGCCGCGCTTGTATCGGGGTTTCTGCGAGTCTCCTCCTGCAATATCGAATTGCAGATCTCGATGCATTCATTGCAGATGTAGACCCCGGGAGGGCCTGCAATAAGCGAGGCAATTTGGTGCCGGGGCTTCTCACAGAATGTGCAGCGTTCGACGTGGCGACCGGTCTTACGGGAAGAGCTCATAGGTGAGGTATCGTACCCCGAATTCGGACAATCCCGGTGGATCGGGGTGGATCAGATGCAAAAAATGAAGGGGCGCGTCCCTAGGCTGAGACACGCCCCTTTGACTCGAAATGAAGCGGATCCTGCTCGGATCCGCGTTTTCTTACCCAGCCTGTTCAGTCAGTCCGCTGGATTGGCCCGCACGACGATCTCATCGATAATGCCGAAGGCGAGTGCCTCCTCGGGAGACATGAAATTGTCGCGATCTGAGGCCGCATCGATCTCCTCGGCGGTCTTGCCACAGTGCTCGCCGATGATGCTCTCAAGGCTCTTTTTCATCTTGAGAATCTCGCCCACCTGAATCTCCATGTCCTTGGCCGTTCCACCGGACCCCCCTGAGGGCTGGTGGATCATGACGCGCGAGTTGGGTAGGGCAAAGCGCTTGCCTTTGGCTCCTCCCGCGAGGAGTACCGCACCCATGGATGCAGCTTGCCCGAGGCAGTAGGTCGAGATGTCCGGCTCCACCAATTGCATGGTGTCGTAAATGGCCAGCCCGGCTGTGACTGAGCCGCCGGGAGAGTTGATGTACATCTTGATGTCCTGGTTACGGCCGGTCTTGTCCAGGAAGAGGAGTTGGGCCATGACGGCGTTGGCCACCTGATCGTCGATCGGGGTCCCCAGGAAAATGATGCGGTCCTCCAGGAGGCGCGAGTAGATGTCGTACTGGCGCTCGCCTCGGCCGGTCTTCTCGATCACGAAGGGGACGGGGTAGTAGTTCTGTGTAGTCACGGGAGGATCCTAGGGGGTGCGGTGGAAAGGGGATCGGGGGCCGAAGGCCGGGGGTCGGGAGGGGGGAGGGGGCTCTGGGAGCTAGGCTGGAATAGACACTTCGGCACTCTCCCGGAGGAACTTGCGTACCTTGCGTTCAAGGATCTCCACGGTCATCTGTTGAGCCAGATTATTTTCTGAATAGTACTTTCGGACCTCCTCGACTGAGACGCCGTTGCGCTCCGCAATGGCCCCTAGCTCGGTCTGGATGTCCTCTGCGGTGACCAGTAGCTCCTCCTTGTCTCCCAGTGATTCCACAACCAAGAGCGCGCGTAGGCCGCGCTCGGCTTCCTGGCGGGCAGTGGCCTGCTGCTCATCAGCCTGGGCGGCGACCTGCTCCTCGTCCGCACCCTGTTCGGCCAGCTGGCGCTTCATCTGTTCTAGGCGCTGCTCGGTCTGCTCCTCGAGAATGGTCTCGGGCAGATCCATGGAGGTCTCGGTGATGACCCGGTCGAGCAGGGCGGTTTCTTGGCGACTATTTTCGCGCTCTTGCGCGGACTCAACCATGCGCTCGCGGATCTTGGCGTCTAGGCCGGCCGTATCTTCGACTTCAAGCTTGGCGAAGATGTCTTCGTCCGGGGGGGGGACCATGGAGAAGGCCTGTTTGATCGTCAGCCGGCAGGTGCCGGGCTGGCCTTGCGCCGCTTCGTTTTCCAGGTCGGCGGGCAATACGATCTCGAGCTCAATCACGGAGTCATCCTTGGCGCCAACCAGAGCTTTGGTGTAGGCCTCGGGATCCAGTCCGGGAGGAGGTGTGTGTGCTGACAGTCGCAGGCCTTCGCGCTCCAGTACCACTTCGTCCTCGTACAGGAAGTTCAAGTCGCAGAGCACGACACCGTTTTCGTCGATGCCTTCTTCGCCTGCCGGCTCGGGGATGGACTCCTGGCGGCGGATGTCTTCGACCACGCCTTGCACCTGCTCGGGCAGGACGGGCTCCAACTCCGAGTCAATCTTGAGGCCCTTGTAATCCGGCAACTCAAAGCTTGGCTTGAGGGGCACCGAGAAGGAGATCTCGTAGTCTCCACTCTCGTCTGCTTCGGGAGCATCCGAGACCATGCGCGGCGATGCCATGGGCTGTAGGGATTCGTCCTCCACGGCTTGGTCGTACGCTTTGCGAAGAAAGGTATGCAGAACCTCCTGGTGCATCTCCGCGCCGAATTTCTTCTCAAGCACCTTGAGCGGTATCTTTCCGGGCCTAAAGCCCTTCATGTTCATTCCGCCTCCGGCTTGGCGTAAGCCATTTGTGAGTTCGCTCCGGAATTCAGAGGCCGTGATCTTGCAGGAGATCTTGGCGGTGCTCGTATCAGACTGGTCTACGGTGATATCCACGTGTTGATGGGGTCAGGGTAGGGGGTTGAGGGAGTGGAGATTGAAACCGCGCCGGCCCCGTCCGTCCAGCCCAGCGGCCCGCCTCGTGTGTTGGGTCGTGTACTATTTCCGCCCATGTCCCGCCTCCTGATCTCCATCCTGTGCGTTGTGGCCCTTGTGGCTGGCAGCCTCAGCCTCTCCGCATGGATCGCGGCGAGCGCGCCCCAGCCTGTCCAGGTCGCCGTCTCAGACCTCGGCCCGGTCCCGGTAGAGTGGGTGCAAGCTCGCCGGAGCGCGGTTCCCAGGTCGGTGTCCGTGCAGGGGACTCTATATCCAGCCCGGACGGCGGAGCTCGCTCCCGAGGTGGGCGGACGATTGGTGGAGGTCTCCGACCAGTGGCGCAGCGGCGCCTGGGTGGACGCCGGGACTTTGCTCTGGCGGGTGAACCCCGACGAGTTGACCCTGGAGGTCGGGCGCGGAGCGGCGCTCTTAGAACAGGCTGATGCTGCACTGGAGCAGGCGATTCTGGCAGTGACCCAATCACAAGTGGCGGAAATCTCCGCCCGTGAGCATCGGGACGCATTGGCGCGAGAGGAAGGACGGGTGGACAGGCTCGTGAGCGAAGGCCACCTACGGGCCAGTGACTTGGACTCGGCGGTGGCGCGGCGCTCTCTCGCCGACCAGGGGCTACGCGTAGCTGAGGCAGGGGTGGAGAACTCCTCGGTCGCGGTCCGTTCGGCAAAGGCCCTACGTAGTGAACGCGCACAGGTACTTGAGCTTGCTCGCACACGCTTGTCGAAGACCGCAGCCCTGGCCCCCTTTGGTGGAAGGCTCGAGGGCCATGCTCCTGCGGTGGGCGGTTTCGTAGCGCCGGGAGTTCCATTGGTTCAACTTCTGGACGTGGGCACCCTCCGACTTCTCGTTCATGTATCCGCGGAACAAACTGTGGGCCTGCGACTCGGTATGACCGCCGCAGTGGATTTTCCAGCTCAGCCCGGTGAAATTCGCCAGGCGCAGGTCGTATCGATCGGAGCTCAAGCCGATCCGCTTACCCGCTCTATTCCTGTCGAAATGGAACTGAATTTCGACGGTGTGATCTCTCAGGGCGAATCAGGGAGGTGGCTTGCGGCGGGTCTCTACGCCGAGGCGGTCATCGATTTGGATCCACTGGAGCGCACGATCGCATTTCAGCGCGAGGCTTTTATTTTTAGCGATGGGCTGCCGCACCTGTTTGTTCTAGCCCGGGACGAGCAAGGCCGGGATGTGGTCTTGGCTCGGCCGGTGGAGTTGACACAGAGGGGCACCGCGCTTGGCGGAGATCTTTGGGCCTTAGGTGGAGGCATCGAAGAAGGGGAACGCATAGTCGTCTCTCCCTTGAGCCTCCTCACTCACGGCGCCTGGGTGCAGGTACGTGATACGGCGGCAGGCGACCCGGCGCGATGATCCGCAGCATCGTGCGCATGGCCGTGGGCAATCCCGTGGCAGCCAACTTGGCCATGATCGCCATCCTGGTCTGTGGGTGGTTCGTCTACGACCAGATGCCGCGTGAAGTCTTCCCGGATTACTCCCTGGGCAAGATTGAAATATTGACGCCCTACCCCGGAGCATCCGCGGAAGACGTTGAGCGCTTGATCACCCGCCCCCTCGAGGATGCGGTGGACGGGGTCCGGGGTTTAGACGAGATCCTCTCCGTATCCCAGGAGGGTATGTCACGCCTGACTCTGACCTTGGCTCGGGGCGAAGATCCTAGCGAGACTCTAGAAGATGTTCGGGACGCTGTGCGCCGCGAGACTTCCGAGTTGCCCGAGCAGGCGGAAGACTCGCGCGTGCAGAAGATAGACAACGTGTTCCCCGTCGTTGCTGTATTCGTGTATGGCACGGCGAGCGAGGTCGAGCTGCGTGGCCTCGCTGAGGAGCATCGCCGGAGGTTGGAGGCCATACCGGGGGTGCGCACCGTTGCTTTGACAGGCACACGCAAGCCCCGGGTTTGGATTGAGGCGGACCCAGCGGCGCTTGAGCGATACGGCTTGACCCTGCAGCAGGTGGGGGCGGCCGTCGGTGCCAAGGCGGCCAGCGTGCCCCTAGGGAGTTTGGAGACCAGTGAGGGGGATTGGTCCCTGCGGGTGGATGCCGAGTTGGACTGGGCGAGGGACTTGGAGAATCTACCGATTCTGACTCGGCCCGATGGATCCAAGGTGCGTCTCTCGCAGGTGGCGTTCTGTCACGACACCTTCGAGCGCAGCTTGACCCGCGCCCGATTCAATGGTCGTCCTTGCCTCCACATGCAGGTCAACAAGTCTGCTTCGGGAGACATCATTGACATCTCGCGGGCGGTGCACGAATACGTGGAACGCGAGTCTCTGAATATGCCTCCGGGAACCTCCCTGGGTACCAATTCAGATCTGTCCGTGTACGTCTCCAACCGCCTACAGATCATGAAGGAGTCGGGGGCCCTTGGGGGCCTGCTGGTGCTTGGCGCTCTGTTCCTATTCCTCAGCTTTCCTGTGGCGCTGGTTACGGCGCTGGGCGTGCCCATTGCTTTCATGGGAGGCCTTCTTCTGGCCGGCGCGCTGGGTGTCAGCATGAACATGATCACCATGTTTGCGCTGATCGTTGTGCTGGGGATGGTCGTCGATGACGCCATCGTCGTGGGCGAGAACGTCTACCGCCTGATGGAAGATGGCATGGACCCCGAGCAGGCGGCCATTACCGGCACGGCTCAGGTTGGCCGACCTGTCATTGCAACTATCCTGACCAGCATCGCCGCCTTCTTGCCCATCCTGATGTTGAGCGGACAGATCGGCAATCTTCTACGCCCCTTGCCCTTGGTCGTGACCCTGTGCCTGATCGTCTCGATCTTCGAGGCTTTGACGATCTTGCCGGTGCACCTGGCCCACTGGGCTGCACCGCGTGTGGTCAAGGGCAAGGCTGCGGGCGGCCGTACTTGGTATCTGCCCTTGCGCGCGCTCTACTCCAGGTTTCTCTCCTCATGTTTGCGCTGGCGCTATGTCACGCTGACCGCGGCCTTGGCGATCCTTGCCGTGGTGGGAACCCTCGGAGCTTACCGGGTGCCCTTTGTTTTCTTTGACGACTTTGAGTCCAAGCTCTTCTACGTGAGCTTGCGTTTGGAGCCGGGGACCAGCCTAGACGAGACCGAGCGCGTGGCGCGCCAAGTGGAGGCGGCCGCCCTGGCCCTGCCCGAGTCGGAGCTAGAGAGCATCAATACCCTGTTGGGGGTCAATGCCCCGGACATCTCCATCTACGAGCTGGGGAGCAATTTGGCTCAGGTCTGGGTCGAGTTGCGAGAGGGACCCAGTCGCCGCATGAGTGTGAGCGAGATTATCGAGCTACTGCGGGTGGAGTTTGAGAGCTTGCCTCCGAGCGTGCAGGGCATTGAGATCGGTCAGCCCAATGCGGGTCCAAGTGGCCGAGCCATCGAGCTTGGGGTGCGCGGTGAGGATCTCGAAGAGCTTGAGGAGATCTCAGGGCGCCTGCAGGCCGAGCTGCTTACCTTCGCTGGTGTGCGTGACGTGCATGACAATCTAGATGAGGGTGCCCGACAGGTGCGCGTGCGCTTAGGGGAGCGGGGGCGAAGTCTCGGATTTACTGAAGCCGGGTTGGCCAGCGAGTTGCGCAGCGCTTTCGAGGGCACCACCTTCGGTCATCTACGTCGCGGCACGGACGACGTGGAACTGGTGGTTAAGTACCCCGAGTGGGTGCGGCAGCAGGCCGGTATCCTCGAGCATCTGCGTGTGGCGGTGCCGGGCACACAGGGCCAGCGCGTGCCGCTGTCTGTGGCGGCGGACCTTGTCTACGACCATGGGCCCGCGACGATCACCCGGGACGGACTGGAGCGATCTGTAACCGTGACGGCAGATGTGAACAAGAGCGAGGGCAACGCGGCCGACATTACGGCCGTGATGGTCGAGCGCTGGAAGTCCATGGCGGACGAGTACCCTGGGTATAGCCTTGATATTAAGGGCGATGCCGAAGAGACGAGTGATGCTCTTGGCGCCCTGACCCTGGCTAGCGGAATGGCCCTCTCGCTGATCTATCTGATTCTCGGGACCCTCTTTCGATCATTTCTGCAGCCCCTCGTCATTATGTTCATCATTCCCTTTGCCAGCCTGGGCATGGTCGTCGGGCACGGGATCATGGGGATTTCCATTACCCTACTTTCCTTGATCGGGCTCCTCGCCCTGATCGGTGTTGTGGTGAATGACTCACTGATTCTGGTGGATTTCGCTAATTCGCGCCGGTCGCAGGGCGACGACATGATTAGCGCCGTCCTTGAAGCGGGGCGCCTGCGCTTTCGGCCCATCTTGCTCACTTCCGCTACCACGATGTTGGGCCTGAGCCCTCTGACCTTTTTTGTCAGCGGTGATGCCCGCTTCCTGCAACCCATGGCCATCAGCATTTTCTATGGTCTGGGAGCGGCGACTCTGCTGGTCCTAGTGCTGGTTCCTTGCTGCTATGCGGTTTTGGTGGATTTCTCGAATCTGTTTTCCAAGGTGCTTCCTGGCCGAGGCCGGCGAGAGGTGCTGAATGTGGAGGTAAGGTCATGAAGGTGAGTTTGACGTTGCACGAAAAACCCTGCGATTGGGCGGACCTGATTGCTGATCTGGATCGCTACGTGAGCCAGTTGACCGCAGAGTGGACGGATCGGATTCCGGGGGAAGGATTGGGCGCGGCCTTACTGGGTCGTGTGGTGGAGAGTACGGCAGGCTTGCTCTTGACGGCCCATTCCAGCGAAGGTGATGACCCGCCGGGTACCCGACTGGGCTACTGCGTCGTCGTCCCCCTAAAGGATCCCTTGACGGGTATGGAGACACCATTCATTGCTGCCCTGGAGGTGGACCGAAACTATCGCCATCGAGGGTTGGCACGCTCCATGGTGGACGCCGTGACTGCAGAGATGATGCGCCGTGGGCACCCAGAATTGGCTGCACGCGCTGGCCACAACGATGACGCTCTGATTTCGATGGGGGAGCGCTGGGGTTTTGTGCGCGCCCACGATGTGATGTTCCTCCAGCCCTGAAAATCGACTCGCCTATTCCGCAGTCTTCCGCGCGTGGCGGTTGGGGGCTTTTGGCGATGGATCGACGAGGGGCACGAAGGGGCCCTTACCGTTGGGGATACGACCAAAGGAGCGGTCCTGGTCTTGGGGGCCGAATGAAATGGAGTCCACCGGAACGTTGCCCGTGGCGGCGGGGCCACAGAGGGAGATGGACTCCCCCGAGGCCAAGAGCTTGAAGTTGGCATGCAACGGACCTTGAGTCCCGTCCTCATCCAGCCAGACCAAAAGGTAGCCCTTGGAGCGGATTGTAGTGCCTGGGGGGAAGCGCCACTTGCCGGGCCTGTTGGCGTCGTCTGAGAGTCCCCAACCGCTCAGGTCGATGCTTTTCTTGCCCGTGTTGGTCAGTTCCACCCAGTCCTCAGCTTCGCCGTCTTCGTCCAAGATGGTGTTCTTGTTGGAGGCCTGGAGCTCGTTCAGGACCACCGATACACCTACCGCAAAGTCGCCCTTTTCGAGAGCGCTCCATTCGCTTCCATCGTAGGCTCGCGAGCGGACCGAGCAGGTTGTACCCGGTAGAGTGAAGGGGCCCTGGTACATCACGGCTGATGGGTTCAGGACGCCGCCAGCCAATCGCGGGTCGCTTCCGTCGAGGGTGTAGTAGATGGTGGCTCCGGACTGATGGCTTAGGATCACTTGTTGAATGGCCCGCACGGAGCCCCCGTGGGGGGTGAGCGTCGGGGCATCCAGGTCGGGGTAGAGCTGTGGTTGTACGTTGCGCAACTGGGCTAGCAGTACGTCGGTACGCACAGGGAAGTACTGCTCTAGCAGGCGGTCACGCTCGACGAGCCAGTCGTTAGGAGTAATCGTGCCTGGGGCGTGCCAGTAGTTGCCCCAGCGGGCGTACTCCATGATCACCGCCGGCCACAGGTCATTGGCGCGGCGGTAGTACGTGGTCCCGGGAACGTTTCGCTCGGGGAAGTCCGGGTCGTACGGGGTCCCAGCCGTTGAATAGGCGGGGTCGACAAATAGCGTTCCGTAGAAAATGTGTTCGTGGGCCCGGTCGGCGAACAGCATCCGCCACTCGGGATTGACGCGCAGGAAGGTGTAGAAATAGACGATGCTGCCGATCCAGGTCGAGGTCTCGGAGGTGCGATCGTAGAACCCGTCACCGACGTCCGTGGCGGCATTCCCCCAGTGCAGCACCGTCTCCGCATCCCAGGAGTGCCAGCGGAACGCACCTGTGGGGTTGGTGTCGGTGTAGTCGGCAGAGAGCCGCGAGTGGGAGCTTCCCATCCAGTTGTTCTGGGGCCAATCCGTATTGCCTCCGAAGTAGTTGAGCAGGAGGTAGTCGGCGTAGTCGCTGACGTCGAACCACTGGGAGAAAGCTTCGTAGGCGGGCTGCCCCTGCCACACGTCTGCCGTGTCGAGGCCACCTGCTGCGATGGTGACGGCCGTGTCCCAGGCCCCGGGCGCATTAGCATCGTCCCAGTCGTTGGAGTTACCCTCACGCACGACGCCTTCCTTGATGTAGTCATACTCGGAGGGCTTGCCACCCCCATGAGCTGCGGCGAATTGTTCGTTCGCGCGCTCGTGGATGGTGTACAGACCCCAGTAGAGGCCATTGATATAAACGTGCACGGGTCGGCCACTGGGTGCTAGGCCACCCATGCCGTCTTGAACGTCGCACATGAATTGATCGCGCAGTCCCTGGGCATGGATCTTGAGCTTTGTCGATCCTGGCCCGTTGGGGGAGTTCTGATGGCCGGCATCTAGGATGAGGTGGTCAAACTGGGCGACCGAGCCGTCGAACAGATTCTCCTTCAGTTTCTTGGGCCCGAACTCCTCCTTAAAGGAGAGCTTGATCGAAAGCTGGTTGCGAAGGACGGGGTTCGTGCTCGAGGAGCCTTGGATCGAGATGCCACATTCCACGCCGAAGCCGAAGGAGCTGTTGGGGTCGATCCACTCCATGGAGCCCGCCCGCCGCCATGCGCTTCCCGAGGCTTCAGAGTTGCAGTAGATCCCGCCGACGGGGCCCGTTGATCCGTCCCCAAACCAATCGTCTTGGGACATGCTCAGGGATACCGTAGGTGCAGCCAGGAGGGCTTGCTTCAGTTGGCTTGTGGTGTAGGAGCCCAGGATGGTGGCATCCATCCCGTACCAGGCTCCCGGCCGGCCCCCGCCTTGGTCCCACTGGGTACCGTTATCCTCAACCCAGTCCGCTGGATAGCCATCAGCGATAACCCCCGCGTGAGTCTGAGCAAGCGTGTCGTCTGGAAACAGGTAAGTATGGGTGATCGCGGTCGAGGGGGACATCATGGCTCGAACGGCTCGCGCGCGAACGATAGTCGCCGTGTCGATCGTAATCGGTGCGCTGTAGGTCAAGGAGTTGATGTCACTCGGCGCCGACCCGTCCAGTGTGTATTGGATCTGAACGGTATGGTCCGCGTGGCTCAGGGCCAGGGTGAAGCTCGCTTGGAAGTGCCCGCGATGCTTTGATGGGTTGACCGCTCCTAAAGAGGCAAACTGATCTCCATTGGCTTCTCCTGGAGTGGGAGGGGAGAAGTACCCCTCCGCCGGTTGCGTATCTTTCAGGCCGAAAGACACATCAGCTGTCTGCGCCGGGAAGGCGAAGTACGCGCTCTCCAGGGTTATTCCGTCTGGACCCGTGAGGCAGAGATCTTCTCCGCCCGCTGAAAGCTTGAAGTTCGTGTGCAGCTCCGGGCCAATGCGGTCCTTGCCCGAAGCAAACACGACCAACGCGCCGCCGGCTGGAATGATTCTCGAAGGGATAGCCCAGCGAGCTAGGTTCGAGAGGTCGTCACTCAGGTACCAACCTGCCAGGTCCACGGCTGCAGAGCTCGCGTTCCAGATCTCGATCCAATCGCTTGCATCCCCATCCTCGTCTTGCAAGCCGTTGGCATTGGAGGTCAGGAACTCGTGCACGTGCACGGGCCCGTGATTGAACTGGCCCACAGCGGCACTGGCGGTCGCCAAAAGCAGCGCTGTGGGGATGATGTAGCGCGAGACTAAATGCAGCGAGGGGAGCATGGCTGGTGCGGAGTTTAGAGCGGTTCGATTACACACTAAACCGTGATCATTCTAGCGGGGCATTATGCATTGCAATATCCTAAAAAAAGTATCAATATTATCCGGGATATGCCCCTTATGCGACATTCGCTGCAGGGTGCCGAGCCCGGCATGTTCGCCTAGCGGGCGTCCCTGTTCCCTCGGCGGTTGGGTTGACCCCCGGCTGGGGATGGGAGGGGTGCGGAACTATCCGTTCCCATTGGGCCGGTGCCCGAGGGTGCGGACAGCTTTCAGGGCCAGCAGCCTTTGCACGGAATCGTCCAGGTCCAGGGTGGCGGCTTCTGTCGGGGAGACCCACCTCAATTCGAGGCTTTCCTCGGAGCAGGCAGCTAGAGCTCCGGGGCCAGCTTGGGCCAGGAAGCGCACGTCGTAGTGGAGATGGCGTGGCTCCTCACCGTGGGCTGGAATGGCATGGATGTCGAGGTCAACCGGGATGGGACTGATCGACTCGGGTTCGATTCCACTTTCCTCGACGAGCTCGCGCCAGGCGCAGCCCAGCAGATTGGCGTCGCCATCGCAGTGCCCGCCAAACTGAAGCCAACGCCCCAGCTTGCGATGGTGATGCAAGAGCACCTTGGTGTGCGTCGAATTCCACAGGAGAACTGACGCCGTCAGGTGGCCTTCGACACAAGAGCGGCGGTGGGCGTCCTCCGGGTGGCGGCCGATGAACTCCAGGATGCGATCTTGCGCCCGTGCTTGTTCTTCGTCTCTAGGTAAGAACGCGGCCAAGGTCTGCGATGCCAGAGCTAGGTCGGGCCAGGGCTCTAGTTCGGGACGCAAATTGTCCGCTCCCATCAGCTGCGGGAGAACTTACGGTGGGGGCCTTTGCGGGCGTCTAGATCTTCGCCTTGGGAGAGTTTCCAGGCTTTGTAGGAGTCGTAATCTCCGTGGTGGAAGATCACGGCGCCATTCCCTTCGAAGGCCAGGATGTGCGTCGCCACCCGGTTGAGGAAGTAGCGATCGTGGGTAACGATGACCATGGAACCCGGGTAGTGCTGGATGGCCTCCTCTAGGACGCGCAGGGTGTCCAGATCGAGGTCGTTGGTCGGCTCGTCCATGATCACGAGGTTGGCCGGCTCGCGCAGCATCTTGGCCAGCAGGACGCGGTTGCGCATGCCGCCCGAGCACTCGGACAGGGGGCGCTGTTGATCTTCGCCTTTGAAGTTGAAGCGTGCCACGTAGGCGCGACTGTCAATCGTCTGGCTGCCAAAGGGGAGCTGCTCATTGCCGTCGGTGATGTTCTGAAAGACCGACAGTGAGTCGTCGAGGACCGTGCGGCTCTGGTCGATGAAGCTCATCTCTACAGTGGATCCGATAACGACTTCACCCTCGTCCGGGGTCTCGGTACCCATCACGATCTTCATCAGCGTGGACTTGCCCAGGCCGTTGGCGCCGATGACACCCAGTTTTGCCTGGGGGGGGACGCTGAAGGTGACGCCCTCGAAGAGATTCTTGCCACCGTAGCCCTTGGACAGTTCACGGATTTCAAGGACCTGGTCTCCGAGCCGTGGTCCGGGGGGGATACGCAGGTCCAGGGACTCGAGCTGGTCTTCGACGCGCGCACTGGCGGCCATGTCCTGGTAGCGCTTGAGCCGTGCCTTGGATTGCGTGGTGCGCGCGCTGGGCGTGCGACGAATCCACTCAAGCTCACGCGCTAATACCTTGTTGCGCGCGACGTCCGTCTTGCGCTTGAGATCGAGCATCTTTTGCTTTTGCTCAAGGTAGGCTGAGTAGTTGCCGGGATAGGGCTTGCCCATGCCGCGATCGATCTCGAGCATCCAGCCAACGACGTTGTCCAGGAAGTAGCGATCGTGCGTGACGAGGATGACCGTGCCCTCGTAGTCCGCAAGATGCTGTTCGAGCCAGGCGATGGATTCGGCGTCGAGGTGGTTGGTGGGCTCGTCAAGGAGCAGCATGTCGGGGTGGTCGAGCAGCAGCTGGCACAGGGCCACGCGTCGAGCCTCTCCACCCGAAAGGGTGTCCACATCTCGATCCAGAGGCGGGACTTGCAGGGCGTGGGCAGCTTGCTCTACGCGGCTGTCCAGGTCCCAGATGCCTTTGGCGTCCATCTCGTGCTGTAGATGGTCGTACTCAGCCGACAGTTTCGTGGCCGCCTCACCCTCAGCCTCTCCCATGAGGGTCATGACTTCGTAGTAGCGTGCCTCGATCTGCCGCAGGTGTTCGACGGCGATATCTATGTTGCCACCGACCGTGCGTGACGAGTCGAGCTTGGGCTCCTGGCGCAGGTAGCCGATGCTCACGTCGCCCACGGCCTTGGCCACCCCTTCAAAGTCCTTCTCTTCTCCCGCAATGATGCGGAGCAAGGTGGTCTTACCCGAGCCGTTCAGACCAATCAGTCCGATTTTGGCGCCTTCGAAGAACGACAGAGTGATGCCCTTTAGGATCTCACGCTGCTCGTAGAACTTGTGCAGGTCCTGCAGTTGGTAGATGATTTTGTCGTCAGCCATTTGGGCAGAGAGAATAGCGTTCCAGCCTCGCAAGGGAAGGGGGAGGGGCCGCAGAGCGGTGGGGAGGAGGTCGCGTAGGCGTGCCAAGGGCGCTATCCTGTCGGGCCCGTAACCCTCCCCCTCTCTGGCCCCCCCCCGCCACAAGGCAGCAGCCCCCATGGATTTTCTTCAGCAGCTTGGCATTCAGGACACCAACTCCGGTGCGTACAACGGCCAGTGGCTTGAGACCTCTGGCCCCATGTTGGAATCCAAGAGCCCGGCAACGGGGCAGGTTATCGCCTCGATCCAGCAGGCTACCAAGGCGGAGTACGAGGTCTGTGTCCAGTCGGCTCACGAGGCCTTTCTGCGCTGGCGCGAGGTCCCTGCGCCACAGCGGGGCGAGATCGTCCGCCGCATGGGCAATGCCATGCGCGAACACAAGGATGCCCTAGGCCGCCTAATCTCCCTCGAGATGGGCAAGATTCTACAGGAGGGCTGGGGGGAAGTTCAGGAGGCGATCGACATCGCCGACTTTGCCGTGGGCCAGTCCCGGATGCTGTACGGCTTGTCCA